>JBGSQB010000101.1:0-28072 GCA_041738285.1 Pseudomonadales bacterium | reverse complement strand
CCGCTGAAGCTGAAATCGAGGCCGGGGCGGTCGGTCATCGGCCGCGGCAAGGTGAAGCGCGTCGGGTCACCGGATTCGGCCAACTGCGCAAGCGCCGGCCCCCCGGGGTACGGCAGGCCCAGGACTTTGGCGGTCTTGTCGAAAGCCTCTCCCGCGGCATCGTCGATCGACTCGCCGAGGATCTCGTAGAGCCCGACTCCGGCCACGCGCACGAGTTGGGTGTGACCGCCGGACACCAGGAGCGCAACGAATGGAAATGCGGGCTTCGGGTCAGCGAGCAAGGGTGCCAGGAGGTGCGCCTCCATGTGGTGAACACCAAGTGCCGGTACGCCTAGCGACCAGGCGAGGCTGCGACCGATGGTCGCGCCCACCATCAACGCGCCGATGAGGCCGGGGCCTGCGGTGTAGGCGATGGCTTCGATCGCATCGACGCCGAGACCCGCCGACGCCAGCGTCTCGCGGATGAGCGGCGTCGTCTTGCGTACGTGGTCGCGCGAGGCGAGTTCCGGCACCACCCCGCCATATTCCGCATGCAAGGCGATCTGGGAGTAGAGCGTGTCGGCCACGAGCCCGCGCCGGGTGTCGTATAGCGCAACCCCGGTTTCATCACAGGACGTCTCGATCCCCAGTACCAGCATGGCGCGGGATGGTACCAGCTCCGGGGCGAACCACCGTCCGCAGGGAGCCTCCGGCCGTTAGCCTTTGCACCGCGGTCACTTCCCCATTAGAATCCGCCTCCTTTTTCGCCCCTCATAATTTCTGGAGGCTGTGCCCGGGTGCCATTCGTCAAGGTCAGAGAGAACGAGCCCTTCGACGTCGCCTTGCGACGCTTCAAACGATCCTGTGAAAAAGCCGGCGTACTGTCCGAAGTGCGACGTCGCGAGTTCTACGAGAAGCCCACCTCCGTACGCAAGCGCAAAGCCGCCGCTGCGGTGAAGCGCCATCTGAAGAAACTCCAGCGCGAATCCCGCCGGTTCGAACGTAACTTCTGATTTCCTCACGGTGATTGCCTGATGGCCGAGCTGCGCGAACGCATCAGGCAGGCGACCCACGACGCAATGAAGGCCCGGGACAAGTCCCGGGTGGCGACGTTGCGTCTGATGAGCGCCGACATCCAGCGCGTCGAAGTCGACGAGCGTAGGACGCTCGGTGACGATGACATCGTCGCGGTCCTCAATCGCATGCTGAAACAGCGGCTCGAGTCCGAGACGCAGTATCGTGATGCGGGCCGAATCGACCTCGCCGATCAGGAAACCTACGAAATCTCCGTCGTGCGCGAGTTCATGCCCCGGCCTCTGACTGAGCCGGAGATTGCGGCGATCATCGACGCGGCGATCGAGGAAACCGGGGCCGCTTCCATGCGCGATATGGGCAAGGTCATGGCGCTCGTTCGCGATCAGGTGACGGGTCGCGCGGACATGGCCCAGATCAGCGCCACCGTCAAATCACGCCTGGGTTAGGGACCCACCGCTCACCGCGTTAAACTCAAGGCCATGTCCGGCCTCATTCCTCAGCACTTCATCAACGACCTGCTCGGTCGCGTCGACATTCTCGATGTGGTCCAGTCACGGCTGACGCTGAAGAAATCAGGTGCCAATCGCTATCTGGGGTTGTGCCCGTTTCACGATGAAAAGAGCCCGTCCTTCAACGTCAACACCGACCGCCAGTTCTATTACTGCTTCGGCTGTCGAGCGACGGGATCCGCGCTCAAGTTTCTCATGCAGTTCGATCGGCTCGATTTCGTGCCGGCGGTCGAGGTGCTGGCAGCCATTGCCGGCGTCGAAGTGCCGCGGGAAAAAACGGCGCGCGCTCAGAGCGAAGCGACCGAACACATCTACAAGGCTCTCGAGGCCGCCGATCAGTACTACCGCGCCATGCTGCGTCAGCATGCGGATGCCCCCCGCGCCGTGGCGTACCTGAAGGGTCGTGGGCTGCAGGGCATCACCGCCAAGGACTTCGGCATCGGCTTTGCCCCGCCCGGCTGGGACAACCTCGTCAGTGCGCTCGCCACCACCAAAGCGGCGGACCTCATGGCGGCAGGCCTCGTATCGGAGCGCGAGTCCTCCGGTGGCCATTACGACCGGTTCCGGGATCGCATTATGTTCCCGATCCGTGACTTGCGCGGCCGCGTCATCGCCTTCGGCGGGCGCGTACTCGGGGATGAGAAACCCAAGTACCTCAATTCGCCGGAAACTGCGGTATTTCACAAGGGCCGCGAGCTGTATGGCCTCTACGAGGCGCGCCGGGTGAGCCCGCGCCTGGACACGGTGTTGCTGGTTGAAGGTTATATGGACGTGGTGGCCCTCGCCCAAGCCGGCATCTCCAATGTAGTCGCCACCCTTGGCACGGCCACGGGGATGGCGCACTTCGAAAAACTGTTCCGCTACACGCCATCCGTCGTGTGTTGCTTCGATGGCGATACCGCCGGCCGCGAGGCGGCATGGAAGGCGCTGGCGGTTGCCCTGCCCGCACTCTCGGCCGGGCATCAGCTGTCGTTCGTGTTTCTGCCGGACGGGGAGGATCCCGACACCTTGGTGCGCAAAGAGGGCCGGACCGCCTTCGATGCGCGCGTCAAAAGCGCGGTCACGGCAGCCGAGTACCTGTTTTCCCGGCTCTCTCAGGGTATCGACCGCGTCTCCCTCGACGGCCGCGCGCGGCTTGCGGACCTTGCGCTGCCGTACATCCGCAAGGTCCCGGACGGTGTCCTCAAGGAAATGATGCTGCGCCGGCTCGCCGAACTCACGGAACTTGCGCCGGAAGCACTCAAGCGCACGGTGGACGGGGGTGGTACGTCCCCAGCGACGCCCCGGGCGGCGAATCGCCGGGTTGCCATGGGCGCCGATACGTCGCGCATCAGTGAGTACTTACTATCGGTGCTCGTTCAGCATCCACAGCTGTTGAGCGACCTGGACCCGGCGCGGCGCACCGAACTCCTGGCATTGGAAGACAGCGTCATCGGTCGGGTCGCGCGCTATCTGGCTGAGAACCCGCAGGACGACACCGCGGCCTTGCTCGGCTATTGGATGGGTGAGCCGGAACACGAACAACTTCTGACGTGCGCCCAGCGGGCACTGATGATGGCACCGCAGGCGCTGCGGCGAGAATTCGAAGACGCCGTGGATCAATGCCTGGCCGCGCGGTCTAAGGCCAACAGAAGCCTGCTGCTCGAGGATCTGCGCGCCGACGGCTCGGTGGAAAAGCTCGCCGCCTATTGGCAGCTCAAGCAGCAGGGCGACTAGGATGAGCGTATGCATCTGGACACAAAAAGGTACGTTCCGCGCCGCTGCGCGGGTAGTTGTGCCTGGATGACCGGGATATAATCCCCCGCTTTTTTGCCCCCTGGCTCGCCCCGGGGGCATCCCGCGCGATCCACACCGTCGAGGACTCATGGCCACAGATACCGCACAGCAGCAGTCGCGATTGAAAGAGTTGATTGCCAAAGGCAAGGAGCAGGGTTACCTGACCTACGCCGAAGTGAACGATCACTTGCCCGACGATATCTCCGACCCTGACCAGATCGAAGACATCATCGGCATGATCAATGACATGGGCATCTCGGTGTACGAGGTGGCCCCCGATGCGGACGAGCTCAGCAATGCCGGCGAGAACACCGCCGATGAGGTTGCCGCTGAAGAAGCCGCTGCGGCGCTGGCTGCGGTCGAAACCGAAGCCGGACGTACCACCGACCCAGTGCGCATGTACATGCGCGAGATGGGCACCGTCGAGCTACTCACGCGCGAAGGTGAAATCGCAATCGCCAAGCGTATCGAAGAAGGCATCCGCGACATCCAGTCCGCGGTCGCTTACTACCCCGGCACCGTGGAGCACATCCTCGAAGCCTATGCGATTGCAACGAAAGACAATCGTTTGTTCGATCTCTTGATCGGCTACCTCGATCCCACGGACGAAGTGCCGCAGGCGCCACAGATCGATCATGCCGCCAAAGCCGCGGAAAAGGCCGAAAAAGCCGAGAAAGGCGAAGACGACGAAGAAGCGAAGGAAGAGGATAAAGGCCCCGACCCGGTCGAGGCGAAGCGTCGATTCACCGCTGTCAAACGTCAGTACAACAAGACGCAGAAGGCGCTCGCCAAGGCTAAGGGCAACCGCAACTCACCGGCGGTCAAGAAGGAGCTCGAGAAGCTCGCCGAAGTGTTCTGCGCATTCAAGATGGTGCCGCGATTCCACGATGAGATCGTCGAAATGCCGCGCGAGACACTGGCGCGCGTTCGCCGTCAGGAGCGCGCGATCATGATCGCAGCCGTTCGCCGCGCGCGCATGCCTCGCAAAGCGTTCTTGAAGGACTTTCCCGGCAACGAGACCTCGATTGCCTGGGTCAACAAGCACATGCGCGCGAAGAAGGATTACAGCGCAGCGCTGGCCGAACAAAAGGACGAGATCGTTCGTGCCCAGAAAAAGCTCAAGAGCATCATCGACGAAACCGGCCTCACGGTGCCCGAGATCAAGGACATCAACCGGCGCATGTCGCTCGGTGAAGCAAAAGCCCGCCGCGCCAAGAAAGACATGGTGGAAGCCAACCTGCGACTGGTGATTTCGATTGCCAAGAAGTACACCAATCGCGGCTTGCAGTTCCTCGACCTGATCCAGGAAGGCAACATCGGCCTGATGAAGGCGGTCGATAAGTTCGAATATCGCCGCGGCTACAAGTTCTCGACCTACGCCACCTGGTGGATCCGTCAGGCGATCACGCGCTCGATTGCCGACCAGGCGCGCACGATTCGGATCCCGGTGCACATGATCGAGACCATCAACAAGCTGAACCGCGTATCCCGACAGATGTTGCAGGAAATGGGACGCGAGCCGACGCCTGATGAACTCGGCAAACGCATGGACATGCCGGAGGACAAAGTCCGCCGCGTGCTCAAGATCGCCAAAGAACCGATCTCGATGGAGACGCCGATCGGCGATGACGAAGATTCGCATTTGGGCGATTTCATCGAGGACATCACCATCGGCTCGCCGGTAGATCTCGCGACCGGCGAAGGCCTGCGGGAGGCGACTAAAGAGGTGCTTGCCGGACTCACCGCACGCGAAGCCAAGGTGCTGCGCATGCGCTTCGGCATCGACATGAATACCGATCACACGCTCGAAGAGGTCGGAAAGCAGTTCGATGTCACCCGGGAGCGCATCCGGCAGATCGAGGCGAAGGCGCTACGCAAGCTGCGCCACCCGAGCCGCTCGGAGCATCTGCGCAGCTTCCTCGACGAGACGAACTGAGCGCTGAGATCATTCGCGCCCAAGGGCGCTCCCACAATTGCGGTCGTAGGCGACTGGAATGTGGGAGCGGGCTTGCCCGCGAAGGGTTCGGCCTCGACGTACGAATCGCTGGGGATGGCAGGTAAGATCTCCCATCGACGGGCCCATAGCTCAGTTGGGCAAGACGCGGTGACGCCGAAGGCGTCAGCCCGAGCATGCTCGGGCAGCATCGAGCGCCGCGCCATGGATGGCGCGGCAGGTGCCCACAGGGCGCGTACGAATCGCCAGGGATGGCAGGTAAGATCTCCCATCGACGGGCCCATAGCTCAGTTGGTTAGAGCAGTCGACTCATAATCGATTGGTCCCAGGTTCGAGCCCTGGTGGGCCCACCAATGCAGAACGCACTCCGATTGAGAATGGGCACCGCAATAGACGCGCTACCGTCCAAGCAACGATTGCTCGATCGCTGTGTAGCGTGGCTGATTGCGTTGGCGCTGACGTCGATCTATATCCTCCCGTCCCAGAGCGCATCGAGTTTCGCGACCTATCTGCTGTTCGTCGTATTGATCGCGTCGCTGGTTTCAGCTCGGCCGATGCCACCGTTCGAGTTGCCAACCTGGACGCTGATGATTGTGCTGTTGGTCGCGTATCTGTGTGCCTCCTCGCTATGGTCGACGTCCGCGACAGCGGGTGATGTCTTCTCGATCATGGTGCGTGCTGTCCTCGTACTCACGTGTGTCCTGGCAGTTGCACGGTCGCAGCTGCGCGTACCCGGGTTCATGACCTGGTTGGAACGCGGAATTTGTGCAGCGGCGGTCGTTGCAGCAGTCGTGGCGATGGCGGACTTTTACCTCTTCCCAACGTGGGACGACCGTCTGTGGGGGCTCGGCCAACTCGACAATAGCGTGACCGCCGCACTCGGTTTTGCCGGCGCGGCGATTGTTGCCGTGAGTCTCGCCGACCGGATGAAGGGCATCGAGTCGCGTGCTGCCCTGATCGTTGCCTGCGTGTTGATCGTGACCGTCGCGCTCACCGGTTCGCGCAGCGGCTACTTGGCGTTGGCGATGGGCGCCGCGATGCTCGTCGCAACGCGAGGCCGCGGCCGAGCAGCCGTCTGGGTGGCGGTGGCAATGGTAGGGATTCTGCTGGTTGCTGGTGTCGCATTCCTGTTCAGTCCGGACGCCATCATGGGCGCCCTGTTGCCTCGTGGCACCAGCCTGCGACCGGAGATCTGGGCTGCCCAGATCGAGAGTCTGCGCAGCGACGGCATCTGGTTTGGTCGCGGGATTCTCAGCGACGATGAGGTGGTGGCCGCGGGACTTACCATCGCGCATCCACACAGCCTTTTTCTCTCGATCGCCGTTCAGGGTGGCCTCTTGGGACTTACCTTGTTCATGGCGGTGATCGTGCTCGGCGGCGTTAGGCTATGGCGCGCACGCGCGACGGTCGAGGCGCGTCTGGGGCTGGGGCTGCTCGCGGGTGGCGTTGGTGGGCATCTGTTCGACGGCCACGAGCTGATAGACAAGGTCGGACTGAGTTGGCTGTTTTTCTGGTTGCCGTTGGGACTGGCGCTCTCTCTCCGCCACAGCCGCCAAGCCAATAGCGTGGGCGGGGTCCGCTCGTGAGCGTCAGACTTTCAGCCAGCGTCGTGACCTACGCTTCGGACCTGACACTGCTGGGAGAGATGTTGGACAGCCTCCGTCGATCCGTTGATGCTGCAGGCGAACATCTCGCACTGGAAACCGAGGTGTTCGTCGTCATCAATGACGAAGATCCTGAAGCCGTGGAGCTCGTTCGGGCGGTCGTGGCCAAGCAGCAGGCGCAGGCATCACCGGCGTATCTTCTGAGCATCATCGAGGGCCATGGCAATGTTGGATACGGGCCCGGCCAGAATCGCGCCATCGCGCTGTCAAAAGCCGAGTTCCACCTGCTGTTGAATCCCGATATCGTGATGGAGCGCGGTGCTGTGTTGGAGTGCCTGCGATTCATCGGTGCAAATCCCGATGTCGCTATGCTGGCGCCACAGGGCTTCGATCCGCGCAACGAATACGCGCGCTTGGCCAAGCGGTCACCGTCCGTCGCAATCCTCGCGTTGCGAGCACTTGCGCTGCGACCATCGATGTTGCGCGGTCGGCTGGGGCGCAAGGTGGCGCACTACACGTATGGTGACGAGTTGCCAAGTCAAGAGCCGCACGAGATCGAGCTCGCAAGCGGTTGTTTCATGTTCTGTCGGACGTCTGCGCTGCGGGCAATCAACGGTTTCGACGAGCGATACTTCCTGTACTTCGAGGACTACGATTTGTCGATACGCATCCGTGAATTTGGGAAAATAATGGAAGTGCCGTTCGCACGTATCGTCCACTACGGTGGACACACGATGACGCGCGGCCTCCGACGCGTTGGCCATTTCCTCAGATCAAGCATCACCTACTTCAATTCACATGGTTGGGCGTGGTTGTAGCCAGTGAGGAGAAGATGATGAGTAAGCTACAGCCGGTGGTACTGGCCGGAGGCGCTGGCACTCGGCTATGGCCACTTTCGCGAGAGTTCTGCCCAAAACAATTCCGACGTTTCACGGGTCAGGACACGATGGTGCAGGCCACGTTGAAGCGCCTTCGGGGGTTGGATGCGAAGGCACCAATCATCGTGTGCAACGATGAACACCGTTTTCTCGCGGCCGAACAGGCTCGAACCATCGGCGCGGTGGTCAGCGCGCTCATCCTCGAGCCGACAGGACGCAATACTGCGCCCGCGATCGCTCTGGCCGCCCACCGCGCACTGTCGAATGATGAACACGCCGTTCTGCTGGTGCTGCCGGCCGATCACTACGTGCGCGACGCCGACGCGTTCAGGCGTGCGGTCCGCACCGGCGAGTCCATCGTCGCCGACGGCTCACTGCTCACATTTGGTGTCGTTCCGAATCGACCGGAGACCGGTTTCGGGTACATCCGCCGCGGTCACGCCGTGGGCCATGGCGCGGTTCGTGTCGATCGATTCGTGGAGAAGCCGGACGCGGCCACGGCTGCACGCTATGTCGCTAGCGGTGACTATGCCTGGAACAGCGGTATGTTCATGTTCCCGGCGCGGGTATATCTGGACGAACTCGAACGGCTCCGTCCCGACATCGCTGCCGCCGTAGCCCTGGCGGCAAAAGAGTTCACCGGCGATTGGGAATTTCTGCGCCCTGGACGGTCGTTTGATGCGGTGCCGGCCGAGTCTGTCGACTATGCGGTGCTGGAAAAGACCGACAAGGCGGTCATGTTGCCGATCGATGTGGGCTGGAGCGATGTCGGTTCATTCGAAGCATTGTTCGACCTCATGGAGAGGGATGGCCGAGGCAACATCACGCGTGGTGATGTGTTGCTCGATGACACGGAGAACTCGATGGTGTTCGCTGAGTCGCGGATGGTTGCGACCATCGGACTGTCGGACACGATTGTCGTAGAAACGGCGGATGCGGTGCTCGTTGCGGCCAGAGACCGATCACAGGAAGTCAAGGGGCTCGTCGACCGAATCAGATCCGCAGGCCGCTCCGAGCATCAAATCCACCGGACGGTGTATCGGCCTTGGGGTACTTACGAGACCGTGGCGGCATCCGAGCGTTATCAAGTCAAGAGGATCATGGTGAATCCGGGTGCGTCGCTATCGCTTCAGATGCACAATCACCGCTCGGAGCACTGGACTGTCGTTCGCGGCACCGCCAACGTCATGTGCGGTGAACGAGAACTCGTGCTGCACGAAAACCAATCGACTTACATCCCCATTGGCAGTAAGCATCGGCTGGCGAATCTCGGTAGAATTCCATTGCACCTCATCGAAGTACAAGTGGGGTCATATCTGGGCGAAGACGACATCGTGCGCTTCGAGGACGCCTACGGGCGCGGCTGATTTCCGAGGAAAGAACTTGCGGGTTGCGGTCACAGGTGGAGCGGGGTTCATCGGCTCTGCGGTCGTGCGTCACCTGGTCTGCGACCGCGGCGCCGAAGTACTCACCATCGACAAGCTCACCTATGCGGGCAATCGAGCGAACCTCGTTCAGGTAGAGGCTTCGCCGCTGCACAACTTCAGCCAAACGGACATCTGCGATGCGGCCGCGTTGCGCAGCGCACTGCTGGATTTCCAGCCCGACGCCATCATTCATCTTGCTGCCGAATCTCACGTCGACCGATCCATCGATGGCCCGGGTGCGTTCATCAGCACCAACGTCGTCGGCACCTACAACCTCCTTCAGGTTGCGCGAGAGCTCGTTGGAAAGGTCAGCGAGTTGCGCTTCGTGCACGTCTCGACGGACGAAGTGTACGGCGCGCTGGGCGCTGACGGGGCGTTCACGGAAGGATCTGCATATCGTCCGAACTCGCCGTACTCGGCCTCCAAGGCGGCTTCAGATCACCTCGCGCGCGCTTGGTTCGCAACTTATGACCTGCCGGTGATGGTGACGAACTGCTCGAACAACTACGGTCCCTATCAGTTCCCGGAAAAGATGATCCCACTCACGATCTTGAACGCGCATGCACGCCGTCCGCTGACGATCTACGGAGACGGGCTGCAGGTCCGCGACTGGCTGCACGTGGACGATCATGTCACCGGGCTGATGCGGGTGCTCGATGATGGTCGCCCGGGTCAGGTGTACAACATCGGGGCGAGCTGTGAAATGACCAATCTCGCATTGGTGGATCGGCTGATATCGGAGGTGGCTGCGCAGACGAACGCGGATGCGGGCGAACTCGCGCGATTGAAGACACATGTTCCGGATCGGCCGGCCCACGACCGCAGGTACGCCATCGATGCGACGAAGGTGCGCAGAGAACTGAACTGGGCGCCGCGTCGTGGTTTCGATTCAGGCTTGCGCGAGACGGTTGCATGGTATCTCGCCAACGGCGCGTGGTGTGCACGAGCGACTGGCGTTTACGCCGGAAAGCGGTTGGGACTCCGGTCCATATGAGCGAACGACCATGAGTGATACCAAGGGCATCATATTGGCTGGTGGTCACGGCACACGCCTGTACCCGGTGACAAAGGCGATCTGCAAGCAGCTGCTTCCTGTGTACGACAAGCCAATGGTCTACTACCCGCTCACCACGCTGATGCTTGCTGGCATTCGCGACATTCTGGTGATTTCGACGCCTCTGGATACACCACGCTTTCAGGACCTGTTGGGCGACGGCAGCCAATGGGGAATCTCGCTGCAATACCAGGTTCAGAATGAGCCGCGAGGACTCGCCCATGCGTTCGTTCTTGGTCGCAGATTCATTGGCCGCAGCGATTGCATGATGGTGCTGGGCGACAACATCTTCTTCGGAAGCGAGCTAACCAAGTTGATGCGTGGCGCGATTCTCGAGAACCCGGGAGCGACGGTGTTCGCCTACCAGGTGAAAGATCCGGAGCGATTCGGCGTCGTGGAGTTCGATCGCAGCGGGCGTCCCTTATCGATCGAGGAGAAGCCGGCGATCCCCAGGTCACGGTTCGCCGTCACCGGACTTTACGTCTACGACAACTCGGTAGTCGAAGTGGTGAAGGAAGTGCGACCGTCACGCCGTGGAGAACTGGAGATCACGGATCTCAACCGCTTGTATCTGGCCGCCAATCGTTTGGAAGTTCGAATCATGGGACGCGGTATGGCATGGCTGGACACTGGAACGCATGAAACCCTATTGGAGGCCAGTCATTTCGTGCAGACAATCGAGCACCGTCAGGGACTCAAGATCGCGTGCCCGGAAGAGGTCGCATTTCGGATGAAGTGGATCACGACCGAGCAACTCAGCCAACTTGCCGAGGAGTTGCGAAGTAGTGGCTACGGTGACTACCTGGCCGCCATCCTGGATGAAGCACCGGCATTCGCACCGGGTGGCTCTTCGGCAAACTGCTCGGAAGGCATTGAGCGATGATCAAGATTCTCAGCATCGCGGGGGCACGACCGAACTTCATGAAGGTGGCGCCGCTCATTCGCGCAACCGACGAAGTTGGCGGCTTCGAGCACAAATTGGTGCACACCGGGCAACACTACGATGACTCGATGTCGCAGGTGTTTTTCGATGATCTGGGCATTCCAGAGCCTTTCGTGAATCTCGAGGTCGGGCCGGGTGCGCGCGCGGATCAGATCGATCGAATCATGAGTCGATTCGAACCGGTGTTGAAGGCGGAGCGTCCACATCTGGTCCTTGTCGTCGGCGACGTAAACTCGACCGTCGCCTGCGCTCGAGTGGCTCGCGCCCACGACGTGCAGGTGGTGCATGTCGAAGCGGGTCTCCGCAGCTTCGACCGCGAGATGCCCGAGGAGCTGAATCGAGTCGAAACGGATCAGCTGTCCAACTACCTCTTCGTTACCGAGCCCTCGGGCATGGAAAACCTGGCGCGGGAGGAGATCGGCGGAAAGGCGTATCTGGTCGGCAACGTCATGATCGATACGCTCGTGCGACAGCTGCCCAAGGCGCGTGCCCTGAACGTGCGTGCGCGATTCAATCTGGAACGAGAGTGCTATCTGGTTGCAACTTTTCATCGGCCGAGCAACGTCGACTCGAAGGAGCGTTTGCAGGATCTGATCTCATTGCTGGAGCACGCGACGCGCAATCTGCCACTGGTCTTGCCAATGCACCCACGCACCAGAGCTTCGCTTCAGCGACACGCGTTGTGGTCGCAGTTGGAAAGCCTGCCTGGATTGACGATCACCGAGCCGTTGGGGTATCTGGAATTTCTGTCGCTGGTCAGCGAGTCGAGGGCGGTGGTGACGGATTCAGGCGGAATCCAAGAGGAAACGACCTATTTGCGCGTACCTTGCGTCACGATGCGTGACAACACCGAGCGACCGATTACGGTCGACGTGGGAAGCAATGTCCTGGCGGGCAGTTCGGCAGAGGGTGCGCGCCATGCACTGGACGATGCATTGAACGGAGAACCGAAGCGCGGCCGAGTGCCCGAACTCTGGGATGGCGGCGCGGGGGTTAGAGTTGCGACAACCCTGAAGTATGAATTCACGTAGTGATTGCGGTGTGCGCGGCGTAGAAGCGTGAGCATTGCAGTCGTCGTTGTTACCTACGATTCGAACTCGACGATTGCGAGGTGCTTGGACGCCATCCGTGCGCAAACGACCAAGCCGAGCCGCGTTCTCATCATCGACAACGCAAGTCCGAGCGGATTCTCAAAGGAGATCGCGGACTGCTACCCCGCGTTCGAGTTCACCTACAACGGCGAGAACACGGGTTTCGCGGCGGCAAACAACCAAGCAGTGGCGCTGCTCGAGAGTGATGCGTCGATCGAATTCGTTGCCATGTTGAACCCGGATGCATTTGCCGCGCCCACGTGGTTGGAGGAGATGTATCGGGCGGCAAGGGAATACCCCGAGTGCGATGCGTTTGCATCGCGTATGATGCTGGCAGGATCGGATGTGTTGGCCGACGGTCTAGGTGACGTCTACCACATTTCCGGATTGGCCTGGCGTGCGCGGCATAGGAAGGCACTTCGTGCCGAAGACTTGACTGGTCGCGAGGTATTCGGTGTTTGCGCGGGGGCCGGCTTCTACCGATTGAGCGCGCTGCGCGATTTGGGTGGTTTCGACGTCGGTTTGTTCTGCTATCTGGAAGACGTCGACTTGTCATTCCGGATGCAGCGGTTAGGGCGGCGGTGTCGATACGTGCCGCGCGCAGTAGTCAGTCACATCGGTGGTGTCAGCACGCGCGACAACGCTGCATTTCGCCTCTACCACGGCCACCGAAACATGATCATCGTATTCTTCAAGAACATGCCCATAGCCTTGTTGCTGCTTGCTTTGCCACTACACATCGCCGTCAATCTGGTCGGAATTTTTCGCGGCGTGTGGCGGCGCGATGCGTCGGTCGTCTTGCGCGCGAAATGGGACGGCATACGCGCGCTTGGCAGTGTGTTCCGGCAGCGAGCACGACTTCACCCCACGCCGACCGTGGGATCGCGGGGACTACTGCCGAGACTGAGCGTCGCGCTGGTGCGAAATTGAGGCGCGGGATTCGATCGGAGGGATTGCTGCATAGTCCCCAAATGGCGAAAATCTTTTGATTCCCCTGAAAACGGACGAAGCGAAGGTGGCATCGCCCACATATGTGATCGAGTTGAGCACGGGCGAGGTATCCGAGTTCGTTGGCGACGCGCTTCGCGACCTGAGGGAGCGCCACTATCTCGACTCGTTCAATCAAAGTCTTGCGCTGGCGTCGATTACAACGGATCAAGTCAGGCAGTCGCCGTGCCCGGATGTTGTGTTGAGACTCGATGGGGGCCTGCCGAGTCCATCGGAGATCGCCTACTCTCGGGAAATTCTGATGCGCAACGGCCGGGTTTACTACTATTGGCCGCGCGAAAGTGCAATCGAGCGCGTAACCCGAGAGCGGCTCGCTTCGTTCAGACGGCATGTCAGATTCGTCGCGCTTTACGCGCGCTGGCGCGCGTTCAAAGAACGGCGCGCGGCGAGCGCAAGGCCAGTAGCGCCTGCACCGTCCGATCCCGCGACTTTGGGAGAACCGAGTCATTCCAACTCGGGCCGTGAGCGTATCGCCGGTGATGCAGCCAGACAGTTCATCACTTCGGAGTCGGGAGAGTATCGCGTCGCGGGTCGTGGACTCTATGTTCGGCTCGATTATTGGGCGAAGCTGACCGGCGGTGGTAGCTATGGCCATACTTGCTATCAGGCGAAGGCTCTGCACAAAGTTTGCCGCGATGGCCTGATCTGCGTCACGGCGTCACCGTTTGCGCTGCTCAACGAGTTCGATATTCCCCAAATCGTCGTACCATCGCGATCCCCGATGGCCGATGAGTTCACGCTCGTCGAGAACGGCGCGGCATACGAGCCGGTCATCGAAGCACTGATCAAACTGTATCAGCCGAAGTTCGTATTCGAACGGCTCGTGCTCGGTAACTGTGCGGTATCGCGTGCATGCAGACGGCTCGGAGTACCGCACTTTGCAGAGTTCAACGGCTCGGAACTGACGATGTCGCGCGTCTTTGGCGGTCGCGAGATGAACAACGCGGAAGTGCTTCAATCCATCGAGACGGAATCGTTCCGCGAGGCGGATCTGATCTGCACGGTATCGGATCCCGTAAAGGACATGGTCACGGGCCTGGGCATTACCGAAGAGAAGATTCTGGTCAATCCGAACGGTGTGGATCTGGATGCTTATGGTCCCTTGCCGTCCGCGGAACGCGAATCGCTTCGCACTTCACTTGGCTTCGCACCAGACGATGTCATCGTCGGATTTTGTGGCACGTTCGGAGGTTGGCACGGCATCGAAGTACTCGCGGAGGCGATGCCGCAGATCTGTAGGGGCAGTGAAAAAGTGAAGTTTCTGCTGATCGGGGATGGGAACTTCAAGCATCTGGTGACCGACGCGATCTCTCGACATCATCTGGCGGCGAAGGTGAAGGACGTCGGCATGGTGCCGCAGCAAGAAGCGGCCCGCCTGTTGGCGGTGTGTGACGTGTTGCTCTCGCCACACTCGAAGAACATGGGCGACAAGCCGTTTTTCGGCTCGCCGACCAAGTTGTTCGAGTACATGGCATATGGCGCAGGAATCGTTTGTTCGGACCTAGTCCAGCTCGGTGAGGTGATGCGACCGGCACTGACGTTGGCGGATCGGCGTTCGGGTGGTGACGTTGGTGTGGCGCGATCTGTGCTGGTTGCGCCAGCATCGGTGAGCGAACTCGTGGCGGCGACGTTGTGGCTCGTCGACGACGAGTTCCTGCGCAAGGCCCTCGGGCGGAACGCACAGGCCGCGGCCGCGGCGTATTATTCCTGGGACATCCACGTCCAATCGCTCCTGCGCTTTGCATGTGGCGAGGCGCCGATCGGCTATCACGAAGACAGGAGAGTGCTTTGACCACCCTGGAACTGGACGTCGGGAGAGGCGAGGCGGACAAAGGTATCGTCGCTGACGAGTACTACAAGCAACAGGTTCAGGCGCAGTGGGATCAGGATGCGTGCGGTTCCCATTACGTCGAAGACGCCGAAGAGGGCACCTTGGCGTGGTACCTCGAGGCAGAACGCTACCGATACGACACGTATGCGCCGTGGATGCCCGCGGTGATGGAGTTTGCGGACCACTCGGGGCATCGAGTCCTCGAAATCGGTGCTGGGCTCGGCACCGATCTGGCGCAGTTCGCCCGCCATGGGGCGCTGACTACCGACGTCGATCTGTCGGCAGGTCATCTGGAGCATGCCAAGAGGAACTTCTCGCTGCGCGGGTTGCGTGGCGAATTCCGGCAGGGCGATGCCGAAGCATTGCCGTTCGACGACGATACGTTCGACATCGTCTATTCCAATGGTGTTATTCACCACACGCCGGATACTCATCGTGCAGTCAGAGAAATGCACCGCGTACTCAAGCCGGGCGGGCGCGCGATCGTGATGGTCTATGCGGAGAATTCTTGGCACTACTGGCGCGAGCAAGTGCTGCGGCTAGGAATTCAGAGCGGGATGCTGGCCGAGAATTCGATGGGGTGGGTGATGTCGGGATCGGTCGAGCGCAGCCGTCACGGTCAGAGACCGCTGGTCAAGGTCTACACGCGTGCTCGAGTAAGGGAGTTGTTTCGCGAGGCGAGTTTCTCGCGGATTCGAATTACGCAGCGGCAGATGGTCGAAGGCGAATTGCCGTCCGCACTGTCGTGGGTCCCGGTCAGGCTTGCTGGGCGGGTGATGGGCTGGAACCTGATCGTCAAGGCCCGCAAGTAATCGCAGTATCACGTGCGCCGTCCGGTACGCCCTGGCCACGCATTCAAAGAGTCATACCTCGCCGTGCAGAAGAAAAGTATCACCAGACGAGCACTGGGTTTGTTCAACTTGAGAAAACTCCCGGTGCGGATGAAGATCGTGCGCGCCTGGGCGGACCAACGCATTCGGCAGCGGGCGCTGTTGCGCGACTCCGGATTGGTCGAGGATCTATCTGGCCGCGAGGTTGACCGCTGGCTTGCACGCCGCCGCATCGGTGGGTTGCTGCACACATCGGCCGCGCGTTCGCACGCGGCCCAGTACGGGAGGTCGCACCCAGATTCGACAGCGACGTGCATCCGTAATGCAGAAACGGTGCTCGAGCATCAGTTCGACCTCCTCGGGAGCGGACCCTACAATCCGCAGTGTGCGCGCAGAAGCAGTTCCGATGGCTCCTATCAACCCATCGATTGGGTGCTCGATCCTGTTCGAAACCTCAGATTTCCCGAAGACTTCGATCACAAAGCATGGGATCTCTACCGGGATCGGCCGGCGAACGCGGACATCAAATACCCGTGGGAACTAGCGCGCTGTCAGCACTTCCTGACTTTGGCGCAAGCATGGGTCTTGAGCGGCGACGCGCGATACGCAATCGAAGTCGTGAATGAAATTTTCGACTTCGATGAGTCCAATCCAGTCGGCCGCGGCGTCAACTGGACCTGCACGATGGATGTGGCGCTGCGTGCCGCGAACTGGGCAATCGCGCTCGACTTGATCGGCGATTGCGATGGGATCGATGCCGTGTCGTTGTTGCGCTGCTATTGCAGTTTGTACGAACACGGTAGGTTCATTCGTGCCAACCTCGAAAACACCTACGAGGTGACGTCGAACCACTTCCTGTCGAATGTAGTCGGCTTGCATTTCATTGCTGCCGCACTCGCTGGGACGTCCGCTGCGCGAAGCTGGTCGAAATTCGCGATTGAGAGCGTTCAGAAGGAGATCGACGTTCAGGTCTTGCCCGATGGGGCCGACTTCGAGTCGTCGATTCCGTATCACCGGTTGGTCGTCGAGCTGTTTCTCGGCAGCTTCTTGCTGTCGGAACACACGGGCGAACCCTTTGGTGCGCACTTCAAGGGGCGTCTTCAGACGATGGTGGAATATCTCATCGGTGTGCTGCTGCCTTCGGGCGAGATGCCGATTCTCGGCGATGCTGACGATGGTCGCTTGATGATTGCCACTGACTACTGTGGCTGGAATCGGAAGGATCCGCGGCACCTGCTGGCGCCGGCGGCGCTCGCACTCGGTCGCAGCGAGTGGATTGAGTACGCGCCTGTCGGCTCAGGGTGGGAAGCGCTCTGGTGGGGATTCGATCCATCCGCGGCCGCGGCTGCGAGAGGGGCGACACCACCCGACAACGTCGCGCTATATCCCCACGCGGGGATCGCGATCAGCCGTTGCCGGGACCGCGGGCTCTACCTCATGGTATCGAACTCCATCGTGGGTACAGTTGGATTCGGCAACCACAAGAACAACGATCAGCTGTCGTTCGAATACCACGATGCGGGACAACCGTTGATCGTCGATCCCGGGTCATACGTGTACACGAGTGATTTTGCGGCGCGGAATCTCTTCCGCTCCACCGCGTACCACAACTCGCTGCAAGTCGATGGAGTCGAGCAGAACGAGTTCAACCCCGAGTGGTTGTTCCGAATGTTCGAGAAGGCAACACCGAAACATGTCTTGTTCGAAGAGCGGGAGGGAGTCGTGGTCTATGAGGGGACCCACGAAGGTTATGTGAGTCAGCTGGAAAGCCCCGTTCGGCACGCCCGCAGATTCGAACTCGCAGTACAAGATGGTCGTATCGACATTGTCGACACGCTGACAGGATCTGGCGAGCACGATTTGTGCTGGAGCTTCCATTTCCATCCGTCCGTCCGTGCCGAACTCGTTGGAGAGGGCACGGCCACGCTGCTTGCGCCTAAGGGAACATGGCAACTGCAATGGAGCGGAGATGCTCTCGACGCGGCCATCGATGAGACCTGGTTTTCGCCTTCGTACGGCGTTCGACGAAATGCGACGGCGCTTCGTCTGCGACGAGGTGCAACGGCAATCGAGACCAACGTCTGGCGTTTCAGTCTGGTCCGTATGAAGGGCGCTGCATATCCCGTGGAGTCTGTTTGAGCACCCTGCACACAGTTCGCAAGAGCCTCCGTGACCTGTGGCGCCATCGACCGGTGCTTGTCGCCACGACGCGGATCGAACTCAAGAAGCGGTACGCGGGTACGTTCCTTGGCCCGATCTGGCTGGTCGTGTACCCGGCGCTGTTCCTCGGTGTCTACATGTTCCTGTACATGGTGATCTTCAGGGTCCGATTCCCGGATCTGAGTGAATTTTCGTATGTCGTGCTGGTTTTCTGCGGGTTGGTACCGTACCTGGCACTGATGGAGACCGCATCGACTGCGACGTCGGTCGTGCGTCAGAACATCCATCTCGTCAAGAACGTCATGCTGCCGATCGATCTGATTCCTGCGCGGGTGGTGCTCGTCGCGCTCGCGGCACAAGTACCCGGTCTTCTGATTCTGCTGGTGCTCACCGCGCTGGATGGGTCCATGTCCGCAAAGGTTCTCCTGCTACCAGTCGCGATCGCAATTCAGGCGGTGTTCTTGTTCGGCATTGCGTTTTACCTTGCGGCACTCGGCGGGCTGTTGCCGGATCTGCAATCGGCCATCAATATCATTCTCATCTTTCTGCTGTTCATTTCGCCCATCGCCTTTCCGGCTGGCGCTGCCCCGGAGTCTGCCCAGTTAGCGCTCATGCTGAACCCGGTGACGCATCTGATCGATATGTTCCGTTCGGTTTTTCTGGCACGGCAGGCGTTGGACTTCGGCAGCCTTGCAGCGTTTGCCGGAGGATCGCTCGTGCTGTTCGTCACCGGGATCGTGTTCTTCAATCGATTCAAAGCCTATATTGTCGATCATGAGTGAAGACCTGCTCATCCGGGCCGAGGCGATCTGTAAGTCCTACCAGCTCTACGATCGCCCCAGCGAGCGCCTTTTCAGCCTGTTCCGCACGCGTATCGACGCCAATGCGCGCGTGCATCATGCGCTCTACGACATCAATCTGGTGGTGCGCAGAGGAGAGAAGGTCGCCGTCATCGGACGCAACGGAGCTGGCAAGTCATCGCTGCTCAAAATCGTCACCCGTGCAATCGAGCCGACTTCCGGTAGGTTGGAGGTCAATGGACGATCGCACGCTTTGCTGCAGCTCGGTGCAGGCTTCCATCCGGACTTCACCGGCAGAGAAAACGCATACTCCTTCCTCGCGCATATGGGAATTTCGGGCAAATCGGCGGATGCGCTCGTCGACGGCGCGGTGGCGTTTGCCGAAATCGAGGAGTACGTCGATCAGCCACTGAAAACCTATTCGACAGGCATGGCCGCTCGGTTGATGTTTGCGATCTCCACAGCGATCGAGCCCGACCTCTTGGTCATCGACGAAGTGCTCGGCGTCGGCGATGCATACTTCCAGAACAAGAGCTTCGAACGAATTCGTGAACTCTGCGCCAACAACGGTACTACCCTCCTGTTGGTCAGCCATGATGTCTACTCTGCAGCGAAACTCTGCGACCGAATGATCTGGATCGATCAGGGGCGGATCAAGTCCGACGGCCCGCCATCGGAGACACTCAAGCGATACGAAGACTCGATCCGCATCCAGGAGGACGCCAGACAGAAGCACAAGCTCGCACTGCAGTATCGCGGCAATGCAGCGCGGCGCGATGCAGCCCAGCCTGCGTTTCTCGAAATCCGCGCACGCAACAACGAACCGGCCAGCTGCCCGGTACATTTTGCGGCCCTGGAGCTGCGGTGGCCGAGCGGCCAAATCGTGCGGTTGCCGATGTTCTCCTCTGGTGACGAAGAGCGCGAACGCGGTTTCGTCATGCGACTGCTCCCACATACGCCCTGGGGTCCGGCCGGCCTGCTCGACGGGCGCCGCACGCGCGTATGGAACAACTTCGGTGCGGTCGAGCACAAGGTTGGCGTCGCGTTGTTCTCGACGGAGGGTGCGCCGCTATTGCGAGATGCCGAATTGCACATGACGTTTCACGCAAGCGATACGATTGACGCGGATGTCGTGTTCATCGACTCAATCGGCGCCGAATCCGTAATTGGTCGACTACTCCCGACGCCGGGACAGTGGGAGAGCAGACAGTTCACCCTCGGCGGGGGTAGTCCGGGGGCCGAGTCGAAGCTGGAAAGGCCAGTGGATCAAAGCGGCGGGCGCCAGGGCTCCGGCAGGATCGTAGCGACTGCGTTCGATCTGCGTGGGCCCGATGGAAGCACCAGCTTCTACCTTCAACATGGCGCACCCGCAACGTTCACGTTTGATTATCGAATCAACGACGCGGATCTAGATGAGCGCTGTCAGATCGTGTTTGCATTCAAACGCAATGGTGTCGAAGATGTCGCGCGCACTATCGCGCGCCATCTGCACTTCAGCGGTTCCCAGGCGCGAGAAGGGCGCGTGGAGATGACGATGGACCCCCTGAAGCTGGGAATCGGCAAGTACATGGTCACGCTCATGATCGCAGCGGAAGGATACTACGAGAGCGGTGATGGACGGTTCTTCTCGATAAACCCTGCTGTGTATGATTGCCAGAGTCTGTATATGGAATTCGAAGTCTATGAGCATGGAAGCCTCCTGCCCCAAGGCACCGGATACGTGGCCGATGGGTCATGGCGGAAGATCGAATCACGCGCGTCGGAGATGGACCAGACGATCGATTCTTCGGCGAAAGCGTGATGGATAGGCCTGCTGCCGAGCACAGTAAGCTGGATGCACAAATGCTGGCGCGGCTCCTGCAGCGCTTCAAATCGATGGCCGCGCTCGATGAGGCGCCGTTGCACGTGCAGCCCGTTCCAGGCTGGACGATGGATTGGGACAATCCCGCATCGGATGTCGCTGTGCGTGCGGAGCTTTGGGAATTGATGAGCCATTACAGCACCCAGACTTTCCCGATTCGGTGTGGGTGGTACATGGATACTGTGCTCGAGTTCCTCGAGCCGTCGGAGATGGCGCGCCAGATCGTCGTGCATCGGTCGTACGATCCTAATGAGTTCGATCTGCTGCAGCGCTTCCTCGAGCCTGGCATGACGTTCGTAGATGTCGGTGCCAATTTCGGCGCGTACACCGTGTTCGCATCGAGTCGAGTTGGACCCGGGGGAAACGTCATCGCGTTCGAGCCGAGTCGCCGCGAGCTGATATCGCTTCATCACAATATCGGCATCAATCGTCTGTCGAATGTGCATGTGCACGCGCTCGCGGTCAGTGATCGGAGCGGCACGGCGAAATTCTCGGTCGCGAGCCCGCGATACAGTGGGCACAACAAAATCGGCGATCTCAGCCTCTCGAGCACGATGCCGACGCTTCGCTTCACCACCGACATGCGAAATCATCATTGGACTGGGCTCAATCACGGATTCACCCAGGTCGCCATTGGCAAGGCGAGCGCGCTGGAAGTGCTGATCTACAGTGAGACCGGATTCGAGTTCGCGCTGCAGCGCATCGAACTACGCCCAGAAGCGGGCTTGTTGGGACCTTGGAACGTGGGTCCGGAGTATGAGCGGCCGATGACGATTCCGGCCGAGTTAGTCGACTCTTTCTCGCACTTCCAGACGAGGCGCTATGGACAGCTCGACGTAGAGGTTATCGACGACCATCTGAACCTGCGCGGCCGCGGCAAAGCCGGTGCGGCCTTCCGCTGTCGTCTGGACCCGACGTGCGAATACACATTCGTCATTCACGGCCACGGACATCCTGACCGGCACGTCGACCAGTATCCGGTGCAAATGGCAACGTTGGACGAGTTTCTGCTGCCTAGGAACCTGGATTCGATCGATGTGCTGAAGATCGATATCGAGGGTGGCGAAATGCAGGCGTTGAAAGGTGCGCGTGAACTCCTCAGCAGGTACAAGCCGTTGCTGATGGTCGAGGTCTCCGATCGAATTCTGCTCGATGGAGCCGCGACTGTTGGCGAGTTGCGGCGGTTCCTTACCGAACTCGGATATGTACTCTTCGACGTCAAGCAGGGTGCGCCTCGGCTCATCGATCTGATGGGCGAGCACGGCGCCAACGTGATTGCCGCACCCGAACGTTTTCTCGATCGGATGCTCGCACTAGGTGGTCTTGATAGATCGTCGCTCACTTCAGGTGTTGCGACAGACCCGTCGGCCGAGTCATCGACGGTGGCCAGTGCGCAAGCGCCGGCGCGCTGATGTCCCAGGCGTGCTAGGAACGCGGCTGCGCTACTTCGTCAACTAACTGACTGTCCCATAGGCCCACAGTCCCACAGGACGCTGAATCGATGTGCGGAATAGTAGGTAGCTACCGACCCGGACGAGCCGGCGGGGCAGTCCCGCTCGAAACCCTGGCCCGAATGCGCGATGCAATGATGCATCGCGGTCCGGACGGTGCGGGTGCGTGGCGTTCGGAAGACGGTAGTTGCGCGTTCGGTCATCGCCGTCTGTCGATCATCGATCTGTCGGACGCAGCCAATCAGCCGATGCTGAGCGCCGACGGAAAACTTGCCCTGGTATTCAATGGCGAGATCTACAACCACGCCGAGATCCGCCATGAACTTGCAGCGCTCGGCAAGTACCGCTTCAAAACCGACCACTCCGACACAGAGACCCTGTTGTACGCGTTCGCGGAATGGGGCAAGGCGTGTGTTGACCGACTTTACGGTATGTTCGCATTCGCGATCTATGATCAACGGGACCCCGCTAGACCGGCGCTGCATCTCTGTCGCGATCGAGTGGGCGTAAAGCCGTTGTATTTCTCGCGGACCGCAAATGGCGAGTGGATATTCGCTTCCGAGATCAAGGCGCTGTTGAAGCACCCGACGGTGGCGCGAGAGATGGATCCGCTCGCCTTCAATCACTACCTCAGCTTCATAGTCGCGCCGGCGCCGATGACGATGTTCAAGAACATCTTCAAAATGCCTGCGGGATACTGGGCAACGATCCACATCAGCGGACGGGCGACGGCGGAACGATACTGGAACTGTGCGCCGGATGCGGCAGATCTCTACTCCGAGCGAGAGCTGCCTTTCAACGACGCCGTCGACGAACTCACGCGATTACTCAAGCTCTCCGTCCGCCGCCGCATGGTTTCCGACGTTCCTTTTGGAGTACTGCTATCCGGTGGTGTTGATTCGAGCCTGAACGTTGCGCTGATGTCGGAACTGATGGATCGACCTGTTACAACGTTCACCGTGGGATACGAGAGCTACGATCAGTTCAATGAGTATGATCATGCCAGGCGAATCGTGGATCGGTACCGAACTGATCATCATGAGACGCGCATCAATTCCAAAGAGGCCCTGAACTTCCTACCGAAGCTCGTGGAACTCCAGGATGAACCCATTGCGGACAACGTTTGCATTCCCCTGTATTTCTTGTCGCGGCTGGTGCGTGAGTCCGGAACCACGGTCGTTCAGGTGGGCGAAGGTGCGGACGAGAATTTCCTCGGCTATTGGTGGTGTGAGCACTATCGCGAGAAGGAAGCAGCAATCTACGGCCCGATAAGCCGTGGCGAGCGCAATCGCCGTCTAGACGATTTGTTGCAGCGTAAGGACGGTACGGTCGAAGATCAGGAAATTGCCGAGCGTGCGCGACGAGGCAAGGAGCTGTTTTGGGGCGGAGCGATTTGTTGGTGGGGCGGGCTTCGCGACGCACTCACGCCGGATAGGCGGCCGTTCGATTTCAGAGTGAACTGCCCGATCGAGGGTCTGATGCCGGAGTCGCATCAGAATCTGGATAGTCACGGAGTCGTTGCGGAGTACCTTGGCCCGTTGGCGACTCGCCTTACCGACCCCTCGATCCTGCAAAAGATTCCGTACATGGAGCTCAAGCTGCGACTGCCGGAGCATCTCCTGATGCGGGTCGACAAGATGACAATGGCGCACTCGATCGAAGCAAGGGTGCCCTTTCTAGACCACGACGTAGTGGAGTTCGCACGGCGTTGTCCAGTTTCGTACAAATTGCACGAGGGATTGGGCAAGAGAATTCTGAAGAAGGCAGCCGAACCCTACGTCGATCACGATCTTCTGTATCGGCGTAAGCAGGGCTTTG
Organism: Pseudomonadales bacterium; assembly: GCA_041738285.1. Lineage (GTDB taxonomy): Bacteria > Pseudomonadota > Gammaproteobacteria > Pseudomonadales > Azotimanducaceae > SZUA-521. The sequence continues at coordinate 4,063 of JBGSQB010000101.1, read as the reverse complement.
GAGCGCCGATAGATCGCTGGTTTACCGAAGCGGAATTCGGACCCAAGACACTCGCGCTGTTCAAACGCTCGGAAATTCGCAAAGCAGGCTACTTCGACAACGACTACGTCGAACGACTGTTGAAGGAGCAGATCTCGGGCAAGAGTAACTACGGATTCCACCTCTGGACCATTCTCAATGCCGTGTTGTGGCATGAGCATTGGGTCGGAGCCGGGTTGTCGGACTTTTAGGTGCCTCGCCGTGCGTAAACTCGGCCGGTGCCGCGGGAAGAAGGGAGCCGTACGCTCGTGTGCGGGGTCTTAGCGTTCATCGACTTGTCGGCGTCGCTGCCCGCGCTCGATGAAGCGACGGTGCGGCATGCGCTCGACCTGATGAGTCATCGTGGGCCTGACGCCTCTGGGGTGATGAGACTTGCGCAGGGGAAGGTGGTGCTGGGGCACCGACGCCTTTCAATCGTCAATCTTGGTCGTGATGGCAATCAGCCGATGACCGATGCGACTGCCACTGTCGCTGTCACATTCAACGGCGAAATCTACAACCATGTTCGGCTTCGCCGGGACCTTGAACGCGAAGGCGCCATCTTTCGGACGAACAATTCCGATACTGAAGTCCTCATACAGGGCTTCATGCGTTGGGGGTGGGAGGGTCTACTGGACCGTCTTCACGGCATGTTCGCCTTCGTCTTGTGGGATGGTTTATCGCACCGACTATTGGCTGCAAGAGACCGACTCGGCATCAAGCCGCTCTACTACGCGTGCGTGGGAGGGCGACTCGTGCTTGCCTCTGAGGCGAAGGCGATCGCGCAGTTGCCGGATCTGAAACTTCGGATGAATCGTCGTGCGTGCCTTGACGTATTGAACGTGCTCGCCACACCTGCGCCCGAGACTCTATTCGACGGCATATTCAAATTGGGCCCGGGAAAGACTCTATGCGTGACACCGGACGGACGAGTGCGCAAACAATCGTATTGGCGACCACCGCAATCGGCGACTCACCGGAACGTGTCCTCAAACGAAGTGATCCATGAAATCACTCGACTTTCGCGCGAGGCGATCCTAGATCGAGTGCCGGACGAGGTACACGCCGGAGTCATGCTATCCGGCGGCGTCGATTCAGGATTGATACTCGGTATCGCTGCGCAGGCGGGGCATCGTCTGAAGGCTTTCACCGCGCGATTCGAAGGTGACGAACTCGATGAGTCGACGGCGGCGCGGGAGACTGCGCGTCATTTCGGTTGCGAGCACGTGACGGTCGACATTGACGAACGAAATGCGATGAGGACGATGCTGCGCCTCGTGCAAGACATGGATGAGCCGATCGCTGACTGGGCTTGCCTGCCGCTGCAGTACCTGAGCGAGGCCGCGCGAGGGGACGGGATCAAGGTGGCGCTCGTCGGCGAAGGTGCCGATGAACTCTTTTGTGGATACCCCACCTGGCGTGGCTTCATTCGGGAGCAGTTTCTCTGGCGCTGCCTGGCGCGGACGAGGGATCAGCGCACCAATGCCTTGATTTCGCGTGGCGCAAGGCTGTTGGGTGAGAGAATGCCGTTGCGTCGCTTTGGGCTGATCGGAGCGATGGACGTGGCGGCTTCGGTCGCAGCAGGCCGCGGCCGATTCCGCTCCGGTGCGGAGTCGATGCGCCCGCTGCAGATTGCGCGGTTGCTGAAGTCGGACTGGGAGGTGCACGATTCGACTGCCGATGTGGCCGATGACACCCTCGCCGATGCCAGCGGTGAACGCTCGCTCGATGAGCGGCTGGCACGCCAGGCAGGGGGATATCCTGACTGTATCTTGCCGGCGGGCGACATCTTCGCGAACCTTCGGCGCCGTGACCTGGCGTTCCGACTCCCCGAACTGCTGCTCATGCGCGTCGATAAGATCACGATGGCGTCTTCGATCGAAGCTCGCGTTCCTTTCCTGGATCATCGGCTCGTCGAGTACGTGGTCGGCCTGCCCGAGTCGATCGTCCTCCAAGATGGCGCCAACACTTTGGAGTGTCTAGGCAAGCCTTTGTTCAGGGCAGCGGCGGCAAGCGTGCTCCCGGCATCGGTCGTTGACCGTGCGAAAGTCGGGCTGGGCGCGCCCATGGCGCGGTGGTTGAGAGGGCCGCTTGGCGCAGAGCTGGAGTGCAGGGCGCTGGACGACGCGCGGTGTTCCGACAGCCCACTCAGCGCCACGGCCGTGCGCTGGTTGTTCGAGCGCCATCGCAGCGGCGAGCGCGACTACTCGAGCTACATCTGGCCGATCGTGAACGTGGCGCTGTGGCGTCATCGTTGGCTGCACCCGTGAGCGGAAATCTAGAACTCGTGGTCACCGTGGATGGGAGGCGACCGCTGTCCGAAGGCTGGACTCGGGCGTTGTTGGCCGATCGAATTGCGCAGATCAAGCGCGGCCAGAAGCTCTTCGCGTTCCGTCGCGTGAGACTGATCACCGAGAATCCCTTCGCCGTTCCACACCCGTTCCGAACGGGACTGGTGCTACTTCTATCTGCGCCGTTCCACTCGGAATTCACCACCGTGGACGGCAAGACATCCCGACCTGTGACGCCCGCATTGTTGCTGACCGCCGCGATTCGCCGCATGCGTCGGAGGCGTCTACAGAATGCTGCGCGTCAGCAGATATTCGATTGGCTCATCGATCAGTCTGCGCGACCGGGTGGCTTCGACCCACCTGATGGTCCGCCGATCTATCTTCGAACGAATCTCTGGTTCGGAGCGAAGGTCGGCGGATCGTTCTCGCACACGTCGGGCATCATCAATGCGCTAAGCGCTGAATTCGGTGCCGTGGAGTTCGTCACGACCGACGAAGTGCCTTGTCTGAGCGAGGACGTCATACCCAAGGAAATCGACCTCGCGCGCGTCGAGGGTTGGGGAGATGGTGCTGCGCTTCATTTCGTCGCGCAGCGAGGATTGTTCGCGGAGGCTTTGCGGCTGACGGGTGAGTCGAATCGACCCGCATTCGTGTATCAGCGGGCGAGCTTGGGCGATGTCAGTGGACTGATGCTGGCAAGGCATCTTCGACGTCCATTCGTGCTCGAGTACAACGGACCAGAGACTTGGGTTGCGCGCCATTGGGGTGAGGGCATTCCCTACGCCGAGTCTTTTGAGCGCATCGAGACCGAGTTGTTGCAGCGCGCCGACCTCGTAGTGGCCGTGAGCCAGCCGCTCGTCGAGGATGCTGAGAATCGAGGCGCGGCACCGGATCGTGTGCTCTTGTGTCCGAATGCAACGGACCCGGAACGATTCCACCCGGACCTTGACGGAGAGTCGACGCGATCGTGCCTTGGTGTATCGGGCCGCAAAACCGCCCTTTTGATGAGCAGCTTCGGGCCGTGGCATGGTGTTGAAGTCGCGATTGAAGCGTATGCCTTGATGCTACAGCGCGCGCCACACTTGCGCGCGTGCACGTCGTTAATCCTTGCAGGCTCCGGGGAGCGGGAGTCGCAAGCGCGGCAACTGAGCCGCAACTTGGGCATCAAGCCGCCCAATGTGGTGTTTACTTCGATGGTGCCGTACGAACAAGCGCCAAAGATGTTGGCTGCGGGCGATGTCCTGTTGTCCCCTCAGATCCGCAATCCCGACGGCACGCGGTTCTTCGGATCGCCGACCAAGATCTTCGAGTACCTCGCCATGGGCCGGACCATCATCGCGAGTGACCTGGACCAGATCGGTGAAGTGATCAACCACGAAGTCAACGGGCTCCTCGTACCGCCGTCGGACATCGGTGCACTCGCGGAGGCGCTACGACGCGTGTTCGACGACCCTGCAGCACATACTGAATTGGGCCGGCGGGCGCGGATGGACGCGGTGGCGATTCACAGCTGGCGCGAACGGGTGCAACGTATCAGCAACAGACTCGTTCAGATTGGTGCGGCGCCACGTTGAGCAAGCGCACGAGAAATCAGCACGTAATCTTGCTCGCCCGCCACTATCCGCCGCACGTTTCGGGGGGCACGCGCCGCGCTTCGCTGCTGGCAAGGGGCCTGCGAGACCGGGGTTGGCGTGTCAGCGTGGCGAGTCCGGCGGCTCCCTCGGGCGAGCCGGATTGGATCGAAACGCCGCATC
>JBGSQB010000036.1:0-4645 GCA_041738285.1 Pseudomonadales bacterium | reverse complement strand
GATGCGTCGCATCCGCTGGCGCGGACCGGTTCGCACCCTGCCGTCCCGACCAGTTCTCTTAGAGTTGCCGTTCGCGTCGTTGTCGACATCCTCGAACCTGCGAATCTGGCGGATTGCCCGACTTTGCAGACCCCGCAATTGGGTTGCCGTTGCTACTACTGGGTGCATTCGTCACTCCGCTCGTGACTTGTACCGCGATACTTGATCTGCAGGCCCGTCAGGAAATTGCGCAGGATCTGGTCTTTGCAATCGCGGTAGTGTTTGTGGTCGGGTCGACGAAAGAACGCCGACAGCTCATGTTTGCTGATGGTGAGATCAGCCAGCGACAAGATCGTGAGAATGTCGTTGGCTTGCAGATTGAAGGCGATCTTCAGTTTTCTGAACACCAGGTTGTTGTTCATGCGTTCTTCTGGCTTGGGCAGCGGACCATCCTTCTTGCCGCGCCGTTGATTGATCAGCCCATTGAGAAAGGTCGCGAACATCACATCGCTGCATTCTTCGTAGCCAGGGTCATCATCCTTCTTCAGCCAGGCAACGACCTGATTTCGGGTGACCTTCTCGTCGGCCTGCGCGAACATCGCAATGACCGCGGCGTCGTCGAGATCGAGTATGTAGCGAATTCGACGCAGGCAATCGTTTGCTTTCACGTCTCTTCAACATCTGTTGCTGCCAGCTGGATGCGGATTGTCTCGTTGTTGAACTCGATCGTATCGCCGCTGACGATCTTCTTGCGCTTCTGGGTCTCAACCTTGCCGTTCACCTGCACCTGACCCGCCGCCACTACCACCTTGGCCTGGCCGCCGCTGGCCACCATGCCCTCGAATTTCAGTATCTTGTGCAACTCGACAGGCTCTCTTGATATTTCAACGATACGAATGCCGGTCGGGTCGCTCTCCGCTACGTGCATGTGAGGCTGGGTCATTGTTCGAATCCTGTTGTCAGATCTGCATCATCGCACGTACGCGACTGGGCGGAGGTCACCACACGCCTGGCAGGAGCCGGAATCGAGTGCGTCGGCTGAACTCCACGTAGCCTGGCAGTTCCTCCTGCAGCGTTCGGTCTTCCAGTTGCGTTCGGGCCACAGTGACGATTGTTACAAGCCCAACGGCCACGAACGCCCAGAGCGACGACAGCGCGAGCGGAAAGCCGAGACAGGCGATCAGGTTACCCGTGTAGCCCGGATGGCGAACGATTGCATACGGGCCGCGATCGATCACGTGGTGGCCGCGATCGGTCTGGATGCGGACGAGACTTGAAAAGAACGGGTTGGTAACCATCGCCCACGTGCCGATCGCGTATCCGGTGATGACCAGCGCCAGGCCAGCGATCTGTAGACCAGACGCCAATGGCGCGGACCAGTGATATCGCTCGTCCAGGCCCGCGACCATCAGTTCTAGCAGCGGGGTGATGGCCATGGCTGGCGCCAGCAGCTTGTCCCAGGGTTTGGTGTTGTCTGCACGCAGCGAACTTGCGCGCTCGTTGATCAGGTCCGGATGCGCGAGCAATCGGCTGACGCAGGTGGCGATGATCATTGCCGCAACAACCGCCCAGGCCATGATCCAGTCCCATCGTCCGGCGAAGGGAAAGACGGAGAGCGGGAAGATGGCGCTCAGCAGGACGAGGCGAAATGCCGCCTGTGCCCGCGTCATGGGATCTCTACATACGCATCGCGCAACAGATTGTGCCAATGCCAGACGGCCGACTCACTCTCCGGTGACAATCGGCCGGGCTTGTACATCGATGACGCATAGCTCTTCTGCACGTGCTCGCAGATGCGGCGGTCCTCTTCCTGGACCTGATCTGAGAAGCGGGCATCGTCCGCGGCGCGATGAACCTGTTCCGGTGTGTAGTAAAAGTCGAACTCGACCTTGCATCTGTCGACGCCAGACGGAACGACGCGATTCGTCTGCAGACGTCCCGGCATGATGTTGAGCATCGTGTTCGGATAGACGAAGTAGTAGAACCCCTCGCCGGCGGCATACGCACCCGAGTCCGCGGGCAGCGGCGAGTGCTGAAGGGACCACCAACGACCCAGTTCAGTCGTGTAGTTTGGTATCTCCAAGACCTTTGTCAGGTCGGGATGAACGAACGGCAGGTGATAACCTTCCAGGAAGTTGTCCACGTAGATCTTCCAATTTGCGCCCACCTCGTAAGTGATCCTGGAGTGGTGGCGCAGTCGATCGAAGTCGGCAGTCGCCTTGGCGTCAATGCCGTCGAGAAGTTCAGTGAGCGCAATTCCTGTCCCGATCCGAGCGAACATCAGACCGTGCCAGACGGCGACGTCGATCGGCGTCAAGCACGTGTCTTCGGGAACGAAACCTTCCGCCTGCTTCATCTTTGGTGCATTGATCAGGCGTCCGTTCAGATCGTATGTCCAGCCGTGGTAGCCACAGCGCAGCTTGGGTTCGCCGCGAATCGAAATAGACGTCATCGGACCGCCGCGATGTGGGCAGGCGTTGACGAAGCCGCGGATGACATCGCTGCTGATGCGTATCAACGCGATGGGGATGCCGGCGAGTTCGCTCACGCAGAGATCGCCATTCTTTTCGAGCCCCGTCGATGCACCAACGATCTGCCATCCGGGTGCGATGATTTTTCCGAGCTCGAACTGGAGAAGTTCAGGCGAGACGTACAAGCGCGGATCGAGAACGCTGGCGTGTTTGAGAGTCTGCTTCATGTGCGTGACGATTCTATCGTGGTGCGGGAATCCCCGCCGCGTACATGAGCCCGGCCATGATCGCCAGGTTCTTGACGAAGTTCTGCGTTTCGTGGGCACGCTGAATACCCTCGTCGAGATTCCAGAAGTCGTGCATGAAGACGCTGATGACGAGCGTGAGTCCGGCCAGCAGGAACGCCATGAGCTGCGTCCGGTAGCCGATGACGAGGCTCAGGCCGCCGCCGATCTGCACCATGATGGTCAGTGTGAGGAGGACCGGAATGAGCGGCACGCCGTGGGCTTCCATGTAGACACTGGTGGCAGCGAAACCGGTCACCTTCATGATGCCAGGTCCGATGAAGTACAGGCCCAGCAACGCGCGGCCACCCAGTTTGAGCAGTGTTTGCGCGCGGTCCATGTATGCCCCGTCCAAGCGATCCCCTCCCAGATTGGTCAGTAACGATAGCACCTGCGCCGGCGGCTTCGCACGCTCGCGTTCAATCGATGGCGCGAACGGCGGACGTAGAGCAACGTCGGTGGAGTCATTCCACACGCGGCGCGCTGCGCGCGCGCCGTGTCGCTTCATCCATGACCCATCGATCGCCTTCGGTCTGGGTCACGTTGAGCTGCATCCGTGTGATCTTCCAACCTTCAACTGTGCGCACGAACGCATCATCGTAGTACCCGAACATCGTGTAGCGACTGCTGCCGGTTGGCGATGGCGTATCGATCCAATGTTCAGCGCGCATGTGCGCCAGCACCCGCGCGTCGTCACCCTGGATTGTCACCCGGTGATTGGTGATGAAGTGCTGAGTGACCGTGAGCTGCGCAAACATGCGCGCTTGGCTCGCCACGACGCGATCGGCGTTCAGGACCCGTGCGGGTTGCCTGGTCCAGGAACTCAGATCGAACAGCACTTCATCGACGAACACGCTGCGCCACAAGCGCCAGTCCCGCGCGTCGAGTCCAGTTGCGTAGTTCGACATGACGTCGACCAGTTGCAGACGATCGGCGATGAGCTGCGAGTTCATGTCTTCACCTTGCATTTGATGTTGCGCGGTAGAATGCGCGGATTACTCGTGCGAAGGAACCTGCGAATGAGAATCGGCATGAATGGTACAGCGCTGGTGCAGCGGGCCTCCGTCGAGCGGGTCGTTGAGAACGCATCCCAGGCCGCTCGAGCGGGTTATTCGAGTTACTGGCTGGCTGAACACCCGACCGGCGGTTTTGATGCACTCACCGTGCTCGCTCTTGTCGGTCAGCACGTGCAGGGGATTGAACTCGGCACGGCGATCGTGCCGTCGATGCCGCGGCATCCGATGGTGCTGGCGGGCCAGGCAGCGACAGTGTCGAACGCGATCGGTGGCCGTCTCGCGCTCGGTATTGGGCTGTCCCATGCCGCGATGATGGCGGAGCTCGGCATTGACTTCGACAAGCCCATTCGTCACCTGCGAGAGTATCTGTCCATTCTGGTGCCGCTGCTGCGGGAGGGCCGCGTTGCGTTCGATGGTGAAACCCTGAGCTGCCATGCAACGATGTTCCGCAAACCTGACGCCGATTGTCCGGTCATCGTTGCGGCGCTCGGCCCGCAGGCACTCAAGGTAGCGGGTGCCATGGCCGATGGTACGACCCTGGCATGGGTGGGACCAAAAACCATCGCTGCGCACATCGTGCCGCGCATTCGCGAGGCCGCCGATGCGGCGCAACGGCCTGCACCTCGCATCATTGCGACCCTCCCGGTGTGCGTCACCAATGACGTTACGGGCGTGCGCAACCTGATCGATCGCAATCTTGCCATGTACGGCGAGCTACCGTCCTACCGGGCGATGTTCGAGCGCGAAGGTGCGCGGGGACCGGGTGACGTCGCCATCGTCGGCAGCGAAGCCGAGGTCAAGGCGCGCATCGCGGACCTGGCCGGCGCCGGGGTCACGGATTTCGCAGTGTCCGAGTTCACCCGCAATGATGATGAGCGGCAGGCGACGCGCGCGG
>JBGSQB010000007.1:0-24224 GCA_041738285.1 Pseudomonadales bacterium | reverse complement strand
CTGTTGCGCGCGACCGGCGAGATAGAACAGACCCGGTTCCACGCGACCGAGCCAGGCGCGCAGATTCGCGAGCGCGTAGCCTTGTGGCGCGCGACCCGACGCCGCGACGGCGAAGCACGGTCGGCCCCGGTAGTTGCCGAGGAAGATCTCGGCGGTGCGCTCGATATCGAGCCACCGCATGTCACTCGACTCGACGGGGCGGGGAATGCCCTGCTCCGCCAGCGACAGTATCTGCCCCTCGACAAACACGAAGTACCAGGCATCATCCATGGACTGCTCATTGCGGGGACGAATGAGCGACTCGAACTCATCGGGGGTGTGTGGCCACATGCGATCGCACAGGACTGGCTCAGTGGGCGATTAACATAGCACAGTGAAGGTCATCGTCGCAGGCGCGCGCAGGCTGTTGGTGTGGGTAGATCGTCTATACTCCGCCTTGGACTTCGCCGATCTTCCGACAGGGACTCGAGGACGCAAACCAACATGCCAATCGCGACAGCCGGCGCTCTTTGGAGCAACTTCCTAGGGACCGCCCCGAACTGGTACAAGCAGACGATCCTCGTCTTCCTGCTCATCAATCCCATTCTGGTGCTTACCGTTGGTCCGTTCGTCACCGGTTGGTGTCTGGTGCTCGAGTTCATATTCACCCTGGCAATGGCGCTGCGATGCTATCCACTGCAACCCGGAGGACTCCTGGCGCTCGAAGCGCTGCTGATCGGGCTCACCAGTGCCGAGACGGTTCGATTGGAAGTCTTCTCGAATTTTCCCGTAATCCTGCTACTGATGTTCATGGTGGCGGGCATCTACTTCATGCGGGAACTGCTGCTGTTCACCTTCACCAAGATACTGCTCGGCGTGCGGTCGAAACTGGCGATCTCGCTACTGTTCAGCATGGTGTCCGCATTTCTGTCGGCGTTCTTGGATGCGTTGACCGTGACGGCCGTGATCATCAGCGTCGCCGTGGGCTTCTATTCCGTGTACCACAAGGTCGCATCGGGCTTTCACTTCTCGCACACAGATGATCACGACCACACCCAGGACGTTTCCGTTGGCGACCTTCATCGTGAGGACCTGGATCGCTTTCGCGCGCTCCTGCGCAGCCTGCTCATGCACGGCGCGGTGGGTACTGCGCTGGGCGGGGTGTGCACCACTGTTGGTGAACCGCAGAACCTTCTGATCGCGGGCAAGATGGGCTGGGACTTCATCGAATTCTTCGTTCGAATGGCCCCGGTGACGATGCCCGTGCTCGTCGTCGGGTTGGTGACCTGCGCGGTGCTCGAACAAACGCGAGCATTTGGCTATGGGGCAACGCTGCCGGACCCTGTCCGCGACATCCTCAAAGAGTACGATGAAGCCGAATCGGCCAATCGGACGACGGCGGAGTCGATGCGCCTCGTCGTGCAGGCAATCGCTGCCCTGTTTCTCATAGTCGCACTCGGCTTTCACCTCGCCGAGGTTGGCCTGATCGGCCTCGCCGTCATCGTCATTCAAACCGCGTTCAACGGTGTGATCGACGAGCATCGCATCGGACACGCCTTCGAAGAGGCACTGCCATTCACCGCACTCCTGGTCGTGTTTTTCGGTATCGTCGCAGTAATTCACGATCAGCATCTGTTCTCGCCGGCCATTCAGTTCGTGTTATCGCTGGATCCGGAAATTCAACCATCCATGTTCTACATCGCCAACGGCGTACTATCGGCGATCAGCGACAACGTGTTCGTCGCAACTGTCTACATCAACCAGGTCGTCGAAGCGTTCCAAGCAGGCCAGTTCGACCAGGCGCAGTTCGACCTGCTCGCGGTCGCCATCAACACTGGCACCAATATTCCGAGTGTCGCGACGCCGAATGGTCAGGCTGCGTTTCTGTTTCTTCTCACGTCATCGATCGCGCCGCTCGTGCGTCTGTCCTACATGCGCATGGTGGTCATGGCGTTCCCATACACCCTCGCCATGGGCTTAACCGGATACTTAGCGGTTCGTTACCTGCTCTGACTGTTCACCGGTGTTTCGCCACACCACCGCGCCCGCAATGCGAGCGATCTCGTCAAGCCGCTGCTGATGGGCCGCGAGTTCGGCGTCGGTGGCGACAATCACCTTCAGCCGCAGCCGATCGCCTGACAAGCGCGTCAGAGTCGTCGTCGCGGCCTCATCACTCGATGACTCCAGTTCCGCGCTGAACAGCGCCGCCTGTCCCCCCGTCATCATCAGGAATACATCGGCGAGTATCTCGGCGTCGAGCAGCGCGCCGTGGAGGTCGCGACTCGAGTTGTCGACACCGTAGCGGCGGCACAGTGCATCGAGGCTGTTCTTCTGTCCCGGATGACGATGTCGCGCCATCGCCAGCGTATCGATGATGCCGCAAGCGCGTTGGATGTCTGGAACGGGTGCATCCGCCAGTCGCGAGAGCTCGACGTTGATGAAGGCGACATCGAATGGCGCGTTGTGAATGATCAGGTCCGCGCCAGACACGAACTCGATGAACTCCGCCGCGATCTCGGCAAAACGCGGCTTGTCCGCAAGGAAGTCGAGCGTAATGCCGTGCACTTCCACCGCGGCGGGGTCGATATCGCGATCGGGACGCAGATATTTGTGGAATCGACGCCCGGTGAGACGTCGATCGATGAGTTCGACGGCACCGATCTCGATGACGCGGTGCCCGCGCTCCGGTTCGAGCCCGGTGGTCTCCGTATCGAGGACGACCTGTCGCATCAGGTGTTGGTACTCCGCTGCATCAGTTCGTCGATGGCTTCGTTTGCAGCCACATCAACGCGTTCGTTCTCTACGTGCCCGCTATGCCCCTTCACCCACTTCCAATCGACTTCATGACCGCCTGTGACGGTATCGAGTCGCATCCACAGGTCCTGATTCTTGACCGGCTGCTTCGACGCCGTCTTCCAGCCGTTGGCCTTCCACTTGGCGAGCCACAGCGTAATGCCCTGGCGCACGTACTGGGAGTCGGTCGTCAAACACACGCGGCAGCGACGCTTCAGAGCCGCCAGTCCCTCGATGGCACCCTGGAGCTCCATTCGGTTGTTGGTTGTCAGCGGCTGTGCACCCGAGATCATCCGCTCCCGATCGCCGAAGCGCAGCAATGCTGCCCAGCCGCCGGGGCCGGGGTTCCCGCGGCACGCGCCGTCGGTGAAGATCTCGACGTCGTAGTTCGGCATCTACTGTCGGCTACGCGCCGAAGGCAACGACAGTGCCGGCGCGAGTTTGCCGGGCCCGGGGCGCCGTCCGGACCGCAGTGCGGACGTCGTCAACGATGTCTTGCGCGCAAGGACGAAGTAGACGCCGCCAAGCGGGATGTGCCAGCGGGAAAAAGCAGCATGCATGCGCTGCCACAACGGCGCATCGAAGTCGACCCGAACGAGCGGCGGCCGGAACATCAGGTACTGAACGCCCTCGTCGACTTCAAAACCAAGCACGGCGAGCCAGTCGAGGGCGCGAATCGGACTGACGAACCGGGTCCTGGCGAGCGCCGGGTCGCGCCATCCTTTGAGCCATCGTCGCAGACCCCAGAAGCTGTACGGATTGAATCCGCATAGCAGCAGTTTTCCGCCTGGACGCAGTACCTTGGCCGCCTCGCGCATCGCGGCTCGCGCATCTGCTGCGCAGTCGAGTCCATGATGCAGGACAATTGCGTCCATCGAGCCCGGCGGGAATGGCAATTCACTCACGTCCAACACACAGGTACTCGTCGTGGCGCGTCGCGACAGCGATTCACGGCTCACGTCATCCGGGGCATTGATCGCGCCAAAGAACCGATGCCGAACCATGCAACGATCGAGATCCGCAGTCGGCAGCGGCACCGGACCGAGCCACAGCATCGAGTCTCCATGAAAGCGGCGTACGCCCTGCAGCAGAAATTCCGACTCCTTGGCCAACAGCGTCGAACCAAGGGCACCCGTGAACCATGCACGCAGTCCGTGACGTAGCGCACGCTGCTCAGTCGCTTCAGTCGACACGTCGGTCGGTCACGGGTTGCCTCGGGCCGGGGAATACCGCAAAGTTGCTCCGCATTGTGCAAACTGCCTGGGGATACCGCAACCAATGAACTGGTCGCGAGGGATTATCTTGATCAGCTGGATGCTGGCAGTCGCTGGATGTACGTCGGTAGCCACGCCCAACTCCGCCTCGCGCCTTCCATCCCCACCGCTACCGTCAACGACACCCCCCGCGATTCATCCGACCGTCAAGGTTCTGCCGCCGCCAGCCAGTGACGACCTTTGGACGACCATTCGCGAAGGCCTCGCACTCGAGGCCGCGCCCATGCACCGTCCCCGCATGGCGAGTGCGATGGACTGGACAGCCAAGCGTCCGCATCTGATCCGCGCGCTCGAACCCGGCGCCGCCTTGTATTACAGCTACGTCGTGGCCGCGGTACGTGAACGCGACCTGCCGCTGGAAGTTGCACTCCTGCCGATCGTCGAAAGCACCCTCAACCCGTATGCAGTATCTCCAAGCGGCGCAACCGGGCTCTGGCAACTGATGCCCGCGACCGCAGCGCAGTACGGGGTAGAGATGGACTGGTGGTACGACGGCCGAAGAGACCCGGTGGACTCGACGCGCGCGGCGCTCGACTACCTCCAATACCTGCACGAGTTCTTCGACGGTGACTGGCTCCTCGCGCTCGCGGCATACAACTGCGGTGAAGGCTGCGTTGCCAAGGCGCAGCGCAAAGCCCGTTCGACGTCCTATTGGGATTTGAAGCTGCCCACGGAGACTTCCAAATACGTCCCACGAATTCTGGCGCTGGCCGAAGTCATGCGCGATCCGGGTCGCTACGGATGGGAGTTGCCTGCCATCGACATGGAGCCCGCTTTCGCGCTCGCCGACATCGACGACCAGGTCGACGTCGGCAAGGTGGCGCAACTCGCTTCGCTCCCCGACGATGAAATGTTCAGGCTCAACCCAGGGCTGAACCGACGCGCAACACCCCCCAACGGTCCGCACCGTCTGCTCATTCCCGCAGCGTCGGCACCCACCTTCTCAGAGGTCTTGCAGAACTACCCGCGTGGGCCGGAACGCTGGGTGCAACACTCCGTAAAGCAAGGCGATACATTGGGTGCGATCGCCGCCCGGTACCACACGACGAGCGACTCCATTCGCGCCAACAATTCATTGAAGGGGAACTTGATTCGCACCGGACAGCAGTTGCTGGTGCCGGTATCCGCTGCGGGCACGCTGCCGAGCAATCCGATACTCGCCCGCAGCCAGAACTACGCACACCGCCCCACTACCACCTACCGCGTCTCCGCGGGCGACTCACTGTGGACGATCAGCCGTCGGTTCAACACATCCGTCGGCAAAATCGTCGCTACGAATGGTCTGGACCGCGCAAAGCCCTTGCGCATCGGTCAGAAGATCAAGGTTCCCGGCACTACGCTTGCAGCCAAGCGGCCAACTCAATACCAGGTCAAATCCGGGGACTCGCTTTGGGCGATCGCGAACCAGTTCAAGGTCAGCGTCGCGGATCTCGCCCGCTGGAACGACATCGAACCCGCGCAAGTGCTGAAACCCGGCGTGCGCCTCAAGATCGACATCTAGAGAGACTCCGAACCGCTGCCACGCGCCCGGCAGATCAACGCCGGGCGATCGAAGCGTCCGCCTTGATCGACTCGAACAGCGCATTGAATTCAGTGTTGCCAACGATGCGGAGGAGTTGGGTGTCGAACGCGACTCGTTCGTCATCGCTCAACGCGGCGTAGTCACCATCGTGAACACCAGTCACCATCACGGTGACGACACGTCCGTCGGCCAGATCTAGTGACTTTGCGACCCGCGTGCTCACGTCCGGCCGTGGTAACTCGAACGCGGCTGACAGGATGGTGCCATCGATGGTGCTGTCGGTTCGCCGAATACGCTCGTGGACGCTCCACTCCAAACCATATTGTGCCGCAATCGTCGCGGCGCCATCACCCGCCAATACGCTCGCCAGAGCAGCAGCGCCACGAGCACGCACCTCTTCGCGACCGCGCTCGAGCGCAATGCGCGACCTGATCTCATCGCTGACGTCCGCAAGCTCGCGCCGCGCCGCTGGCCGATGATCGATCATGCGCATCGAAATACCGCGATCGCCGAGATCGACGACGCGGCTGTTGAATGCGCGCGCCACGACATCCTCCGAGAACGCGGCAGTCAGGACCCGTTCATCCGCGAATGCTCCGGTGCCAGTGGATCGCTTGACGTCCATCGCTTGTTTGACGACGAGACCGAGTTCCGTCGTTGCGGTCTGCAGATCGCTCGGATTCTCGAACACGATTTCGTCGAGGCGACGAATCTTCTCGGCATACAGTTCTTCGGCTTTCGATCGGCGCAGGCTCGCGACCACATCGCCTCGCTTCTCTTCGAGCGAGGGATAACTCTCGGCGCGAACCTCCTCGAGTCGAATGAGATGCACGCCGAACTGCGTCGTTACCGGCTCCGACATCTGGGCTGGCTGCATTGACCACACTGCCGTCTCGAACTCCGGGACGAACGCACCCTTGTTGACGAAGCCGAGATCACCACCTTCTCCTGCCGACCCAGGATCTTCGGAGAACTCCTTGGCTAGCTCTTCGAATGACTCGCCAGCGAGAACGCGTGCCTTGATCCCCTCGAGTTCGGTGCGAGCGGCCGCTTCGTCGCGCTCGGCATTGACCTCCAGCAGGATGTGCGATGCCCGACGCTGCTCATTGCCTTCGAACACGGCCCGGTCTGCCTCATAGCGCGCAACGACGTCGGAATCTTCAATCACGATCGAGGCATCGGCGGCGAGGTCAGTCAGCAGGATTTCGACGTAGGCGAGATCGACGGACTCCTCCGTCAGAAAATCGTCCGGTCGCGCGGCGTAGTAGTCGGCGACTTCGTCTTCGCTGATCGAGAGGGTCGCACCAACTGCCGCAGGATCAAACGTCAGGAACGCAAGATCCCTCCTTTGCACCAGAATCCGAGCGAGCGCGCGTCGTTCGTCATCCGTCACGAACGGAGTTTCGTTGACGCCGCCCTGGAGCTGAACGAGCCGGTAACTGCTAGCGAGTTCGCCGCGAAACGCGACCGGTGTCAGCCCGGCACCACCGAGAAGCGTGCGGAACCGGTCCTCATCGAAGACACCGTTGGTGTGAAAATCAGGGTTGCTGACGATCGAGCTGTCGATCTCACTCTGCGACACCGCCAGGCCCATGTCGTCCGCCGTCTCGAGCAGGAGCGTCCGATTGATCAAGCCTTCGAGGACAGAGCTTTCGAGCATTGCCGTATCGAGCGTGCTGGGATCGACATTGCCCAACTGCGCGGCGATGCGTTGGCGCTGCCGCTCTACTTCCGACGCCAGACGACTGCGGCTGATTTCGACACCATCGACGGTCGCCGCTGCGGGGTCGGCCTGGCTGAAGAAATCGAAGGCACCGAACCCGAACATGGCCATGGTAATCACAATCAGGCCGACGATCACTTTGCTCGCCCAGCCTTGCAGGTTGTCCCGCATTTTCAACAGCATCGCGTACTCCGCTCAACGAAAAAAGGCGCAACGGTTGCGCCTTTGTGGTTGGTCAGGCTACCCCGGATCGGGGCAGCAATCCGTGGTTGTCCTGGCGACTAATTCAGCGCGTCTTTGAGCGCCTTACCGGGTTTGAAGCCGGGCACGCGAGCGGCCTTGATTTGGATTTCAGCGCCGGTCTGCGGATTGCGACCAACGCGCGCGGCACGTTGTTTGACCGCAAATGTGCCGAAGCCGACCAGCACGACAGGGTCGGAATTCTTGAGCGATCCTGTGATGGCATCGAGTGCCGAATCGAGCGCGCGGGCGGCCGACGCCTTCGAGATATCTGCCGACTCCGCAATTTTGTCGATGAGTTCAGTCTTGTTCACGCTGTGCCCCTTGGGTGTGGTGTTGGGTTACTCGACGTTGCGAGAGTGTGCGCCAATGTGGCTCGGGCAGCAACCAATGCGCTTCGCGCTGCAATTGGCTGCTTCTTTGCTGCTGCCCTGCAAAAAAACGTGCGCCGCACCGGGATTACGCGGCGCGTTTATACCAAGCGCAAAAATCCGATGTCAAGAAATCGTCCTGCAACGATCCTCAGTGCGTTCCGATCGAAACGCCATCGGCGGTCGGCGTAGCGACGCCTGGCTTCGCCTCGCTTGCGACATCCGGTAGCGGCTGCGGTTCGCGTTCCAACGCGATGCGTAGAACATCATCCATCGATTGCACCGGACGAATGTCGAGGCCCTGTTTGATCTGGTCCGGGATCTCTTTCAGATCACGCGCGTTCTCTTGCGGAATGATCACGACGCGAATGCCACCACGCAGCGCGGCGAGAAGCTTCTCTTTCAAACCACCGATGGGCAGCACCTGACCTCGCAACGTGATCTCGCCGGTCATGGCGACATCTGCGCGAACGGCAATTCCGGTGAGCACGGATATGATCGCTACACACATGCCAATGCCGGCGCTGGGGCCATCCTTAGGAGTTGCTCCCTCTGGAACGTGCACGTGGATATCGTTCACTTCGTGAAAATTACTGGCGATGCCGAGTCTTTTGGAGCGGCTGCGCACGAAGGTCAGAGCGGCCTGAATAGACTCCTGCATGACATCGCCCAGCGAGCCCGTGCGAGTCTGCTTACCTTTGCCGGGTACCGCGACTGCCTCGATGTTGAGCAGTTCGCCGCCAACGGATGTCCAGGCAAGACCGGTCACGATACCGATCTGGCTCTTCTCTTCGGCGCGACCGAAGTTGTATTTGCGGACGCCGTTGTACTGCTCGACGATATCTATATCGATCTCGTCGGCAGGCGCCGCACCACCCAAGGCGACGCCTTTGACGAGTTTGCGACAGAGCTTGGCAATTTCGCGCTCGAGACCGCGCACGCCAGCTTCACGCGTGTAGTACCTGATGAGATGCAGGATCGCCTCGTCGCTGAATGAGATACCCTCGTTGATACCACTGCCCGACATCTGCTTCGGAATCAGATAGCGCTTGGCGATATTGAGCTTTTCATGTTCGGTGTAGCCAGGCAGCCGAATGACCTCCATTCGGTCCAACAGCGGGGCCGGAATGTTCATCGAATTCGACGTGCAGATGAAGAATACATCCGACAAGTCGTAGTCAACTTCGAGGTAATGGTCGTTGAAGTTGCCGTTCTGCTCCGCATCCAGCACCTCGAGAAGGGCCGACGCAGGATCGCCGCGAACGTCCATGCCCATCTTGTCGACTTCATCGAGCAGGAACAGCGGGTTGCGAACCCCCGCCTTCGACATCTTCTGCAACACTTTGCCTGGCATCGAGCCAATGTAGGTGCGACGGTGGCCGCGAATCTCAGCCTCGTCGCGCACGCCGCCCAGTGCCATGCGGACGAATTTGCGATTGGTGGCGCGCGCGATCGACTCGCCGAGTGACGTCTTACCGACGCCGGGCGGCCCGACGAAACACAGCACCGGCCCCTTGGATTTCTGCACGCGGCCCTGCACGGCCAGGTACTCGAGGATTCGCTCCTTGACCTCTTCCAGGCCATAGTGGTCCTCATTCAGAATCTTCTCGGCCTGACGCAGATCGCGCCGCACGCGACTGCGCTTCTTCCACGGTACGCTCGTGATCCAGTCCAGATAGCTGCGCACGACAGTCGCTTCGGCCGACATCGGCGACATCAGCTTCAGCTTATTGAGCTCGGCAATCGCCTTCTTGCGAGCCTCCTTCGACATGCCGGCCTCTTCGATCTTGGCCTTCAGCTCGTCGGCTTCTGCTGGGGCTTCTTCGAGGTCACCGAGTTCCTTCTGGATGGCCTTCATCTGCTCGTTCAGGTAGTACTCGCGCTGACTCTTCTCCATCTGCTTCTTGACGCGCCCGCGTATGCGCTTTTCCACCTGCAGCACGTCCATCTCTGACTCGAGCATGCCCAGCAGCTGTTCCAGACGATCATCGATGAGTGTTGCTTCGAGAATGCTCTGGCGCTGATCGACCTTGAGTGCCATCTGCGCGGCGATGGTATCGATGAGGCGGCCCAGTTCATCGATGCTGCCGAGCGAACTGAGCACCTCTTCCGGCACCTTCTTCGACAACTGCACGTACTGCTCGAATTGACTCATGAGTGACCGCGACAGTGCATCGGCTTCGTCTGGCGACCGACCAGGGTCGAGCATGGCGACGTCGGCGACGATGTACTCGCCAGCGACGTCGACTTCCGTGATCCGAGCCCGGTGGCCACCCTCGACCAGCACTTTGACGGTGCCATCCGGCAGCTTCAGGAGCTGCAATACGGTCGACACCGTCCCGACGTCGAACAGGTCGGCCATGGCGGGCTCGTCGCATTCTGCGTCGCGCTTGGCGACCAGCAGGACTTTCTTATCGCTGGCCATGGCGGCTTCCAGGGCGCGGATCGAGCGCTCGGTGCCGACGAACAGCGGATGCACGCCGTGGGGATAGACCACCATGTCACGCAGCGGCAGCACTGGGACTTCGGTGAGCGTCTCGCCGGGAGCTTGCTTCATGAAACCTCGTTGGGTGGACCAGTCAGCCAGAGTACGGCCAGAACCCGCTCACCGGGTACGGCCTTGTGCGCGGATTGTAACGCCCACCGGAAGCGCGAACGGGGCCCGAGCCCCGTTTGCAAAGACAATTGGCGTCGATGAGTCAATCGTCGGGGGCCGCCTTGGCCTTTTCGACGTTCTCATAAATCAGCATGGGCTTGCTGGCGCCACGAATGACGCTTTCGTCGATCACGACCTTGCAGACGTTCGCAACCGATGGCAGCTGGTACATGGTGTCGAGCAGTACCGACTCGAGGATCGACCGCAGGCCCCGGGCGCCGGTCTTGCGTTCCATCGCCTTCTTGGCGACCGCGCGTAGGGCGTCCTCCCGGAAGTCGACCTCCACCCCTTCCATCTCGAACAGCCGACCATACTGCTTGGTCAGCGCGTTCTTCGGTTCGGTCAGAATCTGCATCAACGCCGCTTCGTCCAGTTCCTCGAGCGTGGCAACAACCGGCAGCCGACCGACGAACTCAGGAATCAGGCCAAATTTGATCAGATCCTCGGGCTCGACCTGCCGCAGCGTCTCGCCAATGCTCTGCCGATCCTCTTCACCTTTGACCGTGGCACCGAACCCGATGCCGCTCTTGTCAGATCGATCAATGATGACCTTTTCGAGGCCGGCAAAGGCGCCGCCGCAGATGAACAGGATGTTGGTGGTGTCGACCTGCAGAAACTCCTGCTGCGGATGCTTGCGTCCACCCTGGGGCGGCACCGAGGCGATGGTGCCTTCGATCAGCTTGAGCAGGGCTTGTTGCACCCCTTCACCCGAGACATCGCGGGTAATCGAAGGGTTGTCGGACTTGCGCGAAATCTTGTCGATCTCGTCGATATAGACGATGCCAACCTGAGCCCGTTCGACGTCGTACTCGCACTTCTGCAGCAGTTTCTGGATGATGTTCTCGACATCCTCACCCACGTAGCCGGCTTCCGTCAGCGTGGTGGCATCGGCAATCGTGAACGGCACATCGAGCAGCCGCGCGAGGGTTTCGGCCAGCAGCGTCTTGCCGCAGCCGGTGGGCCCGACCAGCAGAATGTTCGACTTGCTGATTTCGACGTCGTCTTTTTTTCCGTTGAAATTCAGACGCTTATAGTGGTTATAGACCGCGACCGAGAGCACCTTCTTGGCGTGGTCCTGGCCGATGACGTACTGATCGAGACTGGCGCGAATTTCCTTTGGCAACGGCAGCTTGGCCCGGTCGCCACTCTCACGGCCTTCCTGGACCTCCTCACGAATGATGTCGTTGCACAGTTCGACGCATTCGTCGCAGATGAACACCGACGGCCCGGCGATGAGCTTTCGCACCTCGTGCTGACTCTTACCGCAGAACGAGCAGTACAGTAATTTGCTCGGCTCGTCCCCTCGGCCGCCTTGATCATCCGCCATTCAGCCACCTCGGTAATGCAGCGTGGGCGTACCTTGCTTCTAAAGGGCTCATTTTTCAAGCCTCCACGCGTGTGATTTCAGGGGTCCCGCCGGGCCCAAACGGGCCGCTAGGCCCCGACGACCTTGGCCAGCGGTTTGCGCGGGCGCTGGACGCTGTCGATCAGACCGTACTCGACCGCGGCATCCGGGCTCATCCAGAAGTCGCGGTCCGTGTCCTTGGCAATGCGGTCCACAGACTGACCGGTGTGTTCCGCCATGAGGGAATTGAGCTGTTGACGCATGAGCAGGATCTCACGCGCCTGGATTTCGATATCCGCGGCCACGCCGCGCGACCCACCCGCCGGCTGATGGATCATCATCCGCGCGTTTGGCAGCGCATAACGCTTACCGGCAGCGCCGGCGGCGAGCAGAAACGCACCCATGTTGGCCGCCTGGCCAATACACATCGTGCTGACGTTGCAGCGAACGAACTGCATGGTGTCGTAAATCGACAGGCCGGCCGATACGGAGCCGCCGGGCGAGTTGATATACAGGTGGATGTCTTTGTCGGGGTTTTCCGACTCGAGGAACAGCAGTTGAGCCACCACGAGATTCGCGATCTGATCTTCTACCGGACCGACCAGGAACACGATGCGTTCCTTGAGCAAACGCGAATAGATGTCGAAGGCCCGCTCGCCGCGCGCAGACTGTTCGATGACCATCGGCACGAGGCCGAGGCCAGTGGTCGGATCCTGGCTGAATTCTCCGCGCGACATACCGCCTCCTGTATTGTGGTCAATCCCAGTCAATGCTACGACCCGTCAAGCGGTCGTTGGTTCGCTCTCGGCGGCGCCCGCACCGGCCTTGCCAGCGATGACTTCCTGGTAGCTGCGATCCACATCCGTGGCCGACGCGCCCCCGATGATGAAGTCCACTACCTGCTCTTCCAGCACGGCCATTTCGATCTGCGATAACTGTGCCTGGTTACTATAGTACCAATTGATGACCTGCTCCGGCTGCGAGTAGGGCTTGGCCAGTTCCTCGATGCGCGCCCGCACCCGGTCGGGATCTGCCGCGAATCGGTTCTTGACGATGATCTCGTTCATGATCAGACCCACCGTCACCCGGCGCTTGGCCTCTGCGAGGAAGAAGTCGTCCGGCAGTTCCGGCATGTCCTTGGACCAGTCGTGGGCGTCGTGGTCATGGTCGTGCTCGGCGTGCTGGCCCATCTGATGGGCCATCTGGTGGCGCAGCGATCCCACCTCGCCGCTCACCATCGACTGCGGCAGCGGCAATTCGTGTAGACGCGCCAGCTCGTCCATCACCTGGCGCTTGACCTGGTTGCGCACCGCGACATTGAGTTCGCGCTCCATGTTGGCCCGCACTTCCGCGCGAAACGCAGACTCCCCACCCTCCTCGATACCGAAGCCTTTGAAAAAGTCCTCGTCGAGCTCAGGAACGTGGGGCGCTTCGACTTTCTTGACGGTGACGTCGAAGCGCACCGTCTTGCCCTTCAAGTGCTCGGCCCGGTAGTCCTCGGGAAACGTCGCATCGAACGAAGTGTCCGCGCCTGCGGCGTGGCCACGCACGCCGGTCTCGAACGCCTCGATCATCTGGCCTTCGCCCATCACGAACGCAACGTCCGCGCCGCTGCCGCCGTCGAACAATTCACCGTTGAGATAGCCTTTGAAGTCGATCGTCACCCGGTCGTGGTCCTCGGCGGCGCGCGCGGCTTCGTGATAGTGCTTACGCTGCTCGCGCAGGGTCCCAACCATTTTGTCGATATCCGCGTCGGTCACCTGCGCACGCGGTCGCTCGACGTTGATGTCAGCGAACGCTTTGAGCTCGATCGACGGGAAGACCTCGAACGTCGCGGCGAACTCGAGATCGCCGCCAGCGTCCATATTCAGCACTTCGAGGTTCGGTTGACCGGCCGGCGACAGACTCTCCTTGCGGATGGCGTCGACGAAGGACGACTGCATCAACTCACCGACGACTTCCTGACGCACCGCCGCACCGAACCGGCGACGGACTTCGCGCAGCGGCACTTTGCCCGGGCGAAATCCTGGAATGCGGGCCTTTTGCGCTGTCGCACTCAGGCGCTCGGTGATCCGCTGCTCGAACGTCTCCGATGGCACGACGATCGTCATCCGTCGTTCTAGCCCACTCATGGTCTCAATCGAAACTTGCATGCCCTGTCCTTGAATCAGTTAGCCGATCGCGCTCGGTGAGATGTCGCGCTGCATATGTTGGGGTGGACGACGGGGCTTGAACCCGCGACCGCCGGAATCACAATCCGGAGCTCTACCAACTGAGCTACGTCCACCATTGAATCTGCCTTGCCTGCGTCCGCTGAGGATGTGGTACGCCCGGAAGGACTCGAACCTTCAACCCTCGGCTTAGAAGGCCGATGCTCTGTCCAGTTGAGCTACGGGCGCTCGGTCCTCGAGGAAGTCCACCTGCACGTGGAACGCCCGGCGGAGCTCAAATTGGTCGGGGTAGAGAGATTCGAACTCCCGACATCCTGCTCCCAAAGCAGGCGCGCTACCAGACTGCGCTATACCCCGTTCAAACATCGCCCATGCGCGGCCGATCTCACCACAGATCCACCGTCGGCATGACGCAAGCGGGTGCTCCGCGCGGCGCCCGCGCATCATACTCAGGCACATTTTGGGGGTCAAACAGGGACGGTTGTGTGCCAATCAAGGCACCCAAGCGCTGCCCGCGACCCGCGAGCCCGGCGCGTCCGTGTAGAATCGCGTCTTACGAATCGGTCGATCGATGCCATGTCAGCCCAGCTTCTCGACGGCAACGCCCTGTCTGCGACCCTGCGCAGAACAGTCAGTCGGGCGGTCGAGAGTCGCCGCAGTCGCGGCTTGCGTATCCCGGGTCTGGCGGTGATCCTGGTCGGCGACGATGCGGCGTCGAGCATCTACGTCAAGCACAAGCAGCGCGACTGCGAGCAAGTCGGCATCATCAGTCGAGTCCACACCCTGCCGAGTTCGACACCGGAAGGCGAACTCTTGGCCCGCATCGACGATCTCAACGCCGACCCCGCCATCGACGGCATTCTGGTTCAACTACCTTTGCCGCCGCATATCGACAGTTCGAGCGTGATCGAACGAATCGAACCGACAAAAGACGTTGATGGGTACCATCCCTACAACATCGGGCGCCTTGCCCTGCGCCAGCCGGTGCTTCGATCCTGCACGCCCAAGGGCATCATGCAGCTGCTCGCACATACCGGTGTCGCGATTCGCGGGCTTTCCGCCACCATCGTCGGTGCTTCCAATCACGTCGGCCGCCCGATGGGCCTGGAACTGTTGCTGGCCGGATGCACAGTGACGACCGCGCACAAGTTCAGTCGCAACACGCGACATTGCGTAGCCGAGGCCGATATTCTGGTCTCGGCGACGGGCGCGCCGGGCCTGATTCGCGGCGACTGGGTCAAGGAAGGCGCCATCGTGATCGACGTCGGCATCGTCCGCGACGCCGACGGTAAACTCACCGGCGACGTCGAGTTCAACGTGGCGCGCGAACGCGCCAGCTGGATCACACCGGTACCCGGTGGCGTTGGCCCGATGACGCGCGTCGCGCTGCTGCAGAATACGCTCTACGCCGCGGAGCACTTCCATTCATGAAACGCGCGCACGTTTGAATCGCCTCTTCGTTTCCGATCTCCACCTGGACGCCGACACGTCTGAATTGAATGTCGCCTTCTTCGACTTGCTGGTGCGCGAGCGGCTGCGGTGCGAGGAAATCTACGTACTCGGTGATCTCACCGACGTGTGGGTCGGCGACGACGACGATTCGGTCTTTGCGCGCGAGTTGGCGGCGGCCTTTCGCGCGGCGGCAGACTACTGTCGCGTGTACATCATGCACGGCAACCGCGACTTCCTCATCGGTCAACAATTCTGTCGCGCCGCCGGACTCGAGCTCGTCGACGATCCACACATCATCAGCGTCGGCGATCGACGTGCCGTGCTGTGCCACGGCGACAGCCTGTGTACCGACGATGCGCGCTATCAGGCGTTGCGCGGCGTGCTGCGATCTCCGGTTTGGCAGGCTGACATGCTCGCCCGCAGTCTGATCGAACGGCGTCAGATCGCGGACGAATTACGCGCGCAAAGTCGGTCGGCAAACGCCAACAAGCCGGCCAACATCATGGACGTGGCAGATGCCGCGGTGACCGACCTCGCGCGATCCAGCGGCGCCGATCTGCTGATTCACGGGCACACCCACCGACCGGCAATTCACACATTGACCGTGGACGGCCGCACGTTGACGCGCTACGTACTGGGGCAATGGCAACGCTGTGGCTGGCTACTGCGCGCCCGCGATGCGCACATCGCTCTCGAGTGCTTTGTCACGGGGCAGCAGCGCTGAATCAGGCACGCCGCTGTGGAAACGGAACTGAGTGTCAGGCAACTCAATCAGCTCGCTGTCGCGCTGCAACAGCTCGTCGAGCTTTGCCGCAAAGGAGGTATCGCCGTAACGGCGCGCAAGCTCGAGGTAATCCCGGAAATGCCGCTCTTCGGCCGCGACTAGACGGCCGTAGTAGCGGCCGAGATCGTCGTCGAACAGACCGGCAAGGCACGCAAAGCGTTCACATGATCGCGCTTCGACCACCGCGGCCATCAGCAGCGTATCCATGAGGCGGACCGGCTCATGGGCGCGTACCAGCGACTTCATCGATTGCGCGTATCGGCTCGGCGTGAGGTGCACATATGGCACGCTGTGCGCGCGCATCAACACAACCACCTGTTCGAAGTGCAACAGCTCTTCGCGCGCAAGCGGACTCAACGCGGTCAGGAGCTCGGCGTGCTCGACATATCGGTAGAGCAGACTCAACGCGTTTCCCGCAGCCTTCTTCTCGCAATTCGCGTGATCGATCAACAACGTCGCGCGATCCCGTCGCGCAGCGGCCAGCCATGAACTCGGTGTCGGGCACAGGAGCAGCTCACTGGCCGTACTCACCCATCCACCGCGGTGTGGAAACTGCGTTCGTAGGCCGCGCGCGATCGCGCATAGAACTCGCGATCGATTTCATCTCTGATCGCACTGGCGGTCACGAAGTGATCAGTGCGCGCGCGTAGGCCGACGTCAGCGAGGCGCACGATTGAGCGGCTCCGACGGCGCAGCAACTCGTAGATGATCGATTGAGTCTGCAAGCCGTGGCCCTGCGGCAGGACGTCGCAGACGACCGCCGTAAACGCCGCATCGTCTGCGACGTCGATGAGTTGGGCGACGCATGCGTCGCGCAGTGCGTACAAGCGCGTCCAGACGCGAAGGCGCTGATCTTCCGTGTACGCATTCCAATCGACGATCTCATGGGCGAAGCGCTTACATCCACGGCAGACGAGATCACCGTAGGTGGTCGAGCAGATACCGACGCAAGGTGTGCGTCGTGATTCGATGGACAATTGATCAGCCTCTGTTGCGCAGCGCAGCCTCGAGTTTGAGCCGACGCAGGCCCTGCGCGACGCGCCGTCGGGCGGCGGCATCCTGGTTCGGTGAGTCGGGATTGTACAGAAGCCCCTCTACCGATTCGACGAGGGGCGCAACTTGCCCCGGCGACTTGTCCAGCCAAAGGGCCACCCGTTCGATGTAAGCGCGTGGCGATTCCGATGGCGCTCGAGTCAAACCGTGCCGAGCGAGGGCGCTGCTGAACGCGCGCATCATGCGCTCGGTCGGATGTCCCGCGACCGGGCGCCGGCGCCAGAAGAGGCTCAACGCGACCAGCGCGAGGCTCACCGCACCGCCACCGAGCATGACCATGCCAACGCGTACGGGTGATACGTCACCGAGCAGATCCCGAAGGTACTGGAATTGCCGGTCACTGTCGTAGCCAACAACCCACACATTCCAACGATGCTCGATCGACTCGAACCAATGCAGGAGGTCTGCGATCGTGGCACCGTCGAGACGCAGATTGGTGAACGCCGCGAGTGTCGCGCGATCCGGCTCCGACAAGGCGGCATCGAGGCCGCGCTCGATGCGCTCTGGCGCAACCGCCGCGGTCGGGTCGTAGCGCACCCATCCTTCACCCTCGATCCATACTTCGGCCCACGCATGGGCGTCGTACTGACGCACGACGAGGTGGCCTGTCACAGGATTCACTTCGCCGCCGAGGTATCCACCGACCATTCGCGCAGGAAGGCCAGCGACGCGAGCCAGGTAGACGAATGCGCCCGCGTAGTGACTACAGAATCCCGACTTGGTGTCGAACCAGAATTCATCGATGTCGTCGGCCGTTGTGAGTCGTGGCGGGTTCAAGGTGTAGTGATACTGCTCGCGGCGAATGTGTTCGAGCAATTCCGCAAGATAGGCCCGCGGGCTGACACTGCGTGATGCGAGCGCCAGCGCAAACTGCCGGCTGCGGGGATTCGCCGCATCAGGCAGCTGCGTTTCCCGCTGTCGCAGACCGGGCGACAATTCAGCGTCGGTCACGAGTCCGGGATAGGTAACCGCACGATAGCGGTACAAGCCCCTCACCGGCTCATCCGCAACCAACCGATGGTCCTGGGTCAGGGTAACGCCGGCACTGGCCGGAGACGCCGTCTCCAAGGCGAACAGCCACACACTCTGTGTGGGTTCCAGCAGCACTTCGTAGTGGAGAGCGCTATCTGCATCGGCACCGAGTGGCGTCGCGCCGGAATCCGGTTGTGCGACGGCTCGCTGACCGCCCGCTGTCCACACACCGCCATCGAAGCGCGAATAGACGAGCCCTCGCCAATACAGCGCGCGTGGTGGTGGGATCGCACCATCGAAGTTGGCGCGAAAGGCGATGGCATCCGAACGTGTCAGCGCTTCGATGTCGCCTGGCGCGACACGATCAGTCATTCCGGTCTGCGCACCCCCAGGCAAGGGCACGGACCACAACGGCGCAAGCCGCGGAAAGAACAGGAAAAGCACGAGCATGAGCGGCGCAGCCTGCAACACGATGACGGCCGCAGTGCGCAAGGACACAAGCGGTCGAATGCGAGCGTGCATCTGATTCAGTCCGACCATCGCCGCGGTGACAATGATCACGGCCATCAACTCGTACGCAGCGATTGCGATCGACTGGTCAAACAGGAACTCCGTCGCGATGACGAAGTAGCACATGAAGATCACGAGGTATGCGTCGCGTCGCGTACGCATCTCGACCAGCTTCAGCGCGAAGGCAATGATCAGAAGCGCAGTTGCAGTTTCGAGGCTGAAGGCACCTTTGCCATCTAGCAACACGCCGACAAACGCCATGACGACGAGCACCGCCTTGATCAGCCGCGATGGGAAGTCCCAGCGGCCCTGGAAGACCATCCAGCGCCAGGCAGCGCAGACGAGCCCCACGAGAATGATCCACCACGACAGATGCGCGCCATGCGGGATCACGACTGCCGCCTGCGCGAGCATCAGAAACGCGAGGCTGAGTCTTGGGATCAGCCGGCCTGCACCAGGGATCGATTCACTGCGCATCGGCTATCCCGTACAAGGCAAGCGCGCGCAGCACTCGATCACGATGCGCCGGGCCGATGCCGGACTCGATGAACAAGCCCGGCACGGAAAGCGCGAATTCGCGCTGCATGTTGGACGCTGTCAACGCCATGCCGGTCAGTCGCGATAGCCGTGCTTCGGTGTCGCCACGGACGTTGTCGAAATCGAGTATGAATCGGGGATCCAGGAAGCTCGAGTACTGTTTGACGACTAGATCTCCGGTGCGCGCGTACGACCGCCACATGATGCGACGGACCGGATCGCCGGCTCGGTAGTCGCGCATATCGTCGAAGTCATCGCTACCACGTGGGTCGACGAGTTCGCCTTCATCGCGCTGTCGTGGCGACGCTTGCGGTGGCTCGCCGAACACGGGTTTGGGGTAGACGATCGCTTTGGCGTCCAAGTCGACCCAGGTCCAGGCGCGCAACAGACCCAGTGGATAGTAGGTCTCGATCAGCAGTCGGCCTGGTCGCAACCAGCCGCGCTGCTGTGCGGGAACATACAAACGGACGATGCAGGCGGCGGTGTCGTAGACCTCCGCCCACTGTGCAATCGATCCGGCCCAGGCGGCTTGTATGCCTTCGCGACCCCGTCCCTGAGGTCGCGTCACGCGCACTTCGAACTCTACGTTCTCACCAACGAATCCAACGCCTGCGCCAACGAACTCGATCGTAAGCCCTGACAGATTTCTAAAGGTGTAGAGGATCGTCACCAGGAACATGCTGCCGAGCAGGAACGCAACCGCATACACGAGGCTGCTCTGATAGTTGATCGCACCGACGATCAAAAGGACGACGAGAGCACCGAACACAAATCCCGTCGCAGTCGGGAAGATGAAGATCGAATCCTGGCTGAGCGTAATCCGAGACGATCTCGGAATGCGGCGATCGAGCCAACGACCGAAGCGCTCAGTGCGCTCCCATCGCGCAGCGCTAGGCGAGGACGTCGACACTACTCAGTAGTTTCTGCGCGAGTGCACCACCGCCATGGCCCGAGAAGTCCGCCGCCGCCCGCAGTCGGTGTTCGACGACCGACGGCAATACAGCCTGCACATCTTCCGGTACGACATGGCTGCGCCGATGAATCAGTGCCCAGGCCCGGGCTGCCTTGAGGAGCCCCAACGCGCCGCGCGGCGACAGGCCAAAGGCAAAATCCGTTTCATTGCGCGAGAACTGAACCAATCGCTGGACATAGTCGATGAGCGGATCTGCTACCCGTACCCGCTCGACGGCCTCGCGTGCCGCAATCAGGCGCGCGCCATCCATGGTTTCTTCGAGCGCATCGAGCGCGCTGCGTCGGTCTCCGCTGCGGAGCAGTTCGCGCTCGGTCTCCGGGTCGGGATAGCCGATCTCGATACGCATCAGGAAGCGGTCGAGCTGCGACTCGGGTAACGCATATGTACCCGTCTGCGTGACTGGGTTCTGTGTCGCTATCACATAAAACGGCGCCGGCAATGGCCGAGTCTGTCCATCGACCGTAACCTGGCGTTCTTCCATTGCTTCGAGCAACGCGCTCTGGGTCTTAGGAGTCGCGCGATTGACTTCGTCGGCAAGGACAACCTGGGCAAAGATCGGGCCAGGCACGAATCGAAACGCGCTGGTATTGCGATCGAACACGGATGCGCCCGTGATGTCGCCTGGCAGCAGATCGCTGGTGAACTGAATCCGGTTGAAGGACAGCCCCAGAACCCTGGCCATGGCTTGCGACAGCAGCGTCTTGCCCATACCCGGCAGGTCTTCGATCAGCAGGTGGCCGCCAGCAAGAACGCAGGCCAGCGCCTGCCGGATCTGCAGGTCCTTGCCGAGTAGGACGCCCGACAGACGCGCAATGGCATCATCAATGGCGTCAGCCAGCGAGGCTTCAGGCGTGATTATGGAGTTCGATGACGGAGTGTTCACCGCTTACGTCAACTTCACGGCGTTGTTTCGAGAGATCGTTGCGATGCAACGATAGGCGCTCGAGATAAGCATCGTCTATGTCTCCCGTCACGTAATCGCCATCGAATACGGAGCAGTCGTAGCGTGTGATCGAGGGATTTCCTTCGACCGCGCACTCGATCAGGTCGGCAACCGATTGGTAGATCAGCCAGTCGGCACCGATCAGGCGACCAACCTCCTCTTCACTACGATTGTAGGCCACGAATTCAGCAGGCGACGGTAGATCGATGCCATAAACGTTTGGGAATCTAACGGGCGGTGCGGCGGACGCCATGTAGACCTTCCTGGCGCCGGCGTTACGTGCCAGTTCGATGATCTGGCGACTCGTGGTGCCGCGCACGATCGAGTCTTCGACCAGCAGCACGTTCTTTCCTTTGAATTCCAGTTCGATGGGATTGAGCTTCTGGCGTACCGACTTCTGACGCATGCCCTGCCCCGGCATGATGAACGTGCGTCCGATGTATCGATTCTTCACGAAGCCCTCGCGGTACTTCACGTTCAATTCGAAGGCGAGCGGCAGAGCCGCGGTGCGGCCCGTGTCCGGAATCGGAATCACGACGTCGATGTCGTGATCGCGGGCTGAATATTGGGCCAGTACGCGTTCGGCGAGCTTTTCGCCCATGCGCAGTCGCGCCTTGTAAACCGATATGCCATCGATGATCGAGTCAGGGCGCGCGAGGTAAACCTGCTCGAAGATGCAAGGTGCATGAACACGCGCTTCGGCACAGCGGGCGGTGAACAGTTCGCCCATGTTGGTGATGTATATGGCTTCACCCGGGGCCACGTCGCGTTCGACGCGAAATCCCAGAATGTCGAGCGCCGCCGTCTCCGAGGCGATCATGTACTCACGGCCGCCGGGCGCCTCGCGACTTCCAAACACGAGCGGACGTATTCCGTTCGGATCACGAAAACCGAGGATCCCGCCGCCAATGATCATCGCGACCACCGCATAGGCGCCCTTGCAGCGATTGTGCACGCCGCGCACCGCATCGAAGATTCGATCGGGTTCCGGTCGATGTCCGCCGAGACGCTGAAGTTCATGCGCGAGCACGTTGAGCAGCACTTCCGAATCGGACTCGGTGTTGACGTGGCGCAGATCCTCGCGGAACAGATCGCGTTTGAGCGCATCGGCGTTGGTCAGGTTCCCGTTGTGGGCGAGTGTGATGCCATACGGGGAATTGACGTACATCGGCTGGGCTTCGGCAGAACTGGACGAACCCGCGGTGGGATAGCGGACGTGTCCAATGCCCATGCTGCCGACAAGGCGTTGCATGTGGTACTGCTGAAACACATCCTGCGCCAGGCCATTGCCCTTGCGAAGGAAGAGCCGTTGCCCATCGCAGGTCACGATGCCGGCAGCATCCTGACCGCGGTGCTGCAATACGGTCAGCGCATCGTACAGCGACTGGTTCACCGCGCCCTTGCCGACAATTCCTACCACACCGCACATGATCTATTTCCTATTGCACACCGAGGGAGCGCACTACCCTCGACGTGGTATCGAACAGTTCAATGACATAGGACTCGTACGGACCCAGCGCTCCGATCATGGTCGATCCGCGCCACCATGACTCACCACCTGAGAATGGTCGCAGCATCACGATCGCAACAATCACGAGCACTGCACCACGTAAGCCGCCGAACAGCAAGCCGAGCATCCGATCCATTCCCGTAAGCCCGGTGGACGACACCAGTTTACCGATCAGCCACTGCGCGATCGAACCTGCAACGAGCGTGCCCACGAACAACAGCGCGAACGCACTGACGAATCTGGCTTTGTCATCTGCAACATACGGTAGCAACAACTCTGCGAACCTGCCCGACATTGCCAAAGCAACCACGAATGCCGCGAGCCATACCGCGAGTGAAAGCACTTCGCGAACAAATCCCCGCACTAGACCGATCGCGGCGGACACGACAATCAGCACCATGATCGCAATGTCGATGCCGTTCATGCTCACTGATCGAACCGCACCACGATCGCATCGCTCGAGTACCGTTTGGACAGTTCGGTGCTGAGTCGTTCCGCCTCGCCCCTGTCGATGATCGGTCCCACAGCGACCCGCGTACTGATACCCGCAACGCGCTTGACTTCCGATATCAGTGCCGAATATCCATCCCGATGGAGCGTGTCGCGCAGCGCCAATGCCTTGGACCGATCGCTGAAGCTCGCAAGTTGCACGGCCCATGCCTCAACGGGCACCTGCGCGGGCACCGCGGGATCCTCGAACTGCGGATCACCGAGCCTCGTGCCACTGGCGTGGTCAAACGCGTCATCGTCAATCTCGTCCCGCAGCGCATCGGCTTCGGCGATCCCGGCGCCGTCTAGGTCAGGTCCCGGCACATCGACGGTCTCCACATCTACCGATTGCAAAGGCGCCATGGGCGGGGATTGCAGCCCCGCGCCATCGAACAACATGGGCAGCAGGATGACCGCGACCGCCACCAAGAAGACCGCGCCCGTAACGCGATAGCGGTTGCTGGTCGTCAAGCTATTCGCTCCAGGTACCTACCTGCCTGCTCGACCATGTCGAACGAGCCCAGCACCAGGATGCGATCGCCCGGAGACGTACAGTCGACCGCCGCATCGACTGCCGTCTGGATTGCAGCGACCGCCGTCGCATGCGACTGGAGACCCGACTTAGCCATTGTCTGGGCACCCGATTGACCGCGCGGCGTACCGGTATCGATGAACAGCCATTGGCTCACGAGCGATTGCAGCGCGGCTACGATGCCGGCCACGTCCTTGTCTTTCAAGCAACCGATGACGGCGACGGTACGCCTGGGTGGCGTCAGCCCCCGAACCTGGCGCGCGAGGAAGGCGGCGCCGTGCGGATTGTGCGCGACGTCCAGAATCAGTTCGCGATCGCGGTGTGCGTGTCGTTCGAAGCGGCCCGCGAGGCAAGCCTGCCGCGCGCCATCACATAGCGCGCGGAGATCGTCCGTG
>JBGSQB010000251.1:0-3507 GCA_041738285.1 Pseudomonadales bacterium | reverse complement strand
GCACTTTGGCGCCGCACGCCACGGCGGGTTTCGCCTAGCTAAGCGCTGAATCGATCGGTCGAGACCATGTCTTCGACCGACCTTCGCGTGATGGCGCCATGCCCACGTCCCACCGGGTAACCGATGGGCACATGGGCGCAGGTGTACCAACCCTCCGGTATCTCGAGCAATTCGCGCACCTTCGGCTCCTCCATGCACAGCAGCGTGGTCAGCACGCACCCAAGACCCTCAGCTCGGCATGCCAGCAGGAGGTTCTGCACCGCCGGATACACGGATGCGCCACCGACTACAGATGGACGCGGCTGATCCTCGTCGGTGATCGCCATGACCCCCGGCTTGAAACAGAACACGGCGATCACCGGCACCGCATGCAGGTGCGCGACCAGATAGTCGCCGGCATCGAGGGCGCGCTCCGATTTCTCGCGTTCGCCGGGCTCGGCGCGCGCAAGACTCTCCCGGTAGTGCGGCGCATACGCCTGCCAATGAGGTCGATAGAGATCGGCCAGCACGCGCTTCTTGACCGGATCCTTCACTGCCACGATGCGCCACGGCTGACGGTTGCCACCGGTCGGCGCCCAGGTTGCGGCAGTGAGGACCCGCATGAGTACGTCATCGGGTATCGGATCCGGGCGCAATTTCCGCACCGCACGCAGCGTACTCATCGCATCGTAGACGTCCATCTCCGTCTCCCTTCGCCCTGACGTGGCAATCATCTTCGGTCCGCGGACGCGTCTTGATCAAACCAAAGAATCGCGTCAGTCTGCCGAGCCTGAATTGGAGGGTGATCCCGATGAACGCATTCGATTCCGCCACGCAACTGGTCGCGAAACTGCGCAGCGGCAAAGTCAAGGCCCGGGACCTGCTCGAGGAATATCTCGACCGCGTCGACCGCTTCAATCCAGCGCTCAATGCCGTGATCTGGGAAGACCGTGCCAATGCGCGCAAAGCGGCTGATCGCGCGGACCAGAGCGCCCCACTCGCGGGCCTGCCGATGACCGTGAAGGAGGCCTACGACCTGACCGGGTCACCCACAACCTGGGGTATTCCGGAACTCAAGAACAACATATCTACGAGCGATGCGGTGGTGGTCGAGCGACTGCGGGCCGCCGGCGCTGTCATCTTCGGTAAGACCAACGTGCCGCTCGCCCTCGGCGACTTCCAGAGCTACAACGCGATCTACGGCACCACCAATAACCCCTGGGACGTGAAGTGCGGCCCGGGTGGTTCGTCCGGCGGATCGGCCGCGGCGCTCGCTGCCGGGCTCTGCGGCCTCGAAATGGGTTCCGACATCGGCGGATCCATTCGCAATCCGGCGCACTTCTGCGGCGTGTTCGGGCACAAACCGACTTTCGGTCTGGTACCGAATCGTGGCCATGCACCGCCCGGCATCCTCGGCAGTGTCGACATCGCCGTGGTCGGACCCATGGCGCGCTCGGCCGCGGACCTCGATCTTGCGCTCGACATCACCGGCGCACCCGATGCGCTCGATCCCCCGCGCCCTGCCCTTGCGCCGTTTGGCGATCGCAAGCTGAAGGACCTGCGCATCGCCGTCTGGGCGGATGACGGTGTCGCTTCGGTGTCGAACGCTTGTCGCGCGGGTGTCGAACGCGTTGCCGAGGTAGCTCGTGAGGCGGGCGCCAAAGTGGACACCAAGGCACGGCCCGCCTTCGATAGCGCGCACAGTCACGAAGTCTACAGCGGCCTGTTGCAGGCTGCGCTCGCCGTGTCGTTGCCGCCCGACGTGTACGAGGCTCAGCGCCGCCTTGCGATGTCGTCGGATCAGTCCGACGCAGCACAACTTGCACGCGCGCAGACCGCTGATCACCGCACCTGGCTGATCCAGAACGAAGCCCGCGAGAAGCTGCGCTGGGCGTGGCACGAGTTCTTCAAGCAATTCGACGTGGTGCTGGCGCCCGTCACACTGACGCCCGCATTCGCCCACAACCACGCACCGAACAACGAGCGCACCATCAAGGTCGACAATGAACTGCGGCCTTACTGGTCGCAGGTGTTCTGGGCCGGCCTCACCGGCGTTGCCTACCTACCTTCGACGGTGATCCCGGCTGGCCAGGGCGAGGCGCTGCCGGTGGGTGTGCAGATCATCGGGCCGAGTTGGGGCGACCGCACTACCATTGGCGTTGCCCGACTGCTGGAAGCCGAAGGGTTCGGGTTTCAAGCGCCGCCCGGGTACTGACATACCCGTGCCGACTACCGCCATCGCGCATCCCAACGTTGCCCTGGTGAAGTACTGGGGCAAGCGCGATGGTGAAGACAACCGGCCGGCGACGCCGTCGCTGTCGATCACGCTTGCGGGACTGTGCACGCGAACCTCGGTCACGGCCGATCCGCAACTGACCACCGACCGCGTCGTGCTCGACGGCAATGTGGTGGACGATCCCAAAATCAACGCGGCGCTTGCACGTCTGAAGCAACGCGCAAGAAAACCCGTGAATCTGCTGGTGGAGACTGCAAACGACTTCCCGACCGCCGCGGGACTCGCCTCTTCGGCGTCTGGATTCGCCGCCCTCGTCACTGCGGTCGATGCCGCACTGGATCTGGGCATGACGCGTGCCGAACGCGCAGACGAAGCGCGGCGCGCGTCAGCTTCTGCGGCGCGTTCGCTGCTCGGTGGATTCGTCACACTCATCGACGATCAGCCGGCGCAACTGGCGACAGCCAGCGACTGGCCGCTCGCGTGCGTAGTCGCCATATGCGCGGAAGGGCCGAAGGCGGTGTCTTCTGGCGACGGCATGCGCGCATCGCGGGCGACGTCTCCATTTTACTCGGCGTGGGTGGACGCCTCGCATCGCGACTTCGAAACCGCATGCCGCGCAGTCCGGGAACGAGACTTCGCCGCGCTCGCAGACATCGCCGAAGCCAACTGTCTCGCCATGCACGCGGTCATGCTGTCGACCCGACCTGCGCTCATTTATTGGAATGACGTGACGATCGCGGTCATTCATCGGATCCGCGCGCTACGCGCCGAGGGCGTGCCCGTGTTGTTCACCATCGATGCCGGTCCGCAGGTGAAGGCAGTGTGTCTGCCGGATTCGAAGCAACGCGTCGAGGACGCGATCCGCGGCATACGTGGAGTTTCCAGAACCATTGCGGCGCATCTCGGCGAGGGCGCGCGTATCGAGGCCGTGGCTTGATCGTCAGGAGCAGCGCTCCAGGAAAGGTCGTGGTGTCCGGTGAGTACGCTGTGTTGGCCGGCGCCCCCGCACTGGTCATGGCCATCGACCGACGCGTACAAGTACGCATCGAGGTCACCGGCGATACCTGGATCTTCGACAGTCTGGGCTTCGCCGGAAAGTCCGAACACTCGGCAGATGCACTGCGCCGATCACCTCGACTGCCTGCGAGCGATCCTGCCGGTATTGCCCAACAGATTCTCTCAGTCGCACTATTCGATCGACTGCCGGATGGATTGCGCATCACGATCGACTCCCGCGCGGCCTACGACGGCGCACGCAAACTCGGCATCGGCAGCAGCGCGGCCGTGTGCGT
>JBGSQB010000252.1:0-23507 GCA_041738285.1 Pseudomonadales bacterium | reverse complement strand
GGCTGGAACTGTCGCGGTGGCTCAAGCCCATGCCGGCGCGGGTCGGCGCGCGACGGGTGGCCGATGAGGTAGGCCGCGGAGAGGCGCCGCCGGGACCATAGTCACGCGGGGATTCAACTCAACGCCATTCCAGCGTCAAGTCCGACGGGCTGCTACGCATTCTGTTGCCCAGCGCGGACGGTGGTGACCGCGCGGCGGCCTCGGTCGTTGGGTGTCACGAAACGTTCATCGAACCGTCATGCCCCTGACATCGCGGCCGGGCATCGTAGGCGCCATGAAACCAGTACGTACCGTGTTCTCCAAGCCGGCTCGGACCGGCAAACCCCCTACCAACGCGACCCGCGATCCTCACAAGATTCACTACAAGACCATCTTCCTCTCCGACATTCATCTTGGCACGCGCGGTTGTCAGGCCGAGCGCCTGTTGTCGTTCCTCGAGGCGCACACTTGCGATGAGTTGTACTTGGTCGGTGACATCATCGACGGCTGGCGTCTGCGCGCCGGCTTCTACTGGCCGCACTCACACTCGGCGGTGATGAAGCGATTCATCAGCCTGGCCGATGCGGGCACGCGGGTCACCTACGTTACGGGAAACCATGACGAATTCCTGCGAGGCTACTCCGACCTTGAGATCGGCAACCTTCGCTTGGTTGACGAAGCGGTACACGTCGCCGCTGATGGCCGAAGGTTGTTGATCACCCATGGCGATGCTTACGACGTGGTCACCCGCTATCACCGATGGCTCGCGTTCCTCGGTGACATCGGCTACACGTTCTTACTCCGAGCGAACCGCACCGTGAACTGGATTCGGGCGCATTTTGGATATGGCTACTTTTCACTGTCGGCATGGGTCAAGCACCGGGTCAAGCAGGCGGTCAGCTATGTGAGCGACTTCGAACGCGCGGTGAGCTGGACATGCAGGCAACGCGGTTTCGCCGGCGCCGTATGCGGCCACATCCATCATGCCGAGATTCGCGACTACGACGGTATTCGCTATATGAACTGCGGCGACTGGGTGGAGTCGTGTACGGCGCTCACCGAATCCGAAAGCGGCCAGTTTCAAATCGTGCGCTGGTTGCACAAGGAACCAAACGTCGAACGTGGCCCGGCGACATTGCATCTCGCCGGTCGCGCGAGCGCATGAGACTACTCATCGTCACCGACGCCTGGAAACCCCAAACCAACGGAGTCGTCACCACGCTTGTTTCGGTGATCGCGCAACTCGAGGGTCTGGGCCACGAGGTCCGCGTGCTGGAGCCTGGTTGCTTCCGAACGGTGCCATTGCCGAGTTATCCCGAGATCCGGATCGCCATCAACCCGTGGCGGATAGGCCGCTTGATCCGCGAGATCGAGCCCGACGCAGTACACATCGCCACCGAAGGGCCGCTTGGTTTCGCGGCCCGGCGATACTTGCGCCGCCATGGCCTGCCGTTCACGACCTCATTGCACACCAAGTTTCCCGAGTACGCACACGCGCGTTGGCGGATTCCGACCCGAATCGGCTACGCCTTACTGCGCCGTTTTCATCGTCCGGCGGAGGCTGTGCTGGTGACCACCGACTCGCATCGCCACGAACTCCTCGCACATGGATTCGAACGTCTCCAAGTGTGGGGACGGGGCGTGGATACAGAGCGCTTCCGACCACAGCCGCGCCGGCGGCGTACGCGACCGCGCCTGCTGTACGTTGGTCGCGTGGCAGTGGAAAAAAATCTGGAGGCCTTTCTGGAGCTCGACATCGAAGGCGACAAGGTGGTCGTGGGCGACGGACCCGCGCGCGCATCGCTTGAGTCGCGCTTTCCACAGGTCGCCTGGCTCGGTTACCGATACGCAGACGAGTTGGTTGCCTGCTACGCAGAAGCCGACGTACTGGTATTCCCGTCGCTCACCGATACGTTTGGTCTGGTGATGCTCGAAGCGATGGCATGCGGTACGCCGGTTGCTGCGTTTCCCGTCACCGGACCGATCGATGTCGTCGTAGAAGGAGTCAACGGTGCGCTCGACAAGGGTCTGAGGCGCGCCATCGAACGTGCGCTGCTGCTCGACCGGCGTATGGTACGCCGGTTCGCGGAGTCGCAAGGGTGGCGTGCTATAGCCGAGCGGCTGCTCAGTTGGAGCACGCATGTAACGGCTACACGGCCGCGTTGCGCAGGATCCAACCCCGCGGCGCGCACAGCAACGGGCCAACTGGACAGCGTTGCCACCCCGATTGAACAGCGGTAGGTGTTTGAATCTGGCGGACCGAGCTGGTATCACGCTGCCCGGCCCAAATACACTGGCTGCCCAGCCGGGGTGAGCCGAGGAGGGAGCGGGAATTGCCGACGAACCAGTCCGAGAAAATGCTCAACGTATTGTTCTGTGCACCGGCAACTCCGCGCGCAGCATCATGGCGGAATCGTTGATCAATCGTTGGGGCGCCGGCAAATTCCGTGGTTTCAGCGCCGGTAGCGTCCCGGTCGGTACGGTGCACCCCATTGCCCTTGAGCTGCTCGAACACCTCGGCATGGGTGTGCAGGGGCTCAGGAGCAAGAGCTGGGACGAATTCGCTGGACCGCACGCACCGCACCTGGACTTCGTGTTTACGGTCTGCGACAAGGCGGCGAACGAGACCTGTCCAGCGTGGACCGGTCAACCCATGACCGCACACTGGAGTATTCCCGATCCTGCCGCGGTGACTGGCGACGCCTCGATACGGTGGTTGGCGTTTCGTGATGCATTCCGCATGCTGGAGAACCGTATCAAGCTGTTCGTAAACCTTCCGATCGCAGCGCTTGATCGAATGACGCTGCGCCTTCACCTTGAAGAGATCGGCAAGTCGATCGACTGACGGTTATGTGCTCGTCGGCTCGCAGACCAGGACGACGGAACGTCCAAAAAACGGCACAGCGGCATCGCCGCCCGTCAGGATCGTGATGTCAACGATCGCCGGCACCATGGTTTCGGCAATCGACTTCGTCGGCGGGACGGCACACGCCTAGGTCGCCGGCGCGATGACGAACAGCGCCATGCATGCGTGACCCTTGGCGATTTCCGCATGGTCTCAGGTCGAACTGCTGGTGTGTTGCATTCGGTAAGTGTTTCTGACCACTCGCGGGCCGCAGCCCATCGAGTCCGTACCCTACGGTACAGTAGCGGTCACGGGCCACCACGCCCGAATCGACCTGAGAATGCCTGATTGCAGGCCACAGCGGGTCTCCCGTGAGGGGAGTACGCCGCTGCCGGACCACACGATCCTGACCTGCGACCAGGTCTTTTTCTTCATCTGGGTCTTTTATTACCTCCGTTGGAACGAGCGGCGTGTGCCGCGGGGTGAATGAAGCCGAACGATCGAACGAATCGTCGACGCAGACGAGCATGGGCATTGCGCCCTGAGAACGAGTACGGATCCGAAGATCCAGTGTGGGGCGAGATCATCTCGCGAAGGGCAGGCCGAAGGCCGGGCGGGGAGGAAGGAGCAATGCTCCACTTTCGAGAAAGAACCGAGGCTCGAAAGAGCCCGCGCGATACAACTACAACAATGCCGGTTCGAAATCGCGCTGTACCCTGATGTACACCTGAAGGTGCCTGGACGGGTCGTCCAGTTGCCACACTTGTCGCAGTGGCCAGCGATAAAACCGAACGTTGGCTGCAGTCTACGAACCCGTCACGTGCAAGTCACCGGACAAACAAGTCGCCAGTCCGCGCGGTTACTGAGGTTGCGTCTGCGTCACTACCCGCTGCGCGGTGTAGTGACGCAGGCAGCCTTCGGATCGTTGCCAGGATCGCGCCGAGTTCTCACTCTTCACAATCCTGGCTGTTCGATCGTAATCGCGATCTGTGAGGCGCGTGTCCGTCGTCGATTCGAGTGATCTCACTGAGATCACGCGTCGAAATTCGAAGTCGGACACCGACCACACTCACCGTCGTGTGGCGAACACTGTTCGACGCCCCAGGTTGAGCAACACCGTGGCGGTCGAAAATTGCACACCTGCTTCGACATCGACGTCGACACGCTCATCGATCTTCGGCGCGCGTCCTGCGCTTTTGTTGGGGCGCGGACGCGCTGCATCGATGACCCCAATGCTGCGCCGCGAAATGAGTTTGCGACGTTGAGATCGATGGTTGGGCGGGCCGACGCGACGAGCCCAGGCACACACCACTTATGCAGAACAGGTTGGTTACGCAGCGTACTTATGCCGCGACGGCGCCGAAGGTTGCCAAGATTGCCAATCTTGCTGCGTGGCAAACTTGGCAATCTTGGCAACCTTCGGGGCGGTCACAGGGTGCCGTTCGAGGGAAGCTGCCACACCCAACCGAGGTCGAACTGACGTTTGCCGGACACCACATTCAAGGACTTTTTTGCGCGGTGCAGCGTACGTTCAGCGATGCCTGCTTCCCGGGCAGCGGTGAGTACCGCTTTGGCCGCCAGCGGGCCGTTGGCAAGGACATCCAGTAAGAAGGTCACGGCTTCGTCCTTGGCGCTGGCGTCGGGATCGGGATTGAGCGCCTCGTCGGCGGCGACGCGAACCGCCTGACTGTCCCAGCGGACGAACGCCGTCCCGTTGGCATCAACCTGAATCCGATAAGCCAGTCCGGTGGCGTCCTCCGCCAGGTTGTTCTTGATCGGCATCAGCAACCGGCGGCTGGCGTCGTCCGGATCTTTCGCGATGAGATACACCGCCCGTGCGGCAGCGGTGAAGGCGATACTACCGGTCACCCGATAGCTGGCACTGAGTCCGGTGCCTTTGTTGAGGTGGCTGACCGCAACGATGGCCACGTCATGGCGTTGTGCCAGTTGGGTCAACGGGGTCAGCAGTGCGCGCACTTCGGCGTTGCGATGGGTGTCGGTGCCGCCGAGGTAGGCGCTGATGGGGTCCACCACCACTAACCGACAGTCCGGTAGCCGCAGTAGCTCGCCTTCCAGCAGCCGCACATCGCGTTCGAGCGAAAAACCCCGATCGTACGGATCACCGCGGGCGGAGACATCGCGTACGCAGTCGAGCAACCGGACCCGGGTCAGATCGGCGCCGGCAGCCAGCAGTCGCGGCACGATGGTATCGGCAGCATCGTCTTCGGCGCTCAGGATTAAGGCACACCCCAACGGCGCAGGTGTGCCATCGATCGGCCAGGGCGAAGCGCGGGTCACGCGCGCCACCAGGTCGACGGTGACCAAGGACTTGCCTAACCCGGGATCACTGGCGATGAGACTCACCTTGCGTAGCGCAATCCGGCCTGGCCACAGCCAGTCCACGGGCTGTGGGGTCACACCACTGGCTTCGAGTACCACCAGCCGTGGTGACAGATAGCGATCGATGGCGGCCGCCCCGCGCTCGGCGCGATCAATCACCGCTCAGCTCGACTAGTTTGGTGAGCCGTTCATGGGCCAGCGTCAGCCGCGTCAGATCCGCAGCGCAAAGCTGCTTGCCTGCGAGTACATCCGATACCGCCACGATCGCCACTTGCAGCTCGCGCCGGGCCATCACCGAGAGGTCGTGGTAGTTCCATCGGCTGGTCGGAGCGCTGAGTGCCCGTGCACCCGCAGGAAACAGATCTGACCACTCGAGCCGCAACGCCATCAGGATCGACTCGACAGCACAGCCTGCAAAGCAGTGCAGTAGTACTCGACCGTCATCGAGGGCTTTGATCGAGAGACTGGGATCGTGATCGTCGTGCGCAGGACAGCGCGCCAGATACTGGCCGTAGCTGCGCTCAACCACGCCTTCCAGACGCGCCAGCAACTGCTCGATCCCAGCCGCGCCGCGCTCGCGTGTGTCGCTGCAACTTCGGATCATGGCATCTGGCCGCTGTGCAGTTCCAACTCGCGCACGTACTCGCACAGCGCCGCGTGTGTCACGCGCCGTGAGCGGCCAGCTTTGAAGGAACGCAGCGCCTGATCTTTGATCGCTTGCCAGAGTTTGGTCTCCGGCAGATCGAGCATTTTGGCGGCGTGCGGGATCGAGTATGCGATTGCAGGGGCGTCGGTGGGAATCGGATCTACCATGGGGTTCCGCTCCAGTCGGTGGTAGTGGACGGAACGAACCCTACGGCAGCGCTACGTCGACGTAACCGGTAAATGGCGCCGTCTAATGACCGCCTTTATTAGAGCGCTGACCGGACGCCGCAGCCATGATCGGTGGCCTGGACTGGTCAAGTGGACGGTGATGGGCGTAACGTTTCTGGACGTGGAGGAAGTGGCCGAACTGACTGGCTACAAACGCAAGGCTGAGCAGCGTGGGTGGTTGGTGCGTAACGGCATACCGTTCCTGCCGAACCGCTTTGGACAGCCGATGATCGCGCGATCGGCCTTGCTGGAACGCTTGGGGCAACGCGAGACGCGGTCGGAGGCACCCGACTGGGACGCATTGAGGGAGCTGCAACGTGGGTCGCAAACGTCGTAAGGATCGCCATCTCCCGGAACGCATGTATCTGCGCTCGGGTAGCTACTACTTCGTCGAGTACGGTTCGAACACTTGGACCAATCTCGGCCGCGACTACGTCAAGGCCATGGCGGAGTATGCGCGCATACGCGGGCCCAAAGGCTCGATGCAAACAATGAACGATGTGTTCGATCGCTATTTGGCCGAGGTGGCGCCGCTGAAGGCGCGATCAACCTATCTGGGCAACCTCGCAGGGGCGAAGTACCTGCGCGCGGCGTTCGGCAGATTGCGACCGTCGAGCATGTCGGGCCAAGAAGTCTACGCGTACTTGGATGAGCGCGGTCGTGCGTCGAAGGTCGGCGCGAACAGAGAGATCTCGTTGCTCTCCCATATGTTCAAAAAGGCAGGGCGTTGGGGTGTTGTTCCGGCGAGCTTCAATCCATGCAAGGGTGTGGAAAGATTCAAGGAAAAGGCAAGGAATCGCTACGTTGATGATGCTGAATTCCTGGCGTTTCGAGAGTTCGCAGGTGAATTCATTGCCGCGTACATGGACGTCAAGGTGCTGACCGGCTTGAGACAGGGCGATCTACTCGATCTGCGACTGGAGCAGCTCAAGGATGACGGAGTCCATGTCGTGGTTAGCAAGACTGGCAAAGAACAGATCATCGGATGGTCCCCCGCACTGCGTGTCGCAATTCAGCGCGCGCGTCGGTTGCGCAGACGGATAGGTAGCCTCTATCTGTTCTCAACGCGCTCGGGTGCGCCGTACTCGCGCGATGGGTTCAAGTCGATTTGGCAAAGAAAGATGAACACCGCTTTGGAGCGTCGAATTCTAGCCATGCGGTTCACGGAGCATGATCTGCGGCGCAAGACCGGAAGCGATACGACGTTGGAGCATGCGCGCCAGTTGCTTGGACACGCAGACGCGCGCGTGACCCAGCGCATCTACCGGGCGAAGCCCGAGTCCGTCAGGCCACTGCGGTGATCTCTCCAATATCGACGTCCTTGGCGCGGCGTTTCAAGCGGTTGCCATTGGTCGATCATCCCGTATATTAGAAACCGTCGTGATTGAACTCGTAGCGGTATCAAGTTCTTAGCGATTCAGGAGCCGCTTGATTCATAATCGTGGGGTCGGTGGTTCAAGTCCACCCGTAGCTACCACCTTCGAAGCGCACCCGATACAGGGCGCTGGGCAAGCCGCGATGCGTCGGGTACATTCCGCCCGATGAAATACCGGCACTTCTTCTACCTCGCACCCCTCGTCCTTTCACTCCCGCTGTTCGCCGTCGACGATCCCGACGTTTCGAAAATCGAACTGGCTTCGGCGAACGCGGTGGTCGCGAATCTCGATACCGACGAAGTACTGTATCGCAAGCACGCTGACATTCCCGTGCCGGTGGCTTCGGTCACGAAGCTGATGACGGCAATGGTCGTGCTGGATGGCAAGCAACCGTTGGACGAACGACTGACGATCGTCAATTGGGACCGGCGTACGGAGAACAACGGGTACTCCCGACTGCGGCCCGGCTCGGAGGTTGCACGCGGTGAGTTGCTGCGCATAGCGCTGATGTCGTCGGAAAACCTCGCCACGCATGTGCTGGCGCGACACTATCCGGGCGGCGTGAAGGCCTTCGTCGCGGCCATGAACGACAAGGCCGCGACGCTCGGGATGAGCCGCTCGCGGTTTGTTGATCCGGCGGGGCTGTCACCCAGCAACCGCTCCACTGCGCAAGATCTCTTCGCGCTGGTGAAGGGCGCGTACGGC
The DNA here is from genome assembly GCA_041738285.1 of Pseudomonadales bacterium. Taxonomy (GTDB): domain Bacteria; phylum Pseudomonadota; class Gammaproteobacteria; order Pseudomonadales; family Azotimanducaceae; genus SZUA-521. The sequence continues at coordinate 15,389 of JBGSQB010000252.1, read as the reverse complement.
TACGATACCGTTCGCTCGTTTTCCACCAGCAGCCATCACGATGTGAGGTTCACGAACCCTCGTTATGTGCTGGCTTACGGCAACACCAATCCGCTGGTTGCGAGCGAAAGCTGGAACCTTGGCCTCAGCAAGACAGGGTACCTCGATGAGGCGGGCCGTTGCCTGGTCATGGTCGCGAAGATCGATGGTGAGCGGGTCGCGATGGTGCTGCTCAACTCCTTTGGCAAGCGCACGCCGATCGGCGATGCCAGTCGCGTTCGACGCTGGCTCACCACGGGCAGGGGCGGGCAGGTGCCGGCACCAGCGCGCGCGTACGAGCAAAGCGTGATCAAGACCTACCAGCAGAGCGCAGCTGCGGACGTTCGACACAAGAGTTGAGTCGAGTCAGGCATCGAGCAGTCCGCGTACGAATGCCGTAGCGCCGACCAGGCGAACGCCGTCGGTCGTCAGTTCCCGGAGCAAGTCGAGCCCCGCGCGGTCGGCGAACGTGAGTTGCTTCAGGTCGAGGACGATCGGTCCGCGCTGGCGTTCGGTGTCGATGACGGCGCGCAGTTCACCGATCCAATCGCGCATCAGGCGTCCTTCCAGCAGCACGGTGGTGACATCGCCTTCGCGTGAATGTGAGATATGCAGCACAGGTGGGCCCTACAACGAGACACAGGGTCTCAAGCAATACTCGGGCCAATGCTGGAGCGTGGCGTCAGCGGCATCGCGCCACGCGCGCTTGCGGTTTTCCGCAGTGCGCCGCGGTTATCCGTGAGCGATGTGGCGGGCGATCCCCAGCTTCTTCATGCGATGCCGCAGCGTGCCCGGTTTCAGACCCAGTCGCGTCGCGGCACCACGGCTGCCTTCGATCACCCAGTTCGACTCGGTGAGTACGGCAACGATGTGTTCGCGCTGAATCGAGTCGAGATCGAGGCCGCTGGGCGCGTCCGTGGACTGTGCGGCGGCTTGACTGCCGACGGGTGCGGTGAGCGGCGCCGAATCTCTTGGCAACATGTCGGGGTCGATCTGCAGCTCGGTGCCGGTCGTGAGGATCAGTGCGCGTTCGATGATGTTCTCGAGCTCGCGGATGTTGCCGGGCCAGGAATAGGTGACCAGGCGCTGCATGGCGTCGGGGTCGATGGCGTCGATTCGACGACCGACCCGCGGGGAGTACTTCTGGACGAAGAAGTGGGCGAGCAGCGGAATGTCCTCCTTGCGCGCACGCAGTGGCGGCAGTTCCACTGGAAAAACATTGAGGCGGAAGAACAGATCCGCGCGAAAATCGCCGTTCTGGATGCCGGTCTGCATGTCGCGATTCGTCGCTGCAATGACGCGCACGTCGGTCTTGATCGTTTGGCTGCTGCCGACCCGTTCGAACTCGCGTTCCTGCAGCACTCGCAGTAGTTTGACCTGTACCTCGAGCGGCACCTCGCCGACTTCGTCCAGAAAAATCGTGCCCGTGTTGGCGAGTTCGAAGCGCCCGACGCGGCGCGCGACGGCGCCGGAAAACGCGCCACGCTCGTGGCCGAACAACTCGCTTTCAACCAGGCTCGCCGGCAATGCGGCGCAGTTGATTTTGATGAACGGCTTCGAGGCCCGACTGCTGGCCGAGTGGATAGCGCGCGCGATCAGCTCCTTACCGGTGCCGGTCTCGCCGGTAATCAGCACCGTCGCATCGGTCGGCGCAACCAGTTCGACTTGCCGCAGTACCTTGGTCAGTGCACGACTGGCACCGACGATCTCCTCGAAGTTGTGGACCGACTTCAGTTCTTCCTGCAGGTAGGCGTACTGGGCTTTGAGCCGGGCCTGCTCGCGCTCGAGCAGTACGCGATCGGTGATGTCGACGAACATCGTGCGCGTGTAGGTGCCGCTGGAATCCGGCTTGGACCACCACTGGATCCAGGTCGGTTTGCCGTTGTCCTTGCGTCGCATCTCGAGCACGACACCGCTGGTATCGGTACCGTGGCCCACCGATTCGAACGCCTCGGTGACACGCTGCTGCGCCTCCGGTGTGTCGGCGACGAGCGTCTTGCCGACCATCCCCACGACGTCTTCCTCAGTGATGCCGAGAATTCGCCGCGCGGCAGCATTGGCGCGAATGAAGCGCGAGTCGAGATCCTCGTGTACGTAGGCAATCGGTGCTTCGTCGAACAGGTCACGCAGTTCCTGTTCCAGGTGCATGCGGTGGAACTCTGCGGCCGCACGTGCGGCGACGACTTTGAAGATGGACAGGCGATGGGGATCATCGGCAATAGGCGATTCATCGAACGCACACAAGTGGCCGAGGATGCGGCCGTCGCGCGTCTTCAACGGGCAACCGAGGTAGCTTTCGATCCCTTTTTCCGTGATCGGGTAGTGCGTATGCAATCCGGACGGATAGAAGCAGAAGTTGCCGTCGATGACTTCGCGACAGGGTGTTTCGGCGAGGTCGTACTCGATGTTCGGCACGATGGCGCCGTCTGACCAGTACGCGAGGGTGCGAACGCGCGACGGCTGCACGAACTCGGCAACAAACGAATGGCGTGCGCCGATCACCCGCGCCAGATGCTCGACCAGGGTGCGGAAATAGTCGATACCTGTGGCATCCGCCGTGTTTTCGATGACGTGCAACAAGGACTCGAGGTCCGCGAGCTGCAGCGACGTGGATGCGGATTGAAGATGTAAGGCTTGTGACATGTGCCGCCCCAGCGCCCGGCGGTGGGCCAGCCGAGCCTCAGCCGATGGAGGATATGCCCGCCGCGCAACTGCCGCAACGCCACCTCATGCGGCGGCGCGCCACGACAAATGGCGACGCTATGACAGCGGAAGGGGGTTCGCGGCAGCCGGATTTCGTGGCCCGCGACGAAGTTGCCTCCGTGGCACGCGGTTTGCTCGACGCTCGCGTCAAGCGTCAGCGGGAGTCATCATCATGGGTAGCCCGACGATCAATTCGATACTGGATCTGGCGACGCAGTGGCCGCAGCTGCGGGACGTTCATCCGGTCTTTGTGCTGCCGGGGTTCCTCGCCTGCGACCTGTCGACCGTCGTTCTGCGCGCCTACTTGAGTCATCGTGGCTACCGGACGTTGCCCTGGGGCTTGGGGAAGAACCGTGGGCCCGTAAATGGCCTCCTTGCGCGTCTGGTCGATCGCGTGCGCGCCGAGGCCGAGGCATCGCAGTGCGCAGTCACGCTGATCGGTCACAGCCTCGGCGGTATCTACGCCCGCGAGGTCGCCAAGTCCGCACCCGAGTCGGTGCGCATGGTGATGACGCTCGCAAGCCCCTTTCGATCGACGCCGGACGTAGGTCCCTGTCCAGCGGTCGTGCGGTTGATCGAACGGGCGACGAAGAAGGTCGCGTCGCCTCTGGCGGAGAACGTGGAAGTGCGCACCAGTCATCAGCGCATGGTGGTCAGCGCATCGGTCATGCGCGAGATCGTCCGGCGTCTGGATGATCACACGGGTCGAGTAACGGACGTGCCATGCCGGAGCGGGCTGCAACTGGCGGCGGCAGCAACATGAACGGACCCCAGCGCAGCGGGTTGGCACGGGACTGGCATCTCCAATGCCGGCTGCATGGGAGGATGCGTGTCGTTACGGGTGTTGTTTGCAACGAGCGAACTGGTTCCCCTCATCAAGACCGGCGGCCTTGCGGATGTGTCGGCGGCGCTGCCGGATGCGCTTGCCCGGCGTGGACATCGAGTCACCGTGATGTTGCCGGGTTATGGCGCGCTGCTCGACCAGCGTGGACCGACCCGGGAAATTGGCCGCTTTTCGCTGATGGGCGAGTCGGTATCCATTCGCGCGGGGCGCCTTGGTCGACTGGATGTCTGGTACGTCGACGCGCCGGGGCGATTTCACCGCGACGGCGGCGCCTATGCGGATGCGGCCGGACGGGATTTCGGCGATAACGCCGAACGCTTCGCGATCTTCTGTCGCGCGATCGTCGCGACACTCGCAGCGTCCGCGCGGAGCGCACCGTTCGATGTACTGCATCTGAACGATTGGCAGACAGGACTTGCCGCACCACTGGCGCGTCAACTGCCGAATCCGCCACGGGTCGTGTTCGGCATCCACAACCTCGCCTACCAGGGACGATTCGATCGGCAGGTCTTCGAGCGCCTGGAACTGCCAGGGCAGTGGTGGTCGCCTGACGCGGTCGAATTTCATGGCGACCTTTCGTTTCTGAAGGCGGGGATCGGGTTCGCCGACGCGATTACCACGGTCTCGCCGAGCTACGCCCGCGAGATCAAGACCGCGCTGCATGGCGAAGGGCTCGATGGCCTGCTGCGACAACGCGCGAACGTGTTGTTCGGCATTGTGAACGGCATCGATACCTGCATCTGGAACCCGGCCACGGATGCGCACCTTGTGCATCGGTTCACATGCGGCGACCTGTCGGCGCGAGCACGCAACAAACCCGCACTACAGCACGAGCTTGGCCTCGCCGTAGATACCGGCGCGCCGCTGTTAGGGATGATCACTCGGCTCGCGTATCAGAAGGGGATCGATCTCGTCATCGAGGCGCTGCCGCGCATCCTCGAACTCGGTGCGCAACTCATCGTGCTCGGCCGCGGCGACCACCACCACGAAGCGGCGCTCGCCGCGGCTGCAGCACAGTCTCCCGATCGCATCGCGTTCCTCGCGCGGCTCGATGAAGGGCTCGCCCATCGCATCGAAGCGGGTGCCGACGTGTTCGTGATGCCGTCGCGCTACGAGCCATGTGGCCTCAATCAGATGTACAGCCAGCGCTACGGCTGCATACCCGTGGTGCGCCGCACCGGCGGTCTCGCCGACACCGTGACGCCGTCGAGCGGCTTCGCATTCGATGACCCGAGCCCGCGAGCCCTCGGTGAATGTCTCGCCGATGCGATTGCCGTGTTCCGCGATCGCGACGCCTGGCACACGTTGATGCGCAATGGCATGGCGCGGGACTTTTCCTGGCAGCACAGCGCCAGCGCGTACGAAGCGGTCTACCAGGGAGGTGTTGCTCATGCATGAGTCGGCCATCGCTGCACTGGTGGACGCGCGCTGGCACGCGCCGTTCGAGGTCCTCGGTGTGCGGCGTGTTGGCAGCCTTGCTCAAGTGCGTGTGTGGCTGCCGGCGGCGGAGTCGGCACGCATTGTTGGCGGACCGCGGCTGCTTGCCAGCATGACCCATCGCGGCGTGTTCGAATGGCGCGGCCCGTGTGCTTCGTTACCACCAGCATATCGCGTCGCCTGGTGCGACGCCGGTCGACAGCGCGTCGAAATGGATGCGTACCAGTTCAGAGTCGCGCTCGATGGCAAGGACATCGAATCCTTCATTGCAGGTACGCACCTCGCACCGCAACGGTTTCTCGGTGCGCACCACGCGGTCATTCGCGGCATTGCGGGCGTTCGGTTCAGCGTGTGGGCGCCTCATGCGGAGCGTGTGAGCGTCGTCGGCGACTTCAACGCCTGGGACGGGCGAAGGCACCCGTTGCAGCATCAGGCGCACGGCATCTGGGTGCTGTTCGTACCCGAACTCGACGTCGACACGCCGTACAAATTCGAGATCCGGCATCGCGATAGCGATCAGGTCCAGCTGCGTTCGGATCCATTCGGAACGCGGTTCGAAGCGCCTCCACAGGCATGCGCGCTGGTGACGGACGAACGCGCACACGTGTGGACGGACGATGTGTGGATGATGCGACGTGCAACGATCGATTGGCGCGCCGCGCCGTTGTCGATCTATGAAGTACATCTGCCATCGTGGCGCGAGCTGGACGGCGGTCTGGCGGATCCGGTCGCGGTCGCCCACGCCCTGGCCAGCCATGTTCGTGAGCTGGGATTCACCCACATCGAACTGCTGCCGATCATGGAGCATCCGTTCGGCGGTTCCTGGGGCTATCAGGTGCTCGGCTACTACGCCCTGACCCATCGAATTGGCGCCGGCGATCCGGCATGGCTCACGCAATTCGTGGACTGCATGCATGGCCATGGCATCGGCGTATTGCTCGACTGGGTGCCGGCCCACTTTCCGCTCGATGATCACGGTCTTGCCTGGTTCGACGGCCAGCCGCTGTTCGAGTATCCCGATGCCCGCCGCGGTCGCCACCCCGACTGGCACACCGCGGTATTCGACTATGGCCGGCCGCAGGTGCGCAGCTTTCTGATCGGTAGCGCCTTGCATTGGCTGGAACGTTTTCATATCGATGGCCTGCGGGTCGATGCGGTCGCCAGCATGCTGCACCTCGACTATTCGCGCGGTGCTGGTCAATGGGTGCCCAATGAACATGGTGGCCGCGAGCACCTGGAGGCGATCGAATTCCTGCGCCACTTGAACGAGACGATTCGCGCGCGCGTACCCGGTGCGCTCGTCATCGCCGAGGAGTCGACGCAATGGCCCATGGTCACGGGGCCAGTGTACGCGGGCGGCCTCGGATTCACCTGCAAGTGGAACATGGGATGGATGCACGACGTTCTAGGCTATCTGCAGATGGATCCCGTCTTCCGTTCGCATCATCATCACCGACTCACGTTTGCCGCGATGTATGCGCACACGGAACATTTCGTGCTGACGCTCTCGCATGATGAAGTCGTGCACGGCAAGTCATCGCTGCTGCACAAGATGGCGGGTGACGACTGGCAGAAGTTCGCCCACCTGCGCTTACTGTTCTGTCTGCAATTCACCTTTCCGGGCAAGAAGCTCGTGTTCATGGGCGGCGAGATCGGCCAGCGCCGGGAGTGGGACCACGACGGCTTCATCGACTGGCAATTGCTCGCGCATGCGCCGCACGAAGGGGTGTTCCGAGTACTGCGCGCGTTGGCGATGCTGTATCGCGATCACCCGGCGCTGCATGCCGACGCTGACACCTTTGCGTGGCTCGACTGTCACGATCACGCCAACTCGGTGATTGCGTTCCGGCGTAGCGGTGGCGGTCGCGAACTCGTCATCGTGCTCAACTTCACACCCGTGGTGCGCTATGGCTACCGAATCGGTGTCGATCGGCCCGGTACCTACGTGGAACGGATCAACACCGACAGCGCCTGCTTTGCCGGCAGCAACGTCGGCAACCTCGGGTGCGTGGTGAGCAAGCCCGAAGCCTGGATGAGCCGGCCATTCTGTCTCGACCTGACCTTGCCGCCACTGGGCGGTCTCGTACTCGAGCAGGATCCCGCCACCGCCCGCGGCGATTCCACCACCGGCGGTGGCTGGCCACCACAGTTGACGGATACCACCCGCGACTGACCCTGTCGCTGCGGCCTGCGCAGCGGATTTGTCACTGGCACTGCGCTTGCTATGTAGGAGTCCGTGGGCAGTGAGCGCCCGCGCCACTCATCAACCAAAGGAACCCCCATGCAAATCAGCAAGCAACTCATGGCATCGGCACTGGCAGGCGTCGTCGCCCTCGCGACCATCGCGTTGCCGGCGTCGGCCGCCGATGACGAAGGCAAAGAGAAGTGTTTTGGCGTTGCCAAGGCCGGCAAGAACGATTGCGCGGCCAACGGCCATGCGTGCGCCGGACAGGCCAAGAAAGATCGCGATGCCAAGGAATGGATCTTCGTTCCGAATGGCACCTGCGAGCGTCTGGTCGGCGGCGCCACCCAGGCGAAGTGATGAACGACCCGGTCACGGGTGGTCCGATCCCGGCGTCAGCCGGGATCGGTCTTCGTGCACCGCATGTACCTGCGTTCATCGCTGGTCACCCTGCGGTCGGCTGGCTCGAGGTGCACAGCGAAAACTACTTTGCTGCGGGCGGCCCGGGTCGCGCAGCTCTTGCGCACATTCGCGGCGACTATCCCATCAGCGTGCATGGCGTGGGCCTGTCGCTCGGCAGTGCAGATGGCGTCGATCAGGCGCATCTGGCCGCGCTGCGCCATCTGGTGGATTGGTTGCAGCCTTGCCTCATCTCGGAACACCTGTGTTGGGGAGCGATTGGCGGCATTCACATGAACGACCTGCTGCCGCTGCCGCTGACGCAGGAATCCCTCGGTGTTGTTGCCGATCACGTTTCGCAGACTCAGGACGTACTGGGTCGACGGATCCTGATCGAGAACATCTCCGCGTATCTCTCGTTTGCCTGCGATGCCATGAGCGAGGCCGAGTTTCTGGTCGCGCTTTCGCGCCGCACCGGCTGCGGCATTCTGCTGGACGTCAACAATCTGTACGTCAATCAGGTGAACCGCTCAATCGATGCGGCAACGTATATCGATTCGATCCCGCCCACGCTGGTGGGCGAAATTCATCTCGCGGGGCACAGTGTCCAGCCCTGGACGGCGGCGGGCGTACTGATCGATACGCATTCGACTCGAGTCTGCGATGCCGTGTGGGCCTTGTACCAGCGGGCCATAGCCCGATTTCCATCGGCGCCTACGTTGATCGAGTGGGATGCGGACATTCCGGCGCTCGACGTGCTGATCGGCGAGGCAGCGCACGCCGATCGTGTTGCCTTCGATGCGCGTGACGCTGCGGGAGACGCTCGTGTCCGCGCTGCGTGATCTGCAACTGCGCTGCCGCGATGCGTTTCTGTTCGGGCGCGGGTCGAACTTGGAAGCGGCCCTGCGCGAAGGCGTGGTCGAGCCTTCCCTGCAGATCGAGATCTACGAAAACAACGTGCGCGAAAATTTCCGCAAGGCGCTGGAAGGGACTCACGCAGTGGTCGCCGCGCTGGTGGGTGCGGACTGCTTCGCCGCATTGGCGCGACAGTATCAGCGTATGCATCCCTCCAAGAGCGGTGACCTCGGGCAGTTTGGCGACGATTTTCCGGGCTTCCTCGATGGCATCTATGGCCACGGTGAATACGCATTCCTTGGTGATGTCGCACGGCTGGAACATGCGATCGAAGCGGCGCGCTTTGCCGCCGATGTCGGCGCTGCCGATCTCACCCAACTCGCCGATTTGAACGAGACCGCGCTTGAAGCGCTGCTGCTCTTACTGCACCCGAGCGTCGCGGTGCTGCGCTCATCGCATCCCCTTCATTCCATCTGGTTCACCCATCAGGATCAGAACGTGCGCATCGATCTCGAACGCGGCGCAGAGCAGGTGCTGATCTTTCGCGCCGCAAATTCGGTTCGGGTCGAACGCATCGATCGGGCGCGCTGCGAATTCCTCCAGGCGTTGCTGAGGCTGCAACCCATTGCCGTTGCGCTACAGCGCGCGCTGACGTGTTCGCCGTCCTTCGACGTCGCGGCTGCACTGCACGCGCTCGCAATCGACGGCCTCATCGTCGACATCGTCCGTTGAATCGAAACTCAGGAGATAGCTGAATGACACTCACCCGATTGACCGATTGGCTCGTGCTCCGACCTGCTCGCGCACTGCGCATGCTGTCGGATCCTCTTGCGCTGGCGCTGCGCGTCTGGGTATCGCTCGAGTTCCTGCGCTCGGGCTGGCTCAAGCTCACGAGTTGGGAGAATACGTTGTTCCTGTTCCGCGAGGAGTATCACACGCCGGTGCTGCCACCCGTACTCGCCGCCGTCGTGGGCACCGCCGGTGAACTGGCGTTTCCCTTGCTGCTCATTGCGGGGCTGACTGGTCGGCTGGTAGCGCTGGGCTTGAGCGCCGTGAACGCAATGGCAGTGATTTCGTATGCCCACGTTCTGCTCGCGGAGGGTTTCGAGGCGGCGTTCGCACAGCACCTGCTATGGGGCCTGGCATTGCTGGTAATCATCGTGCACGGACCCGGGCGCTGGTCCGCCGACGCACTCATCTGCCGGGTGAGTGAGTCGCAGTCATTGCCGCCTCGCGTGAGCTGGTCCGTCGTTTGAGCGGCACGGTGGTGGCTTCTCGCGAGTCCGGAGAGCTGATTCGCACGGTCGAAGAAGCGCTCGCCGGGTTCACGGGCGCACGCTTCTTCGAGGAATTGGTCAAGGTCGTTGCGCAGGTGCTGCACGTGCCCTGCGCGTTCGTGGCGGAGCTGGTCGCGGATGGCACCCATGCTGCACCGCTGTCGTTCTGGTGCAATGGTGCGCTGCGACCTACTGCTGCGTTCGCGTTGGCAGGCACGCCTTGCGAGAGCGTGCTGCGTGGCGAAGTGACGATGTTCGAGCATGGCGTGTCGAGGTTGTTTCCCGGTGACATCGGGCTGGTCGATCTCGGTGCCGACAGCTATCTCGCGATTCCGCTCAAAGATGCGCAGCATCGTGTCATCGGCCACCTGGCACTCATCGATACATGCGAGCGGGATTGGAACGCCTGGGACATTTCCGCGCTGCAGTTGTTTGCCATGCGCGCCACGGGCGAACTCGAGCGCCGCCGGTTCGAACTCGCACTCACCGCCACCAATGCGGCGCTCGAAGCACGTGTTGCCGAGCGGACGCGGGAGCTGGCGACGCTCAACGATCGTCTGCTGCGGGAAATTGCGCGCGAGCGCGAGCTATCGACCGAGTTGGCTGAAAGCGAAGCGCTCTACCGCAGTCTGTTCGACGATTCGCCGATGTCGATCTGGGAAGTCGACCTGTCGGCGGCAAAGCCGGTACTCGTGTCGCTTGGTCTCGCGCCGGCGGCGCTGCAGCAGCGCATCGATACCGATGCGGTGCTGCGGGAGCACCTGATCGACGCGTTTTCGGTCAGGCGGATCAACCGCGCGACGCTGTCGATGTACCGCGTCTCCGATCCACGACAGTTGCTGGACGTACGGACATTGATGACGCCGCAAGCGATGACCTTCGGCACGTCGATGTACTGCGGCCTGGTGTGCGATGTGTTCAGCGGCAGTGCCGAGATCAGTCATGTCGCGCCGAATGGCGAGATGCGACGTGTGCTCGTCTCCTGGTCGATGTTGCCGAACCACCGCGTCGACTGGGCGCGCGCACTGTTCACGGTGGTCGATGTCAGCGACTACGTGCGTGTCAAATCAGAGCTCGAACGCACGAAGGCGGGGCTGGAAGAGCGCGTCACCGAGCGCACCGCAGCGCTGTCGCGGGTCAACACGCAGCTGCGCCACGAAATCGCCAGCCGCCTCAAGGCCGAGTCGGACCTGCGCGAGCAGGAGCGGGCATTTCGAGATCTGTACGAGAACGCCCCCAACGTTTACTGGTCGACCGGCGTCGATGGAACCATCGAACGCGTCAATCGACAGGTCGAGGGACTGCTCGGTTACAGCCCCGAGGAAGTCGTCGGTCGACCGCTGTTGGATTTCGTTGCCGAGACTGCCGACGGCCGCGGCAAGGCGAAGGCGGTGTTCGAACGCTTTCGTAGCGGCATAGCAACGCTCGGTGAAGAAGTCGAGTTCCGGGCTCGCGATGGCCGCTCGGTGTGGGCCAACGTGAACGTGGTCCCGGTGTTGGATGCGAGCGGCACGCCGGTGATGACGCGATCGGTGATCACCGATGTCAGCGCGCGCAAGGCGGCTGAAGCCGCCGTCAGCCGGCGCCTCGCGCTCGAACGGATTCTATCGACCGTATCGAAGCGCTGCGCCGAGGTGACGCTTGCCAACCTCGACGCCACGATGGGCGCAATTCTCGATCAGGTGCGCATCGTTGCGGGATGTGCCAGTGCACGCATCGATCGCGCGGATGGTCGACAGCAGTGGATCGCAGCGGACGGAGCCGATAGGGCGGTGCCGACTTCTTCGATCGCCGTGCCGATCGATCACGCCGGATTGCGCCTCGGCACGCTGACGCTGGCGGGCTTTGGCGGCAACGCGACCGGACTCAACGACGACGACATGACGATGCTGAAGCTGCTGACCGACAGTATCGCGGCCACGTTCGTGCGCATCGACACCGAACGCGAACTGATCGCGGCGCGGGAACTGGCGGAATCGGCAAGCCAGGCGAAGAGCGAGTTTCTCGCCAGCATGAGTCACGAACTGCGCACGCCGCTGAACGTCATCCTCGGGTACGCACAACTGCTGGAGCGAGACGGCCGCGTTCAGGCGGACGTGCGTGCGAACCTGACCACGATGCGGCGTTCCGGCGAGCATCTGTTGACGCTGATCGACGATGTGCTCCAACTTGCGCGGGTAGAGGCTGGTCGGGTCGACCCGGAGCCACGACCGGTCAATCTACGCAACCTGCTCGGCGAATTGGGTGAGATGTTCCGCATCCGCGCCGCCGACGCGCGGGTCCGGTTCGACCTTGTGTTGCCGCCCGAATTGCCAGCACGGCTGCTGCTCGATGATCGGCGTTTGCGGCAGATCCTACTCAACCTGCTCGGCAATGCCGTGAAGTTCTCACGCGTTGGCGGGGTCGTGACATTGCGCCTGTCGGCCGTCCGAGCGGACAGTTGCTATTCACTGTGCTTCGAAGTACAGGATCGTGGCATCGGCATTGCCGCCGGCGACATGGAGCGCATCTTCGAACCATTCCGCCAGCTCGGTCATGGCGATGGCGCCGGATTGGGACTGGCGATCTCCCGCAAGCTGGTGACGGCCATGGGCGGTTCCCTCGACGTTACGAGTCATGTCGGCGATGGCAGCACATTCACTGTTCGACTCGATGCGGCGATCGTGCAATCGGAGGTCGACGCCGCTGAACAGCGCGGCGCGGCCGTGAATCGATGGGCCTATGAGGGTCGCCGCCGCAGCATTCTCGTGGTCGATGATCAGACAGAGAACAGGCTGGTGTTGAGCAGCATATTGACCGCTCTCGGATTCGAGGTGGATCAGGTCGACTCCGGCGCGGCCGCATTGCAGCGACTGCGCGCAGGTGTCGTGCCGGATGCACTGTTCATCGACCTGGTGATGCCGGACATGGACGGATTCGAGACGGTGCGGCAACTGCGTGCGCTGCCGGGACTCGAGTCACTGAAAGTCGTGGCCACATCGGCCAGTGCGTTCGACTCGGAGCGCCGCGAGAGCGTCGTCAGTGGGTGCGATGACTTTCTGGTCAAGCCGCTGCGCATCGAGCAGGTCACGGGGTGTCTGGCTCGATTGCTGGGCCTGTCACTGCGTGTCGGTGTCGATGTCGATCTGCCGCCCCCGGCGGCCGATCTGGCTTTGCCGGATGCTGTGCGCGACGCAATGCGCGATCTGGTCGCGCTTGGCGACGTCGGTGGCATCGAGGCTTTGATCGACGCCGCCGAGCGTGACCGACCCGGAGACATCTGCCTTGCGCGTCTGCGCGCGCGACTTGCGCGTTTCGATCTGGCGGGCATAGCCGAAGAGATCGCGGCTTGAACGGCGGCAGCGTACTGGTGGTCGACGATGTCGTCGAGAATATCGGCGTGCTGGTGGAGTGCCTCAAACGCGAGCGCTACCGCGTGCTGGTTGCGCAGGATGGCGCCAGTGCGCTGGAACGCGCGCGCAACGGTCGCCCCGATGCGATTCTGCTGGATGTCATGTTGCCCGGCATCGATGGATTCGAGATCTGCCGCCGACTCAAGGCGGATCCGATCACGCAGTCGATACCGGTCATCTTCATCACCGCGCTCGATGACACCCAGGACAAGATCAAGGGCTTCTCAACGGGCGGCACCGACTACCTCACCAAACCGTTCCAGTACGAGGAAGTCGTTGCCCGGGTGAACACCCACGTCAGCCTGCGCCGCTCGCGGCTCGAACTGGAAGAAGCCAAGGCGCGCCTCGAAGAGCGGGTGAGAGACCGTACCGCCGAGCTGCAACGGGCGCTGCGTGAAGTCGAGCAGCTGAAGGAAAGGTTGCAGGCCGAGAACGACTATCTGCAGACCGAACTCGGTGCCCGTCCGCGCACGATCGTTGGAGAATCGGTGGCAATTCGCGCTTTACTCGGCAATGTGGCACGCGTTGGTGTCACCGACGCAACCGTACTGATTGCCGGCGAGACGGGCGTTGGTAAAGAACTCGTCGCGCGCGCGATACACGATGCCAGTCGTCGACGTGACCGGACGATGGTCATGCTCAACTGTGCGGCGATCTCCTCTGGCCTGGTCGAGAACGAGCTGTTCGGCCACGTCAAAGGCGCCTACACGGGGGCTACGGATCGGCACATCGGTCGCTTCCAGCTTGCCGATGGCGGGACGTTGTTTCTGGACGAGGTCACCGAATTGCCTCTGGAAACACAGGTCAAGCTGCTGCGGGTACTGCAGGAGCGCGAGTTCGAACCCGTTGGCAGTTCGCAGACGCAACGTGTCGACGTGCGATTGATTGCAGCCAGCAATCGGAATCTAGAGGTCGAAGTTCGCGAAGGTCGGTTCCGCGCTGATCTGTTCTACCGGCTGAACGTGTTCCCGATTGCGGTCCCGGCGCTGCGCGAGCGCATCGACGACATTCCGCTTCTGATCAGGCACTTCGTCGACAACCTGGCCCGGCGCATGGGACGTTCGATCACCCACATCGAGGCGCGGGACATCGAGCGACTGCAGACGTACCCGTGGCCTGGCAACGTGCGCGAGCTGCAGAACGTCATCGAGCGCGCCATCGTCTATTCCACGGAAGGTCGCCTGGTGCTCGACTGGTTCGATGCACCGCAAGCGAACACGAGATCAGCGACGGCCGAGACGACTGTGGTCGCGGGTTCCGGGTCGGCGCCGGGGATGCGTCTGGCCGACGTAGAGCGCGACCACATCCTTACGCTGTTGCGCCGTACCGGCGGCGTGATCGAAGGGCCGCGCGGTGTCGCGAAGCTCCTCGATATGAAACCGAGTACAGCCCGCCACCGTATCCGCAAACTCGGTATCCGCAAGACAGAATACCTCGACTGATCCGCAACCGATTGCGGTATCCGCCACCACCGGCCGCGGTGGTGGGCAGCAAACCCAGCAAAAAACCAGGAAAACACCAGGCTTTGCAGCGGAGGTCAGCCTGGCACGCTGGTTGCTCCTTGGATTGTCGATGACATGCGCAATCGCACGTCAGCGATCAAACCAAAGGAGACACTCATGACCCTCACTCACCCCGCCCTTCGCATGGCCCTTGCAGGACTTGCCGCGCTCGGCGCGACGCTCGCACTGGATGCCGGTGCGGCCAAGCCCGGCATGGAGCAGTGCGCCGGCGTCATCAAGGCCGGTAAGAACGACTGCGCCACCAGCATGAACGCCTGTCACAGCCACGTGAAAGTCGACTCACACCCCGAAGCCTGGATCTACGTGCCGAACGGCACGTGCGCAAAGATCGCCGGCGCACGTGTCGTCGTCGTCACCGATCCCACGCCGGCCGGCAAGTAGGCCGCAGATCCACAACTTTCGCGCCGCTTGAGAAGCGGCGCACTCATTCGGGAGACGCGTTGCGATGAAGACATCCAACAACTGGGCGCTGGTGCTGGCTGCGGGTTCGGGTTCACGGCTGAAGAGCCTGACCACGGATCAATTCGGTGAAACGGTGCCGAAGCAGTTCTGGTCGTTGACCGGTGGACCGTCGCTGTTGCGACTGGCCATGGGACGCGCGCTTGCGGTGGCGCCGATGTCGCGCGTCACCACTGTCGTAGCGCGCGAGCATGCGCGGTTCTGGGAGCCGGCGCTCGTCGACCTGCCGCCGCAGAATCTGATCGTACAGCCGGCCAACCGCGGTACCGGCTACGGAATTCTGCTGCCGCTGCTGCACAT
>JBGSQB010000111.1:0-11880 GCA_041738285.1 Pseudomonadales bacterium | reverse complement strand
CAGCCGATGTCGAGGATGCGGGCATCTTCAGGTAGCGCGCCAGCTAGCTGCAGTGCGCGGCTCGTGCTCGACCGGCTACCCGGGCCTTCGCGCGGCAGGCCGCTGTGCACCGCAAGGAAGATCGCCCGTGCGTCTACCATTTCAGCGCAGCGCCAGGCGCATCACCGGACGGCTCGCCTTACGTCGGGCAACCACGGTGAATCCAGCTGCGTCGTACATTGATCTCGCACCGAACCACATCGAGTCGTCGCGCCCGCGCGCACTTTTGTCCACGGGATACGCTTCGAGCGTGGCAACGCCGGCCTTGCGCGCATACTCGATGGCGCCATTGAGCAACGCGCGAGCGACGCCCGCACCACGATAAGGCGCGGGTACCACGAAGCAGATGACCGACCAGACCTTCGCATCGTCCACCGGTTTCATGACCGGCGAGCGAGCGAGCTTGGCGAAGTCTTCACGTGGCCCAAGGCTGACCCAGCCAACCGCGGTTCTGCCGACGTAGCCGATCAGCCCTGGGGCGACCCTTGCAGCCGTCAGCGCTTTCAGTTGCGCGCGGTTGACATCCGCACGGGTCGTACCGCGCGGGGTCGGCGCCGGCGCGCCACTGCGACGGTAGTGCATGCACCAGCAACCGCGCGCTACGGAGCAGCCTTTCGCAGTGAAGATCTGTACCACGTCGTGCCAGCGCGCAGGCGTCGCGGGACGAACTCGAATGGCATCGACGTCAACGACGACCGGCATGCCGTCGTCCTTCCGGCCAGACCAGCGTGAAAGACTGACCGTCGCCAAGTTCCGTCCACTGCCGACTGGTCCCATCGAGCGCTGCGCAGATCCGATCGATCATCGCAGCATTGAGCGCTTTGGCTTCGTGGGTTGGCATAGCAGAACGCATTCCACTTACGTCGTCCTTGAAGTCCTGCGCGCGGTGACGGCGCGCCACATCGGTCGACCGACGCAGCCATTCGTACAGACAGATGTAGGTAGAGCGTTCCGATTGGGCAGCCGACTCGGAACCTTCGCGCGCCAGTGACTCACCGCGCGCACGGGCTCGGCGTCGCGTACGCGCATGCGCGCGACCAACGCCCTGCGCCGATGCGTGAAACGTGCGGGCGGTACCGCCCGCGGCAACCTGGCCGAAGATACCTTGGGTCAACCCGAGCTCCCGTTCCACGACGAAGTGCAGCAGATCGTGCGGCATGAAGGCGTCATACCCGGGGGCCGGATTCATGGCGGCCGGCGGCGCCGCGCCGCGCCGCGCCGCACGATCAGGGTATAGCACCGCGCACCGGTTCGTCGAAACTCGACCTCCATGCTCATGCCGCGAATGTACGCTCACTCACGGTGCATCATCCAGCCCGCGCCAGATGCGCGCTTCATCGAACCCGAGCGCACGCAGGTCGTCCGCGCGCAGTGCTCGCTCTCTTGGATGATCGAGGAAGAACTCATCGAGTTGTGGCGGCGCAACATGCGTACCCGCCAGCATCGCGTGCACCTGGCCGCGGTGGTGAATCTGATGCTGGAACAGGTGCAACAGCGTGCGGTCCTTGCGCTCGTGCTGGGTCCACGTATCACGCACCATGGCAACGACCTCACCCAGGGATGCCTCGGTGAGCCCGTCGCACAGCGCGATCAGTCGACGATCGACCGCATGCTGCGCGTCCTGCAGGTCTTCGAACTGCGGGCAGGGTATCTCCGGATCAAAGGCCGCGTAACCGAGACGGCCACTTTCCAGCGCATCGACGTAGAACCAGTCGACGGTCAGAATGTGGTTGAGCGTCTGAATGATGGTGGGAAAGAAGTTCGTGCGCGGCGCCTGCAGCGCCTCGGCGGAAAGCTCCGCGCAGGCTGCGAGCAACCGATGATTCGCCAACGCGTTGTTGTGCGCCTGGGCGCGAAAGTACGCAACAGCAGCCACCTCAACCACCTGTCCCGTCGGTGCGTTCATTGATTCGTTGGTACTGTACGTCATCGCCCACCTGCCCAACACGCGCGAACCCGAGCTTTTCGAGCACGCGGATGGATGCACCATTGAATGTCAGCGCTTGCGCTCGAATCCGATCGATCTGCATCACGTCGAACGCATAGCGAATGACGAGTTCCGCGGCGGATGTCGCAATGCCTCGACGCCACCAGGCGCGCGCAACCGCGCCGCCCAGCACCGCCGACCAATCATCGTGGTCGATTCGAGTCAGTCCAATGGATCCGACCGCAGCTTGGCTTCCGGTGGGAACGATCGACCATCGAATGCCGGAACCTTCTGCAAAGGTGCGGCGATGGTGGTCTAGTCCTTCCGCACACACGCTGATGGATTCCGCGATCGGATCGCCCGCCATCTGCGCCGCCTCGGCATCGCGCAGGCGTTCGTACCACGCGGGCAGATCGTCCTCGCTCATCGCCCGCAGCAGAACACTTCCACCACTCAGTACTGGCACTGACTTCGGAAACGCGAGCATCGGATCAAGGCCGTGGAATCTGCGCGAAGGTCTGCATGACCACGGCACGGTCGTCGGCGTCGGCGATCGCTTCGAGGGCGTCGACCGCGGCGGCGTGAGAGGCCCGATACACCGCGTCATCGCCATTGGCGTGGGCCGCACCGGCATGAATCACATGCGTGAACGCGACCTCCCAATCCGGTGTGTCGTTGGCAAGGAAGTAAGCGTGCATCTCGCGTGCATACGCCATGGCCGACGCACCATGACCGAGCTGCGCATGCACGTGGGCAAGCAACATGGTCGCTCGCATGTGATTCAACTGGGTACCCACCACCGCCCAGTGTGCCGCGGCGGCGTGAGCCGCATCCAGCATCTGCGCATCTTCGATCGACGTACGCGGCGCACCGGCGAGCGCCCACGCGCGATTGTTGTATTCAACGGCGAAGAAGCGGTGCCACTGCCGCGGATCGGTATCTTTCGGTTCATGCGCCATCGTTCGATCCCGATGATGAAGGCCCCGACGTTAGTGGTGCGCTCAGCTCAGCGCAATCACCACGCTGCATACCAGCAGCACGATCGCGACTGGCGCCCAGATACGCCGCTCCCAAACGCTGCGCGTAGCAAGATTACCAACGACGCCCAGCGCCATGATGACGACGATCACCCAGGTGAGGGTGCGCGACAGCGCAAACCACTGTGGCATTGCCAGCTCGACCCGCGCCGCAAGTACCAGGGCCATCACCGCATAGAGGGCAATCATGAACAGGCACACGACCCTCATTGCCGGCGGATATCGACCCGGAAAGCGGCCGCCCATGGCGAGGCTGCCCCACGGTGCGCCCAGCGCCAGCGCAAGTTGGAACAGCGAAACGATCGCAAATCCGCAAGCCACTACATAGAACGCGGCGAGCGAAGCCATCGTCATGCGGGCGCGTGTTCCGCGAACTGGGGCGCCGAACCGCCGATGTGATCCCAGGGCGCCTTCGAGCCGACGAAGATGTGGCGCTCGATCGCAACGCCCGGGTCGCCATCGACACAGCCGAGCGTTACCCCGTGCACACGCTCATTGAACATGCCGCACAGCGTCGAGCCACACACGCCGCAGAATGCCAATGCCCAGCCTTGGGCTGAGGAGTAGCGCACCAGTTGTTCCGCGCCGGAGCACCAATGAAGTTCGGCGCCTGGCGCCAGCTCCGCGTAAGCCGATGCCGCGCCACTGAATGCCCGCCGGCATCGGGAGCAGTGACACGACCGCGCGCTGCACAGCGCGCCGTCGATTCGATAGGTGATGGCGCCGCAAAAGCACGCGCCGGTGACCGTCTGCATCGAGGAATCTCCTGATTTCCCGAACATACTACGCGGCAATCAACGCCATCAGTAGCGCGGCGAACAGCGTGAACTCCGCGATCCGTTGAATGAGCCCGCGCCACGCATTGTCGATACCGATGCCAACCAACGCGACCACAACGACGACGGCTGCCAGGCGATACGGTTCACCCTGCACGGCGTAAAGCGCATACAACGCGTACGCCCCACCCAGATACTCCACGGCACCACCCAGATTGTGGAGCTGCTGCCGCGTCGAACCCGTCATGGGCGACCCGACGTCGCAGGGAAACACAGCGGCGCTCAGGTAGCCGGTGGCGATGCAGGCGCACAGCAGCGCTGCCTCCGGTGCCGTCGTCCACGCGAGATAGGCCGCCACCGCAAGTAGTACGCCGACCGGCAGGAACACGCCCGTGCTGACGAGCCTGCTCGACTGCGTGCCGTGCGCGCCGAGCTCACTGATGGTGTGGCGAACGTGCCGATAGCCACCGTGCAGATGTCCCGTGAACGCGGTCGCGAAGAAGAGCAGCATCGCCGCCAGCCCGACGAGCGTTGCGCTCATGGCAGATGGACACTCACATACCAACGGGCAAGAGTAGACACGTCGAAGTGGGCTTCCAGGCGTGCGCGCTGATGTTCGATTCTTGCGCCGGTCGCCGCATCGATCAGTTTGACTGCGAGATCATCCGCGTCGGAGAAGTAAGTACCGGCCTCGCCGAGAACGCTGCGGGGTCCCGGCGAATCCGCGCATAGAACTGGCAATCGTGCCGCCATCGCTTCGAGTAGCGTCATACCGAATGCCTCATCGTATCTTGGCGCCGCAAGCAACAGATCGAACGCCGCGAAGTACCGTGAGGCCTGCTCGACGCTGCCGAGCAATGTCACGCGCAAGGCGAGCCCAGCGACGTCGATCTGGCGTCGCAATGCGTCACGCTCTTCGCCGTCACCAACGAATACGAGGCGTGCGTTTCGCGGCAGCGACTCGATGGCATCTGCAAACCCGCGCAGCACAAGTTGCGGCTGCTTTGTTGGATGCAGCCGACCGACTGCGGCGATCACGTAAGCGTCCGCGGCGATGCCGAGTGCTTCGCGCGCCACATCGGCCGTGAGCAGTGCGGCATCGAAAATGCCGAGGTCGAGCGCATTGGGCACGACCAACGGCACACCCACGGACGGGTGCTGCGCTCGCATCTGGTCGACAACGGGTTGCGACACGCCGGCGAACGTCACATCACGCCCCATCATGCGCTGCCAAAACCGTCGCCGAAGGCGTTTGAACAGGTCGTACTCGTGGGCAATCGCCAATATGCGTCCGACACCCGCGGTGCGGCGCGCACTCACGGCGATTCGACAGGCACGATAGCGGTGGGCGACCGTCAGCGTCACCGATCGCCCTGCCAGGTGCGCAACCAACGCCCGCACCATGGCGCGATTCCCGACGGCGTTCAGATACGTCGCGTTCGGGTCGGGCGTGCCCACGGGTGCGCGAAGGAAAACCGTATCGACGTCGTAGCCAGCGCGCACCATAGCGGTCGCATGGACCCGGCACAGATCACGAAACGGCGGATGATCACTCGGACAGAGCTGCAGCGCGCGGCGCTCAGTCATCGCCCTTGGTCACCAGGATGTCTTCCATCACCAGGTATTGCAGATCACTGGCATAGAACATCGCCAGTGCATCATCGGGCGAACTGACGATCGCTTCACCGCGGCGATTCAGGGAGGTATTCAGCACGACCGCGTTGCCGGTCAGGTGCTCCATCTCTTCGAGCAGCGCGTAGTAGCGCGGATTGACGTCGGCCTCGACGATCTGCACACGCGCGGTGCCGTCGGCGTGTACCACTTCCGGAATGCGCAATTTCCACTCCGGGGTTACCGCGAAGGTGATGGTCATGAAGGGTGCCGGATGGCCCGTGCCGATGATCGCGGGCGCCACCCGGTCGAGCACACTCGGACAGAACGGGCGCCAGCGCTCGCGAAATTTGATCTGCGCGTTGATGCGGTCCGCAATGCCGGCTGCGCTCGGACACCCAAGAATGCTGCGGGCACCGAGCGCGCGCGGACCGAACTCCATCCGGCCCTGGAACCACGCCACCGGATGACCGGCAGCGAGCAACTGCGCCGTCTCTTTTGGCACGTCCTTGAGCATGCGCCAGTGTGGACGCTCCACCCGCGCTTCGAGCGCCTCGATACTCTCACGCGTGGTGTAGCCAGGCCCGAGATAGACATGGCGCATGCGGCGCAATGGCTCCTTGTGCTGCGCGGCTACGAATGTCGCTGCGCCGAGTGAGGTTCCCGAGTCACCGGCAGCGGGCTGCACGAACAGTTCCTTCACGTCACCGCGTTCGAGAATCCGCTGGTTGAGTTTGACGTTGAGCGCACCGCCGCCGGCAAATGCGAGGCGACCGGTTTCCCGGATGACGTCGCCCAAATGCACTTCGATCAATTCGAGACATACGTCCTCGAACAGCCGCTGCACGGATGCCGCGTAGTCGATGTACGGCTCATCGATGTCATCACCCTGCCGGCGTGGACCCAGCCACTCGACCAGCTTGCGACTGAAATAGAAGCCGAGACCAGCTTCTTTGTAGCGTCGAAAGCCGACCGTATTGACGAGTCGCGTATCGACTTCAAACTCGCCCTTGCGCGGCCACCGCACCAGGCGCGACAGATCGTGCTTGCGATGATCCCCATAGGGCGCCATGCCCATGACCTTGTACTCGCCGTCGAGCATCTCGAAGCCGAGGTATTCCGTCATCGCGCCGTAGAGACCCGAGATCGAGTCCGGGTCGTAGAATTCCTTCAACTTGTGAATGCGCCCGCCTTCGCCGTAGCCGAAGAACGTAGTCGCGTACTCGCCCTTGCCATCCACACCCAGAATGGCGGCCTTACCAGTGAATCCCGACAGGTGATAGCAGCTCGAGGCATGGGCCAGATGATGTTCCACCGGCTCGAATCGAGTCCGTTCCCAGTTGATGCCGATGGAAGCGCCCGCTTCGAGCACGCGATCACGGTTGCGTCGAAAGCGGCGATTACCGTTGATCAGTACGTCCATCGCGCGATCTGGCGCGTACCAATGACGTTTCGCGTAGTGCCATCGCGCTGGGCTCGACAGTGGAATGGGTGCAAACGGAAAGGCGACGACATCCACTTCCTTGGCCGCGATACCCGCGGTGCGCAGGCAGTATCTCGCCGCTTCCACAGGCATCTTGCCTTTGGCGTGCTTGTCCCGAATCAGCCGCTCTTCCTCGACGGCAGCGACGATCTCACCATCCACCAGGATCGCTGCCGATGGATCGTGATTGAGCGCGCCCGACAGTCCCAGGATGATCATTGAGCCGAATCGGCAGTTTCGGTGCGCGCGATTCTATACAAAAGCCGGTGCCCCGACCGTGTTCAGGGCCACAGCCAGCTGCGCGCGCACATCGGGTGCATCGTTCCAGTTGGCGAGGAATCGGGCGATGTCGTCCGCATGGCCCCGCTGAAGTCGCGCGTCGTTCGCTTCGTACATCGAATCGAGGTCGACGAGTGCAAGCGCCTCGCCGTCGAGTACGAAGTTGCTGGCCTTGGTGTCGCCATGAACGAGTCCGGCGTCGCGCAGGGCGCCAAACATTGCAACGATCCGATCGAGATGAGCGCGCGGATCAACGTCCGCGAGGGTCGGCCCGTCGAGGCTCCGCATGACGAGGAAGGCGCGGCCGCGTATGGGGCCGAAACGTTCTTCGACGAGCAACAGCGGATCGGCTGTGGCGATGCCGAGCATCCGCAGCCGGTGGCCGTTGCGCCAGGCGCGACTGGCGCGGCTCGCGCGCAGTCCTCTACTCAAGCGATGGCCTACCGATTTCATGTTGTAGCGCTTGATGACGATCATCAAGGGTTCGGCTTGCGCACGCACGACGGTCGCGGTGCCGCCATCCTTCAATGTCCTTCCGCGCGCAACGAACCCGTCTGGATCATCGATCACAGCCGCGAGCCGCGGGAACTCCGTGCGCACGCAGACCGTGAATCGTCGCAGGTTTTGCTCGACCCTAAACTCGGAGCAGTCGCGCATGGACTTGTGGACGTAGCGGCGCACACGCGCTCGCAGAGCTGCCGCGAAGGCGGCCTGTAGCCGCACGCGCCAACGCCGAGTATCGATACGTGGCGCAGCCTCTGCGTACGCATTGATGACATTGTCGATCTGAGCACGGCCGGATGAAGCGAACTGCGCAAGCAGACTGGCAATGTCCTTGACGCGACCCTCTTCAGTGAACGGTGCGCCGCGGGCGGTCACTGCGCCGCCGTCGACCACGTGAATCCGATCCGCAGACACCAGCAGATTGTCTGCATGCAGATCGGCGTGAACGATGCCAGCGTTGTGCATGCGCGCCAGCGTCCACATCGCGCGCGGCAGTGCGTCCGCCGAGATCGGCACACAGTCCTGCAAGAGACCGTACGCGACGACTTCACCACCACCGTCGATACGACCTCGACCGAGCAACTCCGCAACTGCGATTCCGGCGTCATGCAGCAGGCGGTGGCCATCTGCTTCGCGCGTCGCGTCCCGCCGCGCCTGCGGTCCGCAGAAGAGCTTGACGAATGCGCGCTTGTCGCCAAAATCCGCGGCGGCGGCAATGCGTCGTCCTGGCAACAGCCGGCGAATTTCAGCAACGTGCAGATCAACCGCTTCGTCATTGAGCAGTGCGCGGATTGCAAACGACGCCGGCACATCGCGGCCAAGCGAGGCGAGTCGATCGGCCGTCATCCGTTCCTCAGGCATCCGGAACGCCCCGTTTCGCAACGAGACCTTTGCGCCGCGCCTTTCGATACAGCGCGCGCGCGCGACGCACCACAGCACCCCACAGTTGCGGTCTGATTGCCAGTGCTTCGCGCAGCGGCTTGTTCTCGTAAGCTCGGAGAAACCGCAGATAATCGCGCCGCGTCATGGGTCGATCCAGACACCAGAACATGAGTGCACCCAGATCACGCACTCGCCAGTAGTTCGACACCGCATTGACGATCCGAGCCCGATGCAGATCTATCAGCCATAGATCGACGGCGCCGGCAGCGAGCCGCTCGTCATCCACGAGCAGGTGATACAGATAGAAGTCCCTGTGTACGACGCCACAATCGTGCATGCGACGGGCAAGCTGTGCCGCGCTTTCGATGATGGCGCGTTTGGTCGATGGAGGCGGCGCTGTGTCGTGCCATCGTTCGGTCAATACGGCAAGGCTCGTGTGGTGCTCGAGCGCTTCGCACACGACGAACGACACACGATGCGCGATGTCGCGGCCGCGCACACCGAGCGCCGTGGGTCTGGGTGCGTTCACGCCGTGGCCACGCAGATGCACGCACGCATGGTACTCGTTGGTGGCGTCGACGATCGGCCGACGACCGGACAACCAGTTCTTGAAAACCTCAGTCCAACCAACGCCGGAATGCAGCTTGAGGAAGTATCCCTTTCCGGCGAGGGTGAACTTCAGCGTGCGTCGATCACCAACGTCGCGGTAGACCTCACCCTGGATCTCGCGAACGGCATCGAATGCGTCGCGGCCTGCCCACTGCGAAGCGATTGGCTCGTCGAGAATCAGCACTTCCTTCACCGACTGCACTCGCCCGCAATCGCGGCGATGAACTGCGCGGCGCGCTCCGGCAGGCTGTACAAGTCCGCGGATTGCCCGAACGTCACGCCGTTGCGTCGCCACTGCAGTCGCGCTTCGTCGCGGCGCAGCATGTCGGCCAGCATCTCGTTGAATATCTCCTGCGAGAACGGACTCGGTACGACGCGACCCGCTTCAGCCCGTTCGATGTAGGGTGCGTTGCCACATACGTCGGTTGCGATCACCGGCAAGCCCGCGACGACCGCTTCCAACAGGACATTGCCGGCGGTCTCCGCGTAGGCAGGATGCACGAGCAAATCCGCCCCCTGGAGAAATCGAGGCACGTCGTCGCGACCGGGCAGCAATGTGAATGCATTGGCGACACCCAATCGCGCTGCCATGCGCAGGTGACTGCGGGGATTGTCCTGACCGATGGCAATCAGTCGGCAGCGCGAACGCAGATCGGAAGGTAACTGAGCGAGCGCAATCAATGCCCGGTCGAGCCCCTTGGTGATGAAACCCGAACCCACCATCAACAACAAAAGATCGTCGACCCCGATTCCGAATTCCGCGCGCAGATCCGCACGCACGTCAGTCGCGTTGGGAGGTGCCATGCGGTCGCGCGCGATGCCAGGTGGCAACAGCATGAATCGCTGCGTGGCGGTCGCGTAGTGATACTGAAAGAGCGTCTGTTGGCCGGGCGCGATGAGCATGATGCGCGTTGTCGATTGCGCACCGAATACTGCGCGCTCCGCGGCCGCAAAGGACCGGTAGCGTGGCGTGTGCCGATACCAGGAGGCGCGCAGCGCCTGTGCCTTGTCTTCGAAGCAGGGGTCCGCGGCGTAGTAGACATCGAGACCCGCCATTTTGTTGAAACCGACTACGCATGCGATCGCCTCACCATCGAGCAGGCGCGCGACTTTGGCGCCGAATCGGTCGTAGCGACGGTGATTGGCGATTCCCCGTACCTTCACGATCACCACATCTATGCGATCGGGCACGCGCCCCTCCCAGGACAGCGTATAGACGCGGATGCGATACCCAAGCGCCTGCAGCGCGAGTGCCGTGCGCAGGAAGTTGCGCTGCAATCCACCGTAGGGAAAGTACTTGAACAGGCAGAACGCGACTTCCGGAAGGGGCGCCGGTCGCACATAGGAGCCGCGCGCGAAGGATTCGATGAGCTCCACAGCACGGTCTACGAGCTGATAGATCTGTGGATCCGCGCCGAGGGCCAAGCCGTTGGCTCGCCACCGGCTTCGTCCACTCGACATCAGCAGTTCACGCAGCTTTTCGTTGTACGACTGCTGCGAGTACGGCATGTGAACGACCAGTCCTGCGCCTGCAGATTCGACATAGCGGGCGTAGCCGCAGTTTTCGGTCACGAGCACAGGCAGCCCCGCGATCATCGCCTCGATGATGACGGTGCCGGTGTTCTCATCGTATGCCGGCAGCACAAATGCATCTGCGGCGAACAGGAATCTAGGCACGTCGTCGCGGCCACCGAGAAAGTTGATCGCATCCGCGAGCCCGAGGCGTCTTGCTCTTGCGCGAAAGGGCTTGGCCTTGTCCTCGCCGAGCACGAACATTCGAGTGCGGGCGCGGATCTCCGCTGGCAACGCGGCCATGCCCTCGATCGCCCGATCCAAACCCTTCTTGATGAAACCCGAACCGACGAACACGATCAGATGCACGTCGTCGGCGATGCCGAACTCCCTGCGCACGGACTCGCGGATCTCATTTGCGTTCGGCGGCGCCCGACGACTGACATCGACGCCCGGCGGCAACGCATGCAAGCGTTCGTACTGCGTGCCGTAGTACTTGCGGAACAGCGGTGTCTGGACATCGGAGATGGAAAGAATCTCGGTCTTGGAGTCGCGGTCGAATACCGCCCGCTCGAAGCGGGCGAACAGGCGATAGCGCGCAGTGAGTCGGTACATCCAGTTGCGCTGGGTGAGTGCTTTGTCCTCGTAGCAGGAGTCGCCCGCGTAATAGACGGTGAGACCTGGCATCTTGTTCATGCCGATCAGCGCATCTACCGGGTGGGCAACGACATGGGCATGTACCCATTCGGAGAATCGCTCGTACAGGCGGTGATTCGTGAATGCGCGGACGTTGGCGAGCACCACCTCGCACTCCGGCTGCGCAGGCGCATCCCACTTCAGCGTATAGATCCGCACCCGGTGCCCGCGCGCGATGCACGCCTGCGTGATGCGAAACATGTCGCGACTGATTCCGCCATAGGGGAACACTTTGAACACGCAGAATGCGAGCGTTAACTGCTTCATTGCAGAGCCATCAGTGCACGAAATACCTGCTCGGGTTCGTTGACAGCAAAGCAGGCGGGTTCAATCGTCTGATTGCGCCAGCCAAACGCCGGGCCACGATAGCTGCACGTTCGCGCCATGCACGGTGCGCAGGGTAGCGTCGCCGCCAGGTTGACTACGGCGTCGCCCCGACACCCCGTGCGGGCCACATCGGTCGGCCCAAACACGGCGACCGTCGGCACGCCGAAGGCCGCCGCTAGATGGCCGAGGCCGCTGTCG
>JBGSQB010000004.1:0-48711 GCA_041738285.1 Pseudomonadales bacterium | reverse complement strand
CCCGACGAGAGCGCTTCGTTTGCGGCGAAGGCCGCTGCTGCGCTAAGCAGTGCCCAGCGGCCGCTCGTCCTTTCAGGTACGGCAGCTGCAAGTGCCGAGCTCTTGTCGGCAGCGGCAGAGCTCGCCGATGCCGTGGGCGCGCACTGCGGTCGACTGCAGGTCGTCGCCGAGTGCAACAGCCTCGGCGCCGGTCTGATCGGCGGTGGGCTGTCCGTGGCGGATGCGCTGGTGCGTGCTCGTGATGGAGCGGTGATGATCGTGCTCGAAAACGATCTCTATCGGCGGGCCGACGCCGCGTTGGTCGACGAGGTGCTCGCGCAAGGCGACGTGGCGGTGATCGACTGTGTCACCACTGCAACGGTGCAGCGAGCATCGCTCGTTCTGCCCGCGGCTGCCTTCGCGGAATGCGAAGGTACCTTCGTCAACTACGAGGCTAGAGCGCAGCGCTTCTTTGCTGTTTACGAGCCGCAAGCGCCCATCGCCCCTGCGTGGCGCTGGTTATCACGCGCAGCGGTCGCACTGGGTCGAAGCACGTGCCAGTTCGAACATATCGATGACCTGATTCGGCGTTGTGCGGCGCTGCCCAATCTCGAAGGTGTGGCGACTGCCGCGCCGAGTGCGAACCACCGCAGCGATGCGATGCAGCGCATCGCACGGCAACCCCATCGCTACAGCGGACGCACCGCGATGCACGCCGACCGCAGCGTCCATGAACCCAAGGCGACCGTCGACGAGGAGTCGCCGCTTTCGTTTTCGATGGAAGGGGCGCAGGCAGACGTATCTGCGCTGATGCCCTTCGTCTGGTCACCGGGCTGGAATTCGAACCAGGCAGTGACCCGATTTCAGCAGGAAGCGGGCGGACCGCTGCGGGGTGGCGATGCGGGCGTGCGACTCATCGGCGCGAACGCTGCAGCCATCTCAATGGTCGATGTGCCCGGTACCTCCACAAGTGAGGAGGGCTTCAGAACACTGCCGTTGTACGAGATCTTCGGCAGTGACGAACTGTCGGCACTTACGCCCGCCATCATTGCGCGCATGCCATCGCCGTACATCGTTTTGAACCCAGCGGACGCACAGCACCTGGGAGTTGCAGCGGGCGAGGGGGTGCGATGCGGCGACCGCTCGTTCGAAGTGCGCCTGGATGATCGCATTGCGGTCGCGTGCGTTGCGTACGTTCGCGGTATGCCCGGCTCCTGGTCCGATGCGCCCAGCTTCGTGTCGTTGCAGCTCGACCCGACGTTCAAGCGGGCGCCTACCTTGATCGCGAGGGGTTGAGGGATGGAACTCGCCTTCATCATGATCCTGCCGGTCTTGCTCGGTGCCATGTTGGGCGCGGCGGTGCTGGTGTGGTGGGAGCGCCGACTGCTCGGTTTCTGGCAGGACCGCCTGGGTCCGAACCGAGTCGGCCCGTTCGGCGTACTGCAGATCGTGGCTGATGTGGTGAAGCTCTTCACCAAGGACGACTGGGTGCCGCCGTTCTCGGACCGGGTGGTGTTCACGCTGGCACCGATGGCCGCGGTCGCCGGCATGCTGATGGGATTCGCCGTGGTGCCCTTCGGCCCGGGCCTGCACATCATCGACCTCAACATCGGCGTGTTGTTTTTTCTCGCGATGACTTCGCTTGCCGTCTACAGCGTGTTGCTCGGTGGCCTGGCTTCGAACAACAAGTACTCGCTGCTCGGCGGACTGCGCAGCGCCGCTCAAATGGTGACCTACGAAGTGTTCATGGGCCTGTCGCTGCTCGGCGTGGTGATGATGGCCGGGTCATTCAACCTGTCGGACATCGTGCGCGCCCAGGAAAACGTCTGGTTCTGTGTGCCGCAGATCCTCGGGCTCGTCATCTTTCTGATTGCCGGTGTCGCGGAAGCGCACCGACTGCCGTTTGATCTGCCGGAAGCCGAGCACGAGCTCGCGGCCGGGTTCCACACCGAGTATTCCGGCATGAAGTTCGGGCTGATCATGGTGGGCGAGTACCTGTCCGTCATTCTGACGTCGGCCATGATCGCGACGCTCTTCTTTGGCGGCTGGCTGGGATTCGACTGGCTGCCGCCCATCGTCTGGTTCACGCTGAAAACGGCGCTGATTATCTGCTTCTTCGTCCTGCTGCGCGCAGCCATTCCGAGGCCCCGCTACGATCAGTTGATGTCGCTCGGCTGGAAGATCCTGCTGCCGCTCACCCTGCTCAATCTGCTGGTGACTGGCGCCGTGCTGCTGCTGTGGGGGGATGCTGCATGATCAGCCAGCTGCGCACGCTGTGGACCGTGATGATTCATCTGTTCCGCCGCAGCGAGACCGTCGAGTATCCCGAGGAGATGCCCTATCTTGCGCCGCGCTATCGCGGACGCATCGTGTTGACGCGCGATCCGGACGGCGAAGAGCGTTGCGTTGCATGCAACTTGTGCGCGGCTGCCTGCCCGGTCGACTGCATCGCGTTGCAGAAGACCGAAGGCCCTGACGGGCGCTGGTATCCGGAGTTCTTCCGCATCAATTTTTCGCGCTGCATCCTCTGCGGCATGTGCGAGGAAGCGTGTCCCACCTACGCCATTCAGCTCACGCCCGACTTCGAGTTGTGCGAATACACGCGGCCCAACCTCGTCTACGAAAAGGAGCACCTGCTGATCGATGGGGTCGGCAAGTACCCGGACTACAGTTTCTGGCAGGTGGCGGGCAAGGCCATTCACGGTAAGCCCAAGGGCAGCGCAGACAACGAATCGCCACCCGTCGACGTGCGCAGCCTGATGCCCTAGGAGGTGAGTTGGAGATCGTACTGTTCTACATCGCGGGCGCGGTCACGATCAGCGCCACCTGCCTCGTCGTCACGCGGTTGGATGCTTCTCACGCCCTCGTCTATCTCATTGTTTCACTGTTGGCGGTGGCGGTGATCTTCTACCTGCTGGGCGCGCCCTTCGCGGCCGCGCTGGAAGTGGTGATCTACGCCGGCGCCATCATGGTGCTGTTCGTGTTCGTGGTGATGATGCTGAACCAGGGCCGCCGCGGCGTTGCGCAGGAGCGCGGCATTCTGCAACCACGCATGTGGATCGGACCTGGTGTGCTGAGCGGCGTGCTGCTCTTGGAGATGATCTACCTGATTGCTTCGCAGACGGCCACTACGGCAGCCGTGGTGGTGCCGCCCAGACAGGTCGGCATTGCGTTGTTCGGCCCTTACCTGCTGGCGGTTGAACTCGCCTCGATACTGTTGCTGGCGGCGTTGATCGGCGCGTTCCATTTCGGCCGCCGCTACATGCGTGATCGGCGCGAGGGGGCCGAATGATTGCGATATCGATTCCACTCGAGCACGTGCTCGTGCTCGCGGCGGTGCTGTTTCTGCTCGGTGCGACCGGCGTGCTCGTTCGACGCAACGTCATCTTTCAGCTCATGTCGCTCGAAATCATGATGAACGCTTGCGGGCTGGCGTTCATCGCGGGCGGGGCGCGTTGGGGCGCGCCCGATGGCCAGATCATGTACATGCTGGTGTTGTCGCTCGCGGCCGCGGAAGTGGCGGTGGGTCTCGGGCTGGTGCTGCAACTCGAGCGTCGTTTCGGTCATCTCGACATCGACCAAGCCAGCGAGTTGAACGGGTGAACCTCGATCTGCTCTGGATCGTATCGGCGGCGCCGCTCGCTGGCAGCCTTGCGCTGCTGGTCACGGAGGGTCGATTGCCCAAGGCGTGGGTCGCCGCGATCGGCGCGGGGTCGATTGGTTTGTCTGCCGGTGTCGCACTGCTCGTCGGCATTGCGTTCTATGACGCAGGTCAAGTGGCTTATGCCCAGACCTTGTGGACATGGATCGACGTCGACGGCTTCACGCCACGCATCACACTGCAACTCGATGGTCTGTCACTGGTCATGATGGGTGTCGTTACCGGCGTCGGCTTCCTCATTCACGTGTATGCCACCGGCTACATGGCGCGCGAAGATGGCTACAGCCGCTTCTTCGCGTACATGAACCTGTTCGTGTTCGCAATGTTGATGCTGGTGCTCGGCGACAACCTCCTGCTGCTGTACCTCGGCTGGGAGGGCGTGGGCCTGTGCAGCTATCTGCTGATCGGCTTTTATCATCTCGACCCTGCGAACGGTTACGCGGCGCGCAAGGCGTTCGTGGTCACGCGGGTCGGCGACGTCGCCATGGCCTTGGGATTGTTCCTGCTCTATCGCGAATTCGGCACGCTCGAAATCAGCGCAATTCTCGATAACGCCCGTACAGTCTGGTCGAATGGCTCACCGATCTGCACGCTGGCGGCAATGCTGCTGCTCGGCGGGGCCGTGGGTAAGTCGGCTCAGATCCCCCTACAGACCTGGCTACCCGACGCCATGGCCGGACCAACGCCGGTGTCGGCGTTGATCCATGCCGCAACGATGGTCACGGCCGGTGTCTATCTCATCGCGCGTATGCACACGTTGTACGTGCTCGCGCCGATGGCGCAACTTGCGGTGGCGGTGGTCGGCGCGGCGACATTGTTCATCGCCGCGGTCAGCGCGCTCGCGCAACGCGACATCAAACGCATTCCGGCCTACTCGACCATGAGTCAGATCGGCTACATGTTCATGGCACTGGGCGTGGGCGCCTGGTCGGCGGCGATCTTCCACCTTGTGACGCATGCCTTCTTCAAAGCGCTGCTGTTTCTCGCCGCCGGCTCCGTGATCGTGGCGCTGCATCATGAACAGAACATCTATCGGATGGGTGGCCTATGGCGGCGCTTGCCAATTCCTTTCGCCTGCATGCTGATCGGGTCTGCGGCGCTGAGCGCGTTGCCGCTGACGTCCGGTTTCTACTCCAAGGACGAAATTCTGCTCACGAGTTTCGCCTTCGGCGCTTCGGGGCCGTGGTTCTGGGCGATCGGCAGTGCGGCTGCGTTGCTGACCGCGCTGTACACGATGCGCATGATCGTCGTCGTGTTTTTCGGTGAGCAGCGAACGCAGACGCATGGTCACGATGGTTTGAACATGACCGTCCCACAGCTCGTGCTCGCTGTGCTCGCGATTGGTGGTGGCTGGTTCGGGCTCGCGCCAGTGGGCGCCGTGCTGCCGGATGGTGGGTTGGGCAGCCATCACGGTGGGGTGCTGGCGGGCATCACCATGTCTGTGCCCGTGGTGGGTGTCGTGGTCGGCTGGCTCGTGTTCACACACCGCGACCGCTGGGCAGGTCTGCGCGAGACGCGGGTCGGCGAGCGGGTTCGATACTTTCTGGCCAGCGGTTGTGGCTTCGATGCGGTCTACGATGTGTTGATCGTGCGGCCATTCGTCGCTTTGGCGCGGGCGAACCGGAACGACGTGGTCGACGCGGTGTTCGCGGCGATTGCCGCGCTGTCCAGAGCGCTCTACCGCGCATTGGCAGCGACGCAGACCGGCCACTTGCGTTGGTATGCCGTGAACATGGCGCTGGGCCTTGCACTGATGCTGCTGCTGGCGATCGGAGCGTGATGTGATTCTGTTCTGGCTCATCGCGTTCCTACTTGTTGCCGGACTGGTGGCGTGGGCCGCCGAGGCAGTTCGCGAGGGCGCGGCGCGCTGGGTCTCGCTGGTGGCGCTCGCGCTCGCACTGACGTTTGTGTATTCGGTGTGGAACGCGCCTTTGATCGAGGCTCACGACACGCAGTGGTACGCGTTCGTCAACATGGCCTGGATTCCGCGCTTTGGCATCGCCGTGCAGCTGGCCATGGACGGTCTATCGCTGATGATGGTGGCGCTGACATTGGTCCTTGGCATCGTCGCGGTCGTTTCGTCGTGGACCGAGATTGCCCAGCGACGCGGGTTCTTTCAATTCAATCTGATGTGGACGCTGGCCGGGGTGGTCGGGGTATTCACTGCCTTCGATCTGTTCCTGTTCTTCTTCTTCTGGGAAGTGATGCTGGTACCGATGTACTTCCTGATCGCGATTTGGGGCCACGAGGCGCGCGCGTACGCTGCGATGAAGTTCTTTCTGTTCACGCAGATCAGCGGCCTCGTGATGTTGCTCGCAATCCTGGGTCTGGTGTACGCGTTCAACGCCAGCACTGGCACGATCACGTTCGACTACTTCGCGCTGCTCGAGGCCGATCTCGATCCGCGCCTGGGCTTCGTGCTCATGCTGGGTTTCTTCCTCGCGTTCCTGGTGAAGCTGCCGGGCGTTCCGTTCCACACGTGGCTGCCGGATGCACATACGCAGGCGCCCACGGCGGGTAGCGTGATTCTTGCCGGCATTCTGCTCAAGACCGGGGCTTATGGGTTGCTGCGCTTCGTTCTGCCGCTGTTTCCCGAGGCGTCCGTCGAGTTTCGCTTTCCGGCGATGCTCCTGGGCGTTGTGTCTGTGGTGTATGGGGGTTACGTGGCCTATGCGCAGAGCGATTTCAAGCGCCTGGTTGCCTACTCGAGCGTCGCCCACATGGGCTTCGTGCTGTTGGGCGTGTACGCATGGAACGCCATTGCGCTGCAGGGCGCAGTGATGCAGATGGTTGCCCACGGCTTCTCCACGGCGGCGCTGTTCATGATGGCTGGCGCGCTGCAGGAGCGCTTGCACACGCGCGACATGAATCGGATGGGTGGCCTCTGGGCGCGAGCACCGCGCATGGGCGCATTGACGCTGTTCTTTGCGGTCGCTTCGCTCGGCATTCCGGGGCTTGGCAATTTTGTCGGTGAGTTCATGGTGCTGCTCGGCGCCTTCGCGGTGCACGTACCGCTCACGGTCGTGGCCGGTGCGGGCCTCGTGGTGGCAGCGGTGTACGCGCTGTGGCTGGTGCAGCGCTCGTTTCAGGGCGAGACCGTCGCGGTTGTGGACTTCAAAGACTTCGGCGCGCGCGAACTCGCCGTGCAGGTTCCGCTGGCGCTTGCTCTGGTGTGGCTCGGCCTGCATCCGCAGAGCGTGTTTGCGCTGTCGGAGCCGCTGGTGACACGACTGACCGCGTTTTCCGGGATCACGCCATGACCGCGCTCGACTACCAGGCGCTGTTGCCGTATCTGACGTTGGCGGGCGTGCTGATCCTGCTGCTGCTCGTCATTTCCTTCAAGCGCGGACATGCGCTCGCCGCGGTGATTACCGTTGCAGGGCTCGCCATCAGCATTGCCGTGGTGGCGCCATCGCTGTCGGCGTTGCCCCGCACCGTAACTCCGCTCATCCGGCTCGACGACTACGCGGCGTATCTGTTCACCCTGTTCGCGGCAGCGGCGATCGTCACTGCGCTGCTTTCGTACCGCTACCTGCGGGGCAGGCGCGGCGAACTGGAGGAATACTACGTGCTCTTGCTGGGCGCAACGCTCGGTGCCGCGACGCTCGCAACTGCGGTTCATTTTGGTGCCGTGCTGCTCGGACTCGAGATTCTCTCGATCTGCCTGTACACGCTGATCGGTTATCCCGAAGAACACCACGCGCCACTCGAGGCGGCACTGAAGTACCTGGTGCTGTCGGGTGTCGCCTCCACGACTATGTTGTTCGGCATGGCGTTGATCTACATCGCGACGGGTGGTCTGGACTTCGCAACGATCGGCAAGGCCGGATCGGACGAGGCGCAGAGCCAATACCTGTTGGTGGGCAATGGACTGTTTCTGATTGGCATTGCGTTCAAGATCTCGCTCGTACCGTTCCACATGTGGACGCCGGACGTGTATCACGGTGCACCGGCGCCGGTCAGCGGCTACCTGGCAACGGTGAGCAAGGGTGCGGTGGTGGCGGTGGCGCTGCGCTACGTTGACGCAACGGGGTCGCTCGCGGATGGACCGTTGTTGACCCTGTTCGGCGCCGTTGCGGTGCTGTCGATGGTGATTGGCAATCTGCTCGCGTTGATGCAGCGCAACGTCAAGCGCATCCTCGCCTATTCCTCGATCGCGCATTTCGGGTACTTGCTGATTGCCCTCATCGTCGTTGGCTCTGCCGGTGGTGTTGCGATGGGAATAGAGGCTTCGATCGTGTATTTGACGGCGTACGTGGTGATGACGCTCACGGCCTTCGGCGTCATCACGATCAGCTCGCGGCCCGAACTCGGGCGGGAAGCAGACGACATCGATGACTATGCCGGCCTGTTCTGGTCGCGGCCCGGTCTCGCGCTCGGTTTCACCGTCGCTCTGCTGTCACTGGCCGGGATTCCACTCACGCTTGGCTTCATCGCCAAGTTCTACCTGTTTGCGACGGGTACCGCAGGCGAGCTCTGGGTTCTGCTCTGGGCCCTCGTACTGGGCAGCGGCATCGGATTGTTCTACTACCTGCGTGTCATCTTCGCGATGACGCGATCTCCCGACGTACCCGAACCCGTGCGCAATCGCGTTGGCGCGCGCGCAGACGAGGGTACGGTCGCGGTTCTCGTTGTACTTCTGATCGCCTTCGGCGTTTACCCGACACCGCTCATCGACGTCGTCCGCGAGGCGGTAGCCGCATTCGGCGGCTGATGCGAACGAAAGAACGTGAAACACCTGCGGAGGAATTGGCCATGCTGCGTAAAGTGAGAGTCAGCGATCACATGCTCACGCATCCCGTGATCGCAACACCGGACACCGATCTGTTCGACGCGATTCACTTGATCATCGTCAACAAGATATCGGGCATCACAGTCGTCGACGAACGCCGTCGACCGGTTGGTGTGCTATCGGAACTCGATTGCCTCAAGGCACTGTTGAACGCCGCCTACTACAACGAGGAAGTCGGCGACCATCCCATACGCCATCACATGGTCGGGCCCGTCGAGTGCATCGATGCCAACGACGACATCATTCACGTGGCGCAGTCGATGATCGACCACAAGCGTCGGCGCCGGCCCGTGGTGGACTCGGCGGGTGTCTTGATCGGTCAACTGACATGCCGTCGCATACTGAAGGCAGTCAAGGAGTTCGAGCTGCCTGAGGACCCGTCGGAGCGGCTGCCGCGCTGACCGCAGGCAGTCGCCCGGCGTCCCGATCAGGCTTCGGCGGCGGCCGCCGAGATCGCCATCGACGTGGCTTTGCCCGCCTTGGCGGCATCCTTCATGCGCTGCAATTCTTCCCAACCGAGGTAGTTGGTGAGCCCGTCCTTGTCGAAGAACAGGACCGGCCCGTCGCAAATGAACAGATACTCGGTGTCCTCGAGCGCAGTCGTCGCGCCGTGCAGCACACCGTTGGGTTCATAGTCGTAGTCGCCCGTGTCGAGCACACCGTCGCGCACTTGCAGCTTGCCCTTGAGGATGTAGGTATGCGCATCCGACAAGTGCTTGTGCGGCGCGGCAACATAGCCCTTCTTCCAGCGGAACAGCGCGGCCCAACGGCCGGTCTCCGGCCCGGTCCACAGCACTTTCATCCAGGCCATCCCAGGCTCGGTTTCGATCCAGGGTTCTTTGGCGCGCACAATGATGTCGGCCAGTTGATCATTGATGGGCGAGAGATCCTGTAGCGGCATAGCATGGCTCCATGACGAGTGACCCACGGATCGTCGCAGGAGGAATCGCGTCAATGCAAGCAAACATCGATGGCAGCATGATTCACTACGTGGTGTCTGGCCCGGTCGCGGCCCCATCTGTACTGCTCTGGCACGGTGCTGGCTGCACGTTGCGGATGTGGGACCACGTCGTTGCGCGGCTGGAGGATCGGTTCCGCCTGATTCGATTCGACGTCCGCGGGGTGGGCATGAGTGACCCGGCGCCCGATCCGAGCGTCGGCTACACGTTCGAGCGCTACAGCCAGGACGCGAATGAGATCCTCGATCAATGTGGCGTGGAGCGCTGTCATGTTTGGGGCATGGCGTGGGGGTCGCGCGCTGCACTCGCGTACTGCTTCCGCAATCCAAAACGCGTGATCTCCGCCGCCTTTTACGATGCCAGTATCGACGTTGCCGACCCGGTGGCGCAGCGTGAAGGCGCGCGCGTCGCATTGAGGAGACAGACCCAGGCGGGGGTTGCGGCATTCACGCTGCCGGAAGGCTGGAACGTACATCGTCATCCCGACGAAGTTCCGAAAGCGATGGCGGCCGCAGGGAAGTTCGATCTGCTGGCGGCGGCGCTCGAGCTGTCGTTGCCGCTGCTGGTTGCGACCGGCGATCATGATCCGAATCTGGCATCGAGCCGCCGCCTCGTTGATCTGGTATCCGGTGCGCGGCTGGTGGTGTTCGAAAACGTGGGCCATGGGTCGGTGCTGCAAAGGCCGGACCTCGCGACCGCGGCATTCGTCGAGTTTCAGCGGCAACTTCGCTGATCTAGACTCCTTATATGGCCCGATGATGTATCGTGACATGCAACGGAGGCACCTATGCATACAGTCAGATTGCTGATCACAGTTGCGGTGATTTCCGCAGCGACGGGTTCGTATGGCGGGGCCGTCGTCATCCACGACGAGCGGGTGACGGAAGTGGCCCAGACACT
This sequence comes from Pseudomonadales bacterium, assembly GCA_041738285.1. Lineage (GTDB taxonomy): Bacteria > Pseudomonadota > Gammaproteobacteria > Pseudomonadales > Azotimanducaceae > SZUA-521. Next base: position 38,420 of record JBGSQB010000004.1, on the reverse strand, counting down.
CGCTGACCCGACCGATTTGTGGATCAATCCCAATGAGCTTCCGCGGGTCAACGGATTCGTGTTGAAGCCTGAGGGTGCCTGCATCGACGACATCTGCGTGCCGGTGCGACAAAGCGACAACAGCGACATCTTCATCACTCGAGACGGCAAACGCTGGTTCAACGTCGCGGAACTCGCCGACCGCGTGCAGCAACCCTATGTCGTGGACTACGACACGAATGTGTGGAGCTTTGGCGCCATTCCGGCACAGCGATCCGCGTTCGTCGATCGCGCCGTCGCCCCCGACTTCGAACTGCCCGATGTCGATGGCAAGCGCCATCGGCTGTCGGACTTCAAGGGCAAGAAGATCATGCTCTTGTCCTGGGCGTCCTGGTGAGGATGCCGCTTCGACCTGTCAGGTTGGCAGGTGATGTTCGAGAAACTCAAAGACGACAACTTCGTGATCATCGCAGTTGCGCAGGACACGGGTGGCGCGGCCGCCGCAGCACCCTGGTATGCACGTGCCAAGGCCACCTTTGTGAGCCTCGTCGATGAAAGTCATCGCGTCAGCGCGTTGTATGGTTTGGTGAATGTGCCGTCCGCGGTATGGATCGACGAATCCGGTTACGTGCGCCGAGTCGACGAAGGCAGCTACGCGACCAAACACAACCTCGGTGACTTCGAGTTCGGTCGCGACGACTACGCGCCGATGGTCGCCGACTGGGTGCAGCGCGGCGATGCCAGCGCGTACATCAAGCCCGTGGGAACGCTGGCGATGGCCAAGCAGACGAGCGAGCAGGCGCGCGCTGAGTCAGCCTTCAGACTCGGTGTCTACTTTCACCAGCGCGGCGATGAGGCGCGCGCCAATCGATACTGGGAAATGGCGCAGGCACTGAACCCAGCCAGCTGGAATTACGCGCGCCAGGACTGGTCGTTTACCCCCGAGCAGGCGAATGCGAACTGGACCGAAAAGGTCCAGACCCTCGAAGGCAAACCCTACTACCAGCCGATCGAGGGCCTGGATCGCAGCGAGTGAGAATCAGCTGCCGCGCCACAAGCGCATGGCGAGCCCAACGCCGTCGAGGTCCATACCGCAACGCGTGAAGCCCTGACGGGTCGCCGTGAATCAGGTCATGGATAGTGTTGCTGAAGTTGTCGAAGCTGCTGGGGGAGCGCCCTTGGGCGCGAACAGATGCAAGCAAGTCAAAGAGTGATTCGCGGCGGTGCGCCGCTGCGACAAGCCCGCTCCCACAAACTCCCATACGACTTTTTCAACACCCCGCACTGCATGCTCGACGGTTCCGCAGCGCGCCTCAGGTTGCGAGGTAGCCGCCATCGACGACGATTGAGGTACCGGTAATGAAGCCGGCATCGTCGGAGAGCAGAAACGCGATCGTCGCACCGTACTCCTTAAACGGGTCGCCCGCGCGGCGCAGCGGCACCCATGCTTTGGGGCGCGGCAAGCGAGCACCGGGGGTTGTCTGGTGGGCCCGGTCTTCGCGCATGTGCTTGCCGAGATTACTGTTCGCCACACCCGACGGCTGAATCGCATTGGCGCGGATGCCCTTATCGCCGTAGTCGACTGCGATCTGCTTGGCCAGTTGGATCACACCCGCCTTGGAGACTGCGTAGGACGCTGCGGCGCCACCGGCGCCGATCACGGATCCCGCGATCGATGAGGTCACCACGTACGATCCGCCACCGGCCTTCAGCATATGTGGAATTGCGTGCTTGGCGCACAGAAACGGTCCGGTGAGGTTCACATCGAGCACGAACTTCCAGTCGTCGAGTGCCGTCTTGTGAATCCAACCGGTACCCGCCGTACCCGCATTGGCCACCATGCCATGAAGCGATCCGAATCGATCGACCACGGTGCCGACGGCGCTGTCCACGTCCTCCTCGACTGCGACGTTGCAGCGCACCGCAATCGCCTGCCCTCCGCTCGCGGTGATCTCATCGGCGACTTGGTGTGCAAGTTCGTCGCGGATGTCGACTACACCGACGAGACCGCCTTCGGCAGCGATGCGTTTGCAGGCACCCTTGCCGATCCCGCTGCCGCCGCCCGTCACGATCACGACCTTGTCGCGCAGCCGCGTTGCGTCCATGTGCATTCCTCAGCCCGGTGTCGGCATCTGTCCAACGACGATCGGTAGTAGCCCGAGCAGCCCGAAATAAATGGTGGGAAACAACCAGCGGCAGCGGCGATCGAGCGCATCACCCTCGACGGCGCGCCCCTGACGGTCGAGGAAGCTCACGCGCAGATTGATCAGCACGCTGGCGCACATGGTGAAGAAACTGATAGTCAGGAACCCGTTCATCACGGTCATGTAAGAGATGTGCGGCAACGCGTCGTCGAGCATCATCTGATATGCCACTGCGGTGAGAATACCGATGAACGAAACGTTCAGCCGGTCGCCGATCGATGACCGGTCCATGAAAAAAACCGACCACGACAGAATCACCATGATGGCCATCGGCAAGATCATGAGGCGCAGATAGAACAGCGGATCGCGGGTCACTTCGACGCGTAGGACGACCGCTGACGTGTCACTCTCGATACCGATGGCACGCATCACCCGGGGTGTGTGCACGAGGTCGATTGCATCGACGCTCCACTGCTGAAGGTGATACTGGGAGTCGAGTTCCGCGCCCGTGGCGTGCTTCGACAGCAATGGCCTCAGCGTCACCTCGGCGGTATCGAATCCGACCAACTGAAATTCGGCCTCGATGCGCTGCCGATCGAATGGTGCCAATCGCAGGTCGAGCTTGGCCTTGGCCACGGCGTGCACGGTCTGCGTGAGCAGCAGCGTGCCGTCCGGCCGAACGCGCAGCATGACCGCGTCGGAATCGAATCTTCCCGCATCGTTCACGAGCGTGATTTGCGGCCACCATCCGGTGAACACTTCATTGAACTGATACGCGCCGATGTACAGCTTCTCCGCCACCTGTTCGGCTTCAGGATCGAACCGCTGCCGGGCGTCGTACCACGACATGAACAACGTGCCGCTGAATGCGAACTGCTCTGATTCGAGGTCAATATTGTCGATCTGAAGCAGCGTGAAGTCAGTCGTGACCACGACGGGAAGCGCATCGGGGGGCAGTGCGTTGAGTGAGTCGACGCTTGCGTGCAGAGGTCGCGCCAGGGCCAGCAGCATCCAAGCCAGAAGCACAGCGATGTTCGTCATGTTCAGCGGCCCTTGAACAGCGGCTTGCGCTTCTCGACGAAGGCGCGGAAGGCCTCCTTCGAATCCTCGCTCGCGCCGGTGCGACTGTGGCGCTCGGTCTCCACGTCAATGTAGTCGCGCAGCGGCATGTTTTCGGCATTGATGAAGTTCTTCTTCATTTCGCCGATCGCAAGTGGTGCCGCTTCCGACAGGCGATCCATGATGGACCCGAGTTCGCCTCGGAAGGACGCCTCGGGGAAAACCCGTGCGACCAGGCCGATGCGTTCGGCTTCGGCGGCGTCGAACTTGCCGGGTAGAAAGTACAGTTCGCGCGCCTTGGTTGCACCGAGGATGCGCGGTAGCAGCCAAGGGCCCGCCATGTCACCGGAGATCGCAACGGCGAGGAATGCAGTGTTGAACGTGGCGTTGGAAGCGGCGTAGCGAAGGTCACACGCGCATGCCCAACCGAACCCAGCGCCGGCGCAGGCGCCGTTGATCGCAGCGACGGTCACCTTGGGCATGTCGTGCAGCATTGACGTGATCTGGAAGTATTCCTTGCGGTTGGGTTCCTGTGCTTCACCGCTGCTGTATGCCTTCAGGTCGGCGCCAGGACAGAAGCCGCGGCCCGCGCCCGTGAGCTGAACCACGCGTACGGACTCGTTCATCGCAACGTCGCTCACCACCTCGTGCAGTTCCCGCATCATCGTGTTGGTGATGCCGTTGAGACTGTGGGGGCGATTCAGGGTGATCGTTGCGCGGGTGCCGTCGATGTCATAGCGAATGGTCTTGAAGCCGGTCATGCCACAGATTCTCCACAGCTCGTCCTAAGGCAGCTGCCGATGTTGACGGCTTCGCAGTGTGTTCACAATCGCTGAAGGACGGGCCGCGCCTGAGGGGACGCGCAGTAGGAAATGCTGCTTGCTCGCGGCGATCGGCGAGCAAGCAGCTGCCGATTCACTTAGAAGCGAATACCGAGGCCAATGATTGGGCCGGCGATCGAGATGTCGACCTCGTCCGAGCCATCTTTGAAGTCGTAGTTCAGGTTGCGATAGCCGAAGCGCATGTCGAACGTGTCGGAAAACGTGTACAGGAACTGCGGGGCCATTTCCCACACCAGGTCGGTATCGCCGGTGCCGATCGACAAGGTTGGGCTGAATGACCACTGCTCGTTGATCACGAAGCGCGGGCGCAGGGTGATGATCGCATCGACCAGGTCAGCTCCGCCGCTACGCTCGCCAACGCCGTTGATGCGCAGCTGGTTGTCCATGTCGAAGTAGCGAAGGCCGATCATCAGATCGATCGTCGAACGTTTGCCGGTCTGGAAGCGGTAGCCGGTGCCGGCGGCCAACATGGTGACATCCGATTCGATCTTTCCGTTCAACGGGCCGATCTCCACGTCGTCACCTTCGAGGGACAGATAGTCGACCTGCATCCAGTTGACCCAACGGCCATTGTTCGCCTCGAGGATCGCCATGCCGGTCATGTTCACGTTCTCGATGATGTCACTGAAGCTGGCACTGACATTGGCGGACGCCGAGCCGACTTCGATGTCGCCATCAATACCCGCAGCCCAGATGTAGGGTGTGAGAGTCACCTCCCATTCTTCGGCGTTCGCATGGGTGGCGCCTGCCATTGCGAGGGCGGCGGCAAGCGCGGTCACTAGACTTGTTCTTTTCATTGAGATGACGCTCCTAGATGCGTGTTTTTCTGCGCGCGGCATTGTCCTCGTTTGCGAGCAGAACCGCAATCACCCGGCGGCAGCGTATTCGCTCGCGGTGTCACCGGCGATGCGGGCATGAAACATGATGCGAGGCTCGCGCATGTCCCACGGGCAGGCCTGATGCAGCAGGCAGCGGTTGTCCCAAACCACTGCTTCGCCCGGTGTCCACGTATGGTGGTACACGCGCGGCGGCTGGCAGGCGAAACTCAACAGATCCGTCAGCAGCCGTTCCGATTCGGCCTCGCCCATGCCCGGGATGCCGTAGGCGTGACGACCGATCAGCAGCGCGGGACGGCCGGTTTCGGGATGGATCTTCACGAGAGGTCTCAGTGGCGGTTCCTGGCCGTGAAATCCGTAGCCGCTGTACGCACCGCCGGGCTTCGGCGTGTGGCCGATCTTTGCCTGGCTGTGATACAGCGAATGATGGGCCGAAAGACCCGCGATACGACGCCGAGTTGACTCATCCAGCGCATCGTGGGCGGCGCGCATGTCTGCCCAGCCGGTTTGCCCGCCCGACTTGGGGACGACATGAGCGGTGAACACGGCGCCCTTTGCCTGTACCGGCATATATGTGCTGTCGCTGTGCCAGCCCATGTTGCCTTTGAGAATCTTGACGACGTCGTCGCTGTCATCATCTGGGCGCACACTGCCGTCCTTGCGGACGTTGCTGATCGGCGCGAGATCGAATTCGAGCGCCCCGAATCGCTGCGCGAACGCCACCTGCTCACTGTTGCTCAAATGCTGGCCGGGGAAGATCAGCAGGGCGTAGGTGAGCCAGGCGTCGTAGAGGTGATTGAAGGTCGCATCGTCGATGCGCGCGAGTTCGATGCCAGAGATGACTGCACCAAAAGTGGCATCCAGCGGCTCAATGTCGAAATCGGTGGTCGTCATCTGCGCCCTCGGATCGCCGCCTGGCAAAAAGGTAAACTGTTCCGACAACCAAAGGCAATGGCATGGACAACCTCGAAGAGAATGTGGCATTCGTCACGGGATCGGCCAGTGGTATCGGGCTGGGTATCGCAGCAGCGCTTGCTCGGGCTGGCGCCCGGGTCATGCTTGCGGACATTGAAGCGGATGCGCTGAACCGGGCGGCCGAACGGTTGCGCAAGTCCGGTGCTGACGTCGACACCGTCGTTTGCGACGTATCCCAGCGCGACGCCGTGTTCGCGGCAGCGGATGCGACCCTCGCACGCTTCGGCAAGGTCCACATCGTTTGCAACAACGCTGGCGTCAGCACCGGTGGCCTGATCGAGGAGTGCGATGAGGGCGACTGGGGCTGGATCATCGGCGTCAACTATCTCGGTGTGCTGCACGGCTGTCAGGCTTTTGTGCCGCACATCAAGCTCCAGCGGGAGGGCGGCCACATCATCAACACGTCGTCGATGGCCGGCATGCTGGGCGGCATGGCAGGTTGGGCGCCGTACAACTCGACCAAGTATGCGGTGGTGGGTCTGACCGAAGTCCTGCGTCAGGAAGGACGCGAGGGCGGCTTTGGTGCATCGGTGTTGTGCCCCGGTGGCGTCAACACCAACATCTACGATGCGCCGCGCAACCGGCCTCAGCGCTTTGGACCACAGGTGTCGAAGGTTGCATTTCTCGAAAGTCCGGAGGAACTGAAGCAGGGCCTCGATCCCGGCATCGTCGGTGAACTGGTGGTGGAAGCGATTCGAGCGAACCGCCTGTTCATCTTCACCGATCCTCGCTTTCGTAAACTGATCGAGCGACGCTATCAGCGCATCCTGGACGATTTCAGTTGGGCAGCGCAATCGCACGCATTGACCTCCACCCATTCGCCTGGAGCAGCACATGAATAGCAGCGGCAAGAACAAGATCACCGGCGCCGAAGCGGTTCACTGGGATCTGACGGATCTGTATCGCGACGTCGACGACCCGGCGATCGACCGTGACCTGGACGAGGCCCTTGCCATGGCGAAGGGCTTCCACGCGGCGTACGCGGGCAAACTCGGCAGCGAGCTGGGTGCGGCGCTGACGGCCCAGGCGGAAATGACTTGTCTGGTGGATAAGCTCTTCATATACCTGTTCCTGCGGCGCAGTACCGATGCGACCAATCAGCGTATTCAGCAACGGCTGGGTCTCGTGCAGGAGCGATGGAGTCAGGCGAGCGCCGATTACCTCACGTTCTTCGAACATGAACTCGTAGCGATCGATGATGCGGCCTACGCCGCGATCATCGCGCGTGATGCCGTCGCCAAACGGCATCGTCCGCTGCTCGATCACATTCGTGCCAATCGGCGCTATCTGCTGGCCGAGAACGTCGAGCGTGCGTTGACCTTGCGTTCTCCTTTTGGGCCATCCGAGTGGTCCGACTACATCGATGAGATGGAGTCGGAGCTGCGCTTTCACTTGGACAAAGAGACCATGACGTTGCCGGAGATCCTGCATGTCACCGCGAATGATCGCGATGGTGATCGTCGCGCGCGCGCGCTCGAGACGTTCAGCGAGGGTCTGACGGCGCAGCGCTACGATCGCTTGATGGCGCGTACGCTGAACGTAGTGCTTGGCGCGAAGTACGTGGAAGACCGTGAGCGCGGCTACGCCAATCCAATGACCGCCGGCAATATCAGCAATCGCGTCGATGACGATACGGTCGATGCATTACACAGCGCGGTTGCCGAAGTCGGCGCCACCCAGGGCCAGCGCTACTATCGATTGCTCGCGGCGCACCTCGGCAAACCCGCACTGAAGTGGTCCGACCGCAATGCGCCGTTGCCGTACTCCGCGGATCAGACTGTGCCATGGAGCGAGTGCGTCGATACGGTGTTGTCTGCCTACGACTCGTTCAGCCCAACCTTGCGCGGTCTGGTTGCGCAAATGATCGATAGCAAGTGGGTGGATGCGCCCCCGTATGCGGGCAAGACTGGCGGCGCCTACAACTATTCGGTGCTGCTACCAAACGGCGAAGCACGTGCATACAACTTCCTCAACTACCTCGGCTCGCCGCGCGACATCATGACTGTGGCGCACGAAGCGGGGCATGGCGTACACGGAATGTTGGCAGCGCAGCGACAAGGTGCGCTCATGTTCCGCGCGCCGATGGCCTATGCGGAAACTGCATCCATATTCGGCGAGATGACGACGTTTCGTTACCTGCTCGACCGCTGCGAGACGGACGAACAAAAGCTCGCGCTGCTGATGGAGAAATCGGCGGACCACATCAACACCGTGGTGCGGCAGATCTCCTTTTCGAACTTCGAGCGTAAAGTGCACGTGGTGCGTCGCGATGGAAAGCTCACCGTCGACGACTTCAGCGCTGCCTGGATGGAAGTGACGCGCGCGTTCTACGGCGAACCGGGTGCGCTGTTCACCTACGATCACGTCGGCAATCTGTGGAGCTACGTCAGTCACTTCCTGCGACCGTTCTATGTCTACGCCTATGCGTTCGGCGAATTGTTCACGCAGTCGCTGTTTGCGCGCCGCAACGACTTCGGCAAGGAGTTCGAGCCGATGTACCTCGACCTGTTGCGCGCCGGTGGCAGCAAGAGTGCAGTCGAGCTGATGGCGCCCTTTGGGCTCGATCCACGTGATCCCGCGTTCTGGAAGCGCGGCATCGAATCGAGCGTAGCGACGTGGCTCGATGAAGCCGAGGTGATCTCGGCCCGCATGGGCGTGACGCCGCGGGGCTAGCGCAAAGGAAAGGAGTGTGGGAGCGCGCTTGCCCGCGAATTCGCGCGCAAGCGCGCTCCACTAAGTAGCAAGCGAACCGAGTTCAGGCCAGCGCGGTCTCGAACAGCACCAACAGCCGCGCCCAGGCGCGTTCGGCTTGAACTTCGTTGTACACGGCGGAGTCGAGGGCGCACCAGCCATGCATGGCGCCCTCATACACTTCGATTTCGGCGGGCAATCCCGCAGCCGCGTATGCGGTGCGCAACTGGTTCTTCACTTCGGGCTCGCGCTCGTCGTCGTTCTGGGCGATGGCGAACAGGAAGCTTGCCTTCATCTGCGGCACCAGCAGGTGTGGACTGTCGGCCCCATCGGTGGCCAGTCGTCCACCATGAAACGATGCGCCGGCGCCGATGCGGTCCGGAACCGCGGCTGCGGTGCGCATCGTGATGGGGCCGCCCATGCAATAGCCTGTTGTACCAATCTTGCGGTTCGTGTCCACGGCCGCCTGGCGATCGAGAAACGCGACGAATGCTGTGGCGTCGGTGGTGATCGTCTGCGGGGTCAGCGACTGCGCCAGCGGCATCACGCGTTCGCGCGTCGCCGGATCCTGAAAGCTCGCGCCGGCCGGCACCACGGGTGCTTTGGCGCTGCGGTAGTACGGATTGACCACCAGCACGGCGTATCCCGACTCGGCGAGCCGCTTGCCCATCTGTCGATACGCGGGACGCAAGCCGAGCACGTCCGGCCAGACGATGACCCCGGGATGACGGCCGCTTGCCGGATGAACGAAGTAGCAGTCGGCAATCCCGTCCGGTGTCGCGACGTCGATGTCCGCTTCCGCCACCGACTGCGCGTGTGCGGCACGCGGTAGCGCCAGTATGATTGCCGCGCCCGCGCCGAGCACCGTGAATCGACGTCGCGACAATGCCGTATCGCTCCGCAGAAGCCGCTCGTTGTCATCGACCGTGTTGTCGTCACACATGATTCTTCCTCCTAATTTGATTGTCCTCGAGTCCCATCGATCTCGGCGAGGAACCCATGCAGATTGTTGATGGATGCGAATAGATTCTGCTGCAACGACTCCACCGTGAACGGTAATTCGGCGGATGCGTCGGTCAGCGCGGTGCGAAGCAGGCTGAAACCATCGAGTCGCGCCGCTTGCAACCAGTCCTGCAGATCGGTGTCGGCCGCCCAAGCGACCTGGTTGAGGCTGTTGGCGAGCGCCGTGCGCAAGAAGTCGATGTCGCTGTCCGGATGTGGCACAGGTGCGCAAAGGCGATTCTGTTCGGCCATGTCGGTGTACGCCGCCTCGACGTGACCGATGAACGCCGCGCTGAACACCTGCTGACAGGTGCGCACCGCCTGCAGCGTGATCGTGTCGGCTTGAAACACCGGTACCACCGGCCGTCGGGCGAGGCCATCTGCGGAGCAGTCGATGCAGAGCGTCTGCGGATTGATCGAAACTGTGCCTTCGTCGAGCACGATCGCGTCGGCATCAATCCGTTGCACACGACCCATACGAACGACGTTGTCGATGCGCCGCAGCTGATCGAGTTCCGCTCGCGTGACGGTGGCGCAGCGGTACATGGTGGGCCGAATGGACTCATCGAAACGCAGCAACTGACCGCAAGCATTGAGCCCATCGAACATCGACTCGACCGACGTCGCCTTTGCGATCGATTCATTCTGCCTCGCAAAACCCGTCAGCGACTGCATGAACAGCGAAGCGGGCTGGATGTTGGCGCGATCGAGCAGCCAGGAGTCACGCGGCATGATCCAACGAATGCGCTTGGGGTCGACTGTGTTGCGAAGCAACCACAAACACGCATCCATGCCGGTCTTGCCGGCGCCGATGACGACGAAGTCGTCATCCTTGGATGCCAGCCGCGGCAGGTCGTTGGGCGGCACGCAGCGCACGCCACGGCCGATCAAATAGCGTGGTGTGGTCACCGATGGCACGGTGACATTCATGTAGGTTGCGTCCACGGTCTTGCGCGATTCGACCCGGTGCCGCTCACCGGTGACCAGCGACTCGAACTGTCCGTCGCCTAAGAATCGCGACATCGGGAAGTACTGCACGCGTTTCGATGGCAGAAACTGCTGCTGCATCACCTGATCGAAGTAGGCACAGACCTCACCGCTGGTGGCGAGTTCGTACAGACCAGCGTTCCATCCCGTTCGATCGATCGTATCGCTGCCGAGGCTGCGCGAATTGACGCCGTAGAATGCGGATGGCTGATGCAGCCGGACGAACGGATACGCATCGTTCCAGTGACCACCCGGTGCATGGTGTGCGTCGACGATCGCAACGGTCGCGTCGGTCTCGGTCATGAGCACGTCGGTAAACGCCATGCCCATCGCCCCGGCGCCCACGACCAGATAGTCCGCCTGAATGTTCATGATGTGGACGATCCTTCGAGCAGAGCCGCTACCGCCAGATCGCGCAGTTCGCGTTTGAGCACCTTGCCCGACGCGGTGCGTGGCAGCGGGTCGTTGGCGATGGTGAGGTAGCGCGGCACCTTGAATCGAGCGATGCGGCTGCTGAGGAATTCGCGTAGTGCATCGGGTGTGATGGCAGCATTGGCATAGACGGTGGCGCCCACTTCTTCACCGAGGCGCTCGTCCGGTACCGCGTACACGGATGCTTCGAGCACCGTAGGGTGTTCGAGGAGCGCTGCCTCCACTTCGCCACAGCCGATGTTCTCCCCGCCGCGGATGATCAGGTCCTTGCTGCGATCGACGATGAACAGGAAGCCCTCGTCGTCGAGGTAGGCGACGTCGCCGGTCTTGAACCAGCCGTCGATGAACGAGTCGGCGTTGGCTTCGGGACGGTTCCAGTAGCCGTGGAACAGGGACGTGCCGCGCACCAGCAGTTCGCCCCGTTCACCGGCCGGCAACTCGGTACCATTCTCGTCGATGATCCTGAGATCGAGCACGGCCGAGCAGCGACCGGAGCTGGCCGGGCGCTGCAGATAGTCTGCGCCGCTGATGCCGGTGCCGATGGCGTTGGTTTCGGTCATGCCCCAGCCGGTATTGGGCATTGCTGTGGTGAACGATGCGCCGATGTCCTTCACCTGCGCTGGCGCCCGCGGCGCGCCGCCGCCACCCACGGTCAGCAGACAGTCGAGATTTCGGCTGCTGCTCTTGACCGCGCGCACGAAGTCGCCGGTCATTGCGGCAGGGGCAACGAACGACGTGATGCGTTCGCGCTCGACCAGCTCCAAGGCAAGTTCGACATCCCACTTATACATGGCGACGATCTTGCGCTGGGCGCGGTAGGACGCGAGATACACCGCGTGCGAACCGGTTGCGTGAAACAACGGCACCGCCAGCAGCGTTGCCGGTTGCGTTGCCGGCGTTGTCGGTATGACGCCGCTCAGCCGGTTGGCCACCTGGCCGTCGAGTTCCCACGACATCAGTGCGGTGAGGATGTTGCGATGACTCGATACCACGCCTTTGGGGTGTCCCGTCGATCCCGAGGTGTAGAAGATCGTTGCGGGGTCGTCCGGCAACACGGTTGCTTGCGGCATGGCCGCGTTTGAAACGCGCTCGAGCAGCGCGTTGAGCTGCGGGAGTTCTGTCGGCTTCGTGGGCCGAACCGCGATGACGGAGACATCGAGGCGCTCATGAATCCCGGCGAGTCGATCGATGCGCTCCTGATCGGCGAGCAGCACCTTGGCGTCGCTGTCCTGCAGCGCGTATTCGATTTCGTCGGTGAGCCAGAGCGCATTCATGGCGACCGCGATGGCGCCAATGGATGTGACGGCCGTGAACGCCAGCATCCACTCGGGATAATTGCGCATTGAAATCGCGACCCGGTCGCCTTTTTTCACCCCAAAGTCGTGGGCCAGCAGTCGTGCGATCCGCGCGGCGCGCGCCTGCGCCTCGGCAAAAGTCAATCGTTCGTCCTGGTAGACGATGAATTCGAGATCGGTGGCGGTGGCGCTGAACAACTCACGCAGGGATGTGGGTGCGTTCGCGAATGCCCGGCAGGCGGTACCGCGAATGGTTTGGAGCTGGAGTTCATAGGGCTGACCTGGCGCCGTCAGTTCGGCGATGGCCTGCGCACGTGTCGCGACCGGCATAACGATCCTCGTAGCAGAAGAGTGATGCACGCGGCGGTGCATTCGAGGAGGGTACTGCAATCCGCGTCGGCCGACCCCGGTTGCGCAACACCTGGACCGTCTGGACGGTACAGTTTACGCTTGACGCCATGAGCCAGGCACAGATCTCCCAGGAGCGCATTTTGAACGCCGCCGCCGCGATCGTTGGCCGCTCGGGCGCCGCCCACCTCACCATCGATGCGGTGGCGGCGGAGGCAGGACTGTCCAAGGGCGGCGTGCTGTACCACTTCCCGAACAAGCGCTCGATGATCGAAGCGATGGTCCAGTTCGTGCTCGAAAACGTCGCCGAGCGGGCAGCACGTCATCGGACCCGCCTGAGCGGTGGCCGCAATGCGGTGGTGCGATCGTTCATCTGCGCCGAGCACGACCTCGACCCGCGCGAGCGTGCGATGAGCATCGCGATCCTCGCCGCCGCGGCAGAAGATCCGGATCTGGTGGCGCCAGCGCGCGCGCGCTTGGCGGTCTGGCTGGACGAGATCATGCGCGACAGCGACGGTGATCTCGGCATCATACTGATGCTCGCGACCGAGGGGCTGCGATTTCTTTCCATGCTCGACTTGCTGCCGCTCACGTGTGCGGACCGGGAGCGTATTCATCAGCGTATGCTCGCGATGGCGGAAGCGGGGGACCCATGAAGATGAAGGTGGCGCTGCTCGCTGCAGCCATCGTCGGCCTCGCAGGCTGTGATCGAGCCACGGCGGTCGACGTAGAAGACCAGTCCGTTCGTCCCGCCCGCATTTTGCGAGTGCAATCGCCGATCGAGAACAGCCGTCACACGTTCGTAGGCAAGGTCGAAGCGGCGCAGACCGTAGACATGACCTTTCAGGTATCGGGTCCACTTGCCGAACTGCCAATAAAGGAAGGCCAGACAGTCGCAAAGGGCGCGCTCGTTGCTGCCCTCGATCCGTCGGACTTCATGCGCGCGCTGCGCGAATCGGAGGTCGAGCTCAAGCTCGCGGCCCAGGATCTGGAGCGCAAGCAGTCGCTGCTACAGCGCCGCGTCATCTCGCAGTCGCTCGTTGACGAAGCGCAGGCTCGATTCCAGCTGTGGCAGGTCAGGGTCGAGAACGCCGCCGAGCAGTACGCGGACGCGCGCATCGTTGCGCCGTTCGATGCCTATGTCACGCGGCGCTACACCGACAACTTCGTCAACGTGCAGGCCGGACAGAACATCGCCCGATTGAGCGATCTCAATGAACTGTTCGTCGTTGCCAGCGTGCCGGGCAGCTTGCTCGCAACCGTCGGTGGCGATGATGTTGCCGGAGTCGAGGCGGCGTTTTCATTCATTCCCGACGAGCGCTTTCCGCTCGAGTACCGGGAGAACATCGGCGAAGCAGAGTCGGTTGCGCAGACCTATGAAGTGACATTTGCCATGCGAAGGCCGCAGGCGTGGAACATCCTCCCCGGCATGTCGGCTACGGTGACCGTGGCGCTGAAGGCGACGGCAACGGAATCAACCGGAATTCGCGTGCCCGCTAGCGCACTCGTTGCGAGCCCCGACAAGTCCTTCCATGTGTGGGTCTATGACGATGAGTCCTCGCTCGTGAGCGTGCGCGCGGTGGAGGTCGGGGCGGTGGATACGGACGGTGTGCAGATTCTTCAGGGTCTGGCAGCCGGCGATCTCATCGTCGCCGCAGGCGCCAACCAGTTGCAGACAGGTATGAAGGTACGGGTACTCGGCGAAGTCGAGCAGTGACCAACGTCGCCGGCTTTGCCATTCGCCACCCGATCTATCCGTGGTTGCTGATTGCTGCGTGCGTGCTCGGCGGCTGGTACGGCATCGAAACGGTGGGCCGTCTGGAAGACCCGCAGTTTCCGATCAAGATCGCCTACATCGTCACCAGCTATCCCGGTGGATCCGCGACGGAAGTCGAGCAGGAGGTTACCGAGGTGCTCGAGACCGCGCTGCAGGAACTGCCGTATCTCGATTTCGTCACGTCGAAATCAGTGCCGGGGCGTTCCGAAGTCAAGGTGGAGATGTACGAGCAGTACGGCGAGGAGGACATCCCGCAGATCTGGGATGAACTGCGCCGGCGGGTGGCGGAAGCGGCGCAGCGATTTCCACCGGGCGTTGGCACACCGCACATCGAGGATGACTTCCGCGACGTCTATGGAATTCTCTATGCGGTAGCAACGACCGGCTATTCCGTTTCGCAGATTCATGACATGTCGCGGCAGATCGCCACCGGCCTCAAGCGCGTACCGAAGGTCGCCAAGGTCACCACGGCGGGGGAGCCGCTCGAGGCGATTTACGTTGATGTCGACCACGAGCGCTTGGTGCGTCTTGGACTGCCAATTGACGCGGTGTTTGCAAGCCTCGGTGTGGAAAATCAGGTCGTCGACGCAGGCTCGGTGAGTTTCGGCAATCGCCGCATTCGTATTGCACCGGATCTGGCATTCGACACGGTGACAGCGGTGGGCGACATGCGCATTGGCCGTCCCGGTTCCACCGAGATCCTGCGTCTGTCCGATGTTGCGACCATTACGCGCTCACCGCTGGAGGTGCTGCCGCACATCATCCGTCATCGCGGCGAACGAGTGTTCACCGTTGGCGTATCGATCGCGCCCGGACAGAACGTGGTCGATGTCGGCAAGACGGTCGATGCGCGTATGAACGAGATACTCGAGGATCTGCCCCTCGGTGTCACCGTCAGCCCCATCTACCGCCAACATGTGGTTGTGGAAGCGTCGATCTCGAGCTTTTTGCGCAATCTCGTTCTATCTGTTGCCACCGTTGTCGGTACGCTGTGTCTGTTCATGGGTTGGCGAGCCGGCACTGTAGTGGGTAGCGTGTTGCTGCTGACCGTGCTCGGTACGCTGTGTCTGATGTCGATCCTCGGCATCGAACTTCAGCGCATATCGCTCGGCGCACTGATGATCGCGATGGGGATGCTGGTGGACAACGCGATCGTCATTGCCGAGGGCATGGTGATTGGTTTTGCGACTGGAATGTCGGCGGCGGAGGCGGCCCAGCGATCGGTTGCCCGAACCCAGTTCGCGCTCCTGGGCGCGACGATCATCGGCATCCTGGCGTTCGTTCCCATCGGGTTGTCCGATGATGACCCGGGCCAATTTCTGCGATCGCTGTTTCAGATCGTCGCGATTTCTTTGATGTTGAGCTGGGTGCTGGCCATTTCCGTAGTGCCGCTGCTCGGTAACTACCTCCTGGTGCGAAGCAAGACGGCGCAGGCGACGGATGTCTACGGCGGCTGGGGCTACGCACCCTACCGCGTGCTGCTGCGCTTCGGCCTGCGCCGCGCGTGGCTGTCGGCCAGCATCATCGTCGTCATCACCGGCCTGTGTTTGTGGGGTTTCGGGTTCGTCAAACAGGGGTTCTTCCCGAGCACCAACACGCCGTTCGTGTATGTGGATCTGTACTTTCCCCAAGGCACTGACATCGTGGCGACGTCAAGGCAGGTGGAGGCGATGGAGCGGCTCGTAAGCGATGAGCCTGGCGTCTCTCAGGTCACCAGCTTCATCGGTCGTGGTGCGACTCGGTTCATCGCGACCAGCCGACCGGAACTGGCGAACCCCGCCTATGCGCAGATGGCAGTGCGAGTGGCCGACGTGACGACGCTGAACGATGTCATGGTGCGCGTGCGTCACTTGCTGGAAACGGCCAACGCGGACGCTGAGATGCTCGTTTCCCGCAGTGAGTTCACGCCGGGCGGCACTTCGAAGATCGAGGCGAGATTCTCTGGACCGGACGCAGCTGTGCTGCGTGAGCTCGCCGATCGAGCGCTTGCGGTCTATCTCGCGCACGATCTCATCGATCGCAAGACCGACTGGCGCCAGCCGGAGTTGCGGATCGTGCCGCGGTTCGATGAAGCGCGTGCGCGCATCGCAGGTATCAGCAGGCCGGATGTCGCCCGCTCACTCGCATTTGCGACCCTTGGCGTGCAGGTCGGCCTGTTTCGCGACGCTGATCAGTTGATGCCGATCATCGCGCGCGCACCGGCCGGCGAGCGGGTGGATGTGGGTGGCCTCATGGATCGTCTGGTGTGGAGTCCCGCCGAGCAAAAGCACGTGCCAATGTCGCAGGTGGTATCGCGCTTCGAGTTGGTCGCGCAGGACAACATCATCAACCGGCGCGACCGTGCACGGACGATCGGTGTGCTGGCCAACGCGCCCGTAGGCCAGAATCCCACGCGAATCTTCAATTCGCTGCGCGCCGAAGTCGAGGCCATCGAGCTGCCGCCTGGTTACCGCTTCGAGTGGGGCGGTGAGCACGAGGCGAGTTCGGACGCCAACGCGCTGCTTATCTCCAAGATTCCGGTCACGCTCGGCATGATGTTCCTCGTCACCGTGCTCATGTTCGGCAGTCTGCGCCAGCCGATCGTGATCTGGTTGACAGTACCGATGATCGTGTGTGGCGTGGTGCTCAGCCTGCTGTTGACCGACATGTCGTTCACATTCCCAGCATTCCTGGGGTTCCTGAGTCTGTCCGGCATGCTCATCAAGAACTGCGTCGTGCTGGTCGATGAGATCGATCGCCACATGGAGGAGAGCGAACGGTCACTGGCTGCGGTCGCGCGCGCGAGTGTTTCACGCCTCCGCCCCGTGATGCTCGCATCCGGCACGACGATCGCCGGTATGTCACCGCTTCTGACGGATGTGTTCTTCGCCGAGATGGCAGTGTGCATCATGGGCGGACTCGCGTTCGCCACGCTGCTGACGCTCGTGGCGGTGCCGGTGTTCTATCGCATTGCGCTCGGCAAGCGCCTCGCCATTTCGTAAGGGCGGAGACTATCCCCGGAGACGGTCATTCGCCCGGGAGCGAATGACCGTCTCCAGGGATAGTCTGATAGTGTTCGGATCGGGGGGAGTGCCATGGACGATGAAAAGCGGCCGAAACTCGGCGGCTGGTACGCGCACTACGCGCTGTTCGTGCTGGTCATCGTCTACGTCTTCAACTTCATCGACCGCAATATCCTGTCGATCCTGTCCCAGGACATTCAGGCAGATCTCGGCACCACCGATGCCCAGATGGGATTTCTGTACGGCACGGTGTTCGCCGTGTTCTATGCGGTGTTCGGTATTCCGCTGGCGCGGTTCGCCGATGTCTGGGTGCGTCGCAGTCTGATCTCCATCGGCCTCTTGTTCTGGAGCCTGATGACGGCATTGTCGGGATTTGCGCGATCGTTCTCCGTGCTCGCGCTGTTTCGTGTAGGCGTTGGCATCGGCGAGGCCAGCGCATCGCCGGCGGCGTACTCGATGCTGTCCGACTATTACCCGACGCGGATTCGCGCGACGGTCATCGCGATCTATTCCTCGGGTGTGTACATCGGTGGTGGCATCGGTTTGTTCCTTGGTGGCTTCATCATGGAGACTTGGGACGCTGCCTATCCCGTTGTCGCGCAGGCACCACTCGAGCTCAAGGGCTGGCACGTGGCATTCCTCGCGGTGGGGATTCCGGGCATTCTCATGGCTGCCTGGGTTCGTACCCTGCGCGAACCGAGGCGCGGTATCAGCGAAGGTTTGATCGCGGATGAACACCCGGCGCCCCTGCGTGTGCTTCGCGAAGAGTTCTTCTCGATGATCCCGCCCTTCAATATTGTCAGCCTGCATCGCGCCGGCGCCTCGCTGCGCCTCAATGCGATAGCCGCGATGATCATCATGCTCGTGGCGTGGGCATTGATCGAAGACCGGCAGCATTGCACAGTGGATCGCGCTGGGCGCCGGCATCTATGTGACGTTTTCATGGGCCCAAGGTGTTGCCGTTCGAGATCCGGCAACGTTCGCCATGATCTTCAAGTCGCGGGCCATGATTTACACGATGATCGCCTTCCCAACGATTTCCTTCGTGACCTACGGCATCGGTTTCTGGACGTCGCCGTATCTGTTGCGCGTGCATGACACGTCTCCTGGAGAAGTGGGGATGTACATTGGTCTCGGTAACGCGCTGGGCGGTCTGGTGGGCGTGACCATTGGCGGCAGGATGGGTGACTGGTTCAAAACACGCCACCCGGCCGGTCGCCTGATCGTCGGTTACGTCGCCGTATTCGGCACCGCGCCGCTGGTGCTGTGGATGATCTACACCGACAGCCTGATGATGGCCTTCGTGCTCAACTTCGTGCACCACTTGTTCAGTGCGGCCTGGCCGGGTATTCCGCCGACCACAGCCGCGGATCTCGTGATGCCGCGGATGCGGGCGGTGGCCGGTGCTTACTACATTCTGATCAATACGATGATCGGCCTCGCGCTCGGCCCCTATGCGATGGGGCAGATGTCCGACTTGTTCGCCGCAAGCGGCATGGATGCGGCCGAATCGCTGCGCAACGCGATCGCATGCAGCCTCCTGATCTTCGCCGTGTCGCTGACGTTCCTGACGCTTGCCTGGCGCCATCTGCCGAAGGATGAATCCTCTCGATTGACACGCGCGCAGCAGTACGGCGAGTCGGTTGTTGTGCGCACCGACTAACGGGGTCGTGATTGCCGCGCGCATGCAAGCGATCACCGCCGTGACATGAGCGTACCGCGCGAACTCGCGTCTCGCCGAGTCTACCGGCATGATCGGCCATCGATCACTGGAGGGGGATGAGTGGCCGAAGCAACCGACGTCGCGCCTGAGCGTTCCATGCGCAAGCTCGCCATGACTGCGTTGGCGGGCACGAGCATCGAGTGGTACGACTTTTTTCTTTACGGCACCGCTGCCGCGATTGTGTTCCCCAAGTTGTTCTTTTCACCGGACATGCCGCCGCTGGTGGCGCTGCTCGCATCGTTCAGCACATTTGCGGTCGGGTTCCTCGCGCGCCCGATCGGCGGCATCGTCTTTGGCCATTTCGGCGATCGGGTCGGGCGCAAGTCGGCGCTGGTGACGGCGCTGCTCGTAATGGGCGGTGCGACCACCCTGATCGGCTTTCTACCCACGTACGCGACGATCGGAGCGGCGGCACCACTGTTTCTCGTGCTGCTCAGATTCGCACAGGGCCTTGCGATCGGCGGACAGTGGGGCGGCGCAATGCTACTGGTCACCGAGAACGCGCCGACCAACAAGCGCGGCTTCTATGGCGCGTTCGCACAGGCGGGCGCGCCGATGGGCGTGATCATGGCGAATCTCGCATTCCTCCTGGTCAGTACGAATCTCCCCGAAGACGACTTCATGTCCTGGGGCTGGCGACTGCCCTTCATCGCGAGCGTCGTGCTGATTGGACTGAGCATCTACGTACAGATTCATCTCGAGGACACGCCCGCGTTCAAGAAATTGAAAGCGCTCAAGGAAGAGCACGATGCGAACGCACCACCGAAGCCATATAGCGAGATCCGACGCTCGCCTGTGCTGGAGGTAGTTCGAACGCATCCCCGCCAGATCGTGTTGGCCGCCGGTGCGTTCCTGTCGGTTCAGGTCACCTTCTACATTCTGATTGCGTTCGTGATCGCCTACGGCACCAACCCCGACACGCTCAATCTGCCGCGCGACACGATGCTATTTGCAGTGTTGATCGGCTCCCTCGCGCAGTTCCCCGCGATCTTCGGTTCGGCGATCTGGTCCGATCGCTATGGTCGGCGCGGCGTCTACATGCTCGGCGCCGTGCTCAGCGCCGTGTGGGCATTCTTCCTTTTCCCGTTGATCGACACCGGTGAGTTCCTGTGGATTGTCGTGGGCATCTGTGGTGGCCAGGTCTTCCTGTCCATGATGTACGGCCCGCAGGCGGCGTTTCTCTCCGAACTGTTCGCGACCCACGTGCGTTATTCCGGCGCATCGCTCGGCTATCAGCTGGGCGCGATCGTTGGCGGCGCGCTTGCGCCGGTAATTGCAACAGCGTTGCTCGCGGAGTTCGGCGACACGCGCTACATCTCCGCGTACATGGCGGTCGCAGCGGTGGTGACGCTTGTTTGTGTGCTGATGTTGACGGAGACCTACCGCAACGATCTGAATTCCTGAGCGGGAGAAAGGCGACGATGACGCAGTCACTGGGTTTCGAGTCGACAACCGACGAGGTGCTACGTGGCATCGATCTGCGGGGCAACGCATTCTGATCACCGGCGTCTCCGCTGGCCTCGGTGTGGAAACCGCGCGCGCACAAGGCGCCGCCCTTCGATGTCGTCATCGCCAATGCGGGTGTGATGGCATGCCCGCAGGGCCGCACGAGCGATGGCTTCGAGACCCAGTTCGGAACCAATCACCTCGGCCACTTCGTGTTCGTCAATACGCTCGTGCCGCTGTTGAGATCGGGCGCCCGCGTGGTAAGCCTGTCTTCGGCGGGACATCGCTTTGCCGACGTCGATTTGAGAGTTCCCAATTTCGAACGCACGCCGTACCAGCCTTTCCTCGCATACGGACGTTCCAAGACCGCGAACATTCTGTTCGCTGTCGCGTTGGATGCACGTCTGCGCGAGAAGGGCATTCGCGCAACGGCGGTCCATCCGGGTGGCATTTAAACCGAACTTGGCCGCCACCTCACGCCCGAACTGATCGAACAGATCATGCCTTCGGCAGCGGGGCGCACTGCAATCGTTTTCAAAACGATCCCGCAGGGGGCGGCCACGACCGTTTGGAGCGCGGTGGTAGCACCTGCCCCGACCGTCGGGGCCGCTATTGCGAAGACTGCCACGTGGCCGAAGTGACCAACGATCCTGCAGCGCGTCAGGGTGTACGCGCGTATGCGCTCGATCTTGCGCGCGCCGAGGCACTGTGGTGCAAGAGTGAAGACATGGTGGGCGAGCGTTTCGCAGTTTGAATCACGATCGCAGGTGTGCGGTGAACCAGTCGCGCGCCATGCGCGCGCTGTCGCGGTAGTTCTTGTCGTAGATGTCGTAGTGAGTGCCGGGGAAGACGTGATAGTCGACCATCGTGGTCGTCGGCATCGCGTTTCTTGCAGCGAGCCCCGAGTTCTCCCGGCCGCCGTACTCTTCTTCCGCCTGATCGAGAATCAGCGTTGGGACCTTGATATTTGCCGCTGCAACGCGGGGCAGATACTGCCACATGGTGCGTACGTCGGGCGAACCCTTCAGCGCCTCCGGAACGCCTGACGGTCGCGGTACGATGGGTACTTCGCCACGCGCCATGCGGCTGGCAATCCGCTGCGCGTCTGCGTCCATGGCCGTAAAGCCCCTTGCATCGGGTGCAGGTCCCATGCCAGGAACCTGACTGACGACTGCCTTGATGCGTGGGTCGGTGCCTGCAACGTGCAGCACGTGGCCGCCGCCGAAGCTCGAACCCCACAAGCCGATGCGGTCGACGTCGGCAGTCGGTTCCGCCATCAGCCAGTCGATGACATTGCGGATGTCGCGGTTCTGATCGAGTGGGTCGACGACTTCGCGCAGCGGCAGCGCGCGTAGCGTCATGTAGCCATCGGCATCGAGGGGCGGTTGCGCCTTTGGTGTGACCAGCCGCGCGTCGCTTTCGTACCAGCCCCGATAGTCGAAGGTGAGGGCAACGAAGCCCGCGCTGCAGAAATAGGGTTGCGTAGGTGTTGTTGAGATGGGACTTCGGTCCGCCCCAACCATGGCAGAGCACGATGGCTGGATGAATCTGCCCATCGACATGATCATCCGGTATGAACAGGTCCGCCGCGAGCCGTGTGCCCTCGCTCCAGATCGTCACGGGTTGTTGCATGCGTTTACCTCCATCGACGAATCAGATGCCGTCGACGCGATCGACCCAGGTGCGACCCAACTGTTCGGCGATGCGTTTCTTGGTGCGGGCGGTCGCCTGAAACCGACGATGGCGGTCGCGCACCATGAGACCGTCGTGCTGCAGGTAATCGTACGCTGGCCGCAGAGACGTTTGACCTGCGGCGGGTTCGGTGTCGAACAGGCTGCAGTACTTGCGTTGGCTCATGCCCTGGCCTGTGCCGGGCGGGCCTTGATCGGCGCGGTCGAACTGTCGGTCCGATTTACCGAATGGGAAGGCGCCGTACACGTCCATGAGGCCGGAAAAACGAATGGGATTTCGATCCAGCGCCGCTTGGGTCACAGTCTCGCGGAACGGCTCCTGAGTCTGCAGACGTGGGCGGGCGTATTCGCACAGAATCATGAGTCGTTCGCCGGGCGCAGCGCGGGCAAAGGAACCGTGCCAGGTGTGATCGCCCCAGACGATGATCGACCCGGCGGGTGCCTCGACCGGATGCAGCCTGTTTGCCCACGCAGCGGCTTCTTCGTCCGAGGGGAATCGTCGCCATCGATGGCTGCCAGGCACGAACCCGATGCCGCCGTTGTCTTCGGAGTAGTCGCTCAGAACATAATTGACATTGGCATGATTGGGCTCGGGTGGAAACGTTCGTCGGGTGAAGTCGGTCCAGTCGGCGTGGACAGCAGTGCGTGCTTCGCCGTGTCCCTTCACCCATCCGTCGCACAGGCTGAGGATGCAGTTGGTGCCGACGAGGTACTGAATGAGCCCGAGTGCGGCGGGCAACAGCACCACGCGTTCGAAGATGGGATCGTCCCAGAGTATGAAACGCAGAATGTCGTTGGTGCCGCGCCAGGCGTCGGTGTCATCGACGTGTCGACCGAAACGTGATTCGACGACTCGCAGCAGTGCCTGCCGTGCGGCGTCGTGAAACTCGGGCGGCGCCACTTTTTCCGGCGGCACGACGGTAAATCCGAACGCTTCGAGCTCAGCGATGTGCGTTTCCAGTCCCATCTGCTGTAACTCGCGATAGAGCATCGGCAGCGTTTCGGCGGACTCCCAATTTTCGATTTTCATGTCGGATTCCAACAGCACCGCGTAGTCGAAAATAGTCCTCGCGCGCGCGGCTGTCACTCGACAAAAGTGGTATCAGATTGCCATCACCTTTGCGTATCCGCCGATTGCGGACATAATCTCAATGTGATGAGGAGATGGACGTGACGCGAACCCTTGCCCGCCCAGTCGGCATCACCGCGACGGGTCAGCACTACCCTGACCGGATCGTCAGTAACGATGAATTGTCGCGGCAAATGGATACGAGCGATGCCTGGATCCGTTCGCGCACTGGCATTCGTACTCGACGCTGGGTGAAGCAGGGCGAAGGCGCGTCGGATCTGGCTGCACCGGCATTGGCGATGGCCCTCGATCGACGCGGAATGAAGGCCAGTGAGCTCGACGCGATCATAGTCGCGACCGTAACGCCGGACCGTATGTTCCCGGCCACAGCCTGTCGTGTGCAACAACTGATTGGCGCGACCAACTGCTTCGGATTCGATCTCAGTGCCGCCTGCAGCGGCTTTCTCTACGCCATGACGACAGGGGCGACGCTGGTAGGCAGCGGTGCCTACCATCGCGTTGCGATCATCGGTGTCGACGTGATGAGCGGCATCATCGACATGGAGGATCGAACGACCGCAGTACTGTTCGGCGACGGTGCGGGCGCGGTCATCCTCGAGGCCGTCGAGCAGGGCTATGGAATCATCGACTTCGAGCATCGTGTCGACGGTTCGGGCGGACAGTACCTGCACATGCCGGCCGGCGGATCGATGAAGCCGCCGAGTCATGAAACGGTCAGCGCAAAGGAACACTTCGTCCATCAGGAGGGCTCCGAGGTGTTCAAGTCGGCGGTCCGTGAAATGGCGGAGATCAGCGCCTTGATGCTCGATCGCAACGGACTGACGCGCGAAGACCTGAAACTGTTCATACCGCACCAGGCCAATCTTCGGATCATGGACGCCGCCGCCAAGCGTCTCGACCTGCTGCCAGGACGCATGATGGTGAACATCGACGAATACGCGAACACCACTGCGGCGACGATACCGACAGCACTGCATCAGGCGTTGGCAGCTAATCGCATCGACAAAGGTGACTGTGTGATTCTGAGCGCGTTCGGCGCCGGCTTCACGTGGGGCTCGGTACTGCTCAAGTGGGCCGTAGAATGAGCGTCGCCACGCACGTCGACTATGGCCCTCATGAGGCGGCGATGGTTGCCTACCGGGCGGATGGCACGGCGCGCGCGCTGGCGCTCGGCAATCGCGGCCCGATTCGATTCGATGGCAGCGGACGCCTTACGGCCGACATCCTCGACGCCTATTCGCGCTGCGGCTTTTATGTGTTCGAAGGTGTAGTCGGCGCCGATGAGCGTGCCGACATCGCGCGCGATGTCGCGGACATGTTGGATCGGGCGCCAGTGCGCAGGGGCGCGGCGATCGATCGGCACGGCAGAACCGCGCTGGGCGTGGGCTGCAACGCGCTCAACATCAGCTGGGTGAAGCCACTGTCCGACCCGCTCGGCGGCACCGACCGTGTGCAGGGACGCCATCCGTCGAAGATGTACGAACCCGCGCCGCCGGAAGGCGCACCGGATGAAGTAGTTCAGCTCATCCTGGGGTCACTGCAGTTTTCGCAGGCGTGCCTGCGTCTGTATGGGCATCCACAGTTGCTGGCGGTGGCAGCTGCGATCAACGGCGATGATTTCGCGCCATTCAACGAAGCCGTCTGGATCAAGCATCCGGGTCTTGGTGGCTCGGTCGCCTGGCATCAGGACGGCTGGACCCACTGGAACGATCCGCGTCTCGACGAAGGCAGCCATGGCTTCAACTTCATGGCGCAGCTGTACGGCTGCAACGCCGCGAATGGATTGTGGGTCGTACCCGGCTCCCACCGCATCGGCAAGGCGGACATCAAGGCGATGGCGGACGCCGCGGGATGTGACCGTCTTCCCGAGGCGGTGCCTCTGATCTGCGCTCCCGGTGACGTCGCGATCTGCAACCGCCAGGCCATCCACGGCTCCTTTGCGAACACGAGCCCTGACATTCGCGTCACCATCAACTTCGGTTTCCACCGCAGGTCCTCGGTGCTCGGAGTGACCAGCGGCGGCGTGCACAATCCTGTCGCGGTCTATGACGAGGCCCGCATACGTGAGCGTTCCAAGGTCATCATGTACGCCATCGATGCTCGGCGTCAGCGATTCCCGGCGGAGCAGCCCTTCGTCTATCAGCCGCTCGCTGCACAGGCCAGCTCGCTACGCTACTCCACCGACGTGGACCTCAGGGACTACAACCTCCTCGACCTGGGCATCTGATCGCGATGATGCGCCGGAACATTGTGGTTGCAGGCTTGGGATTCGCCGGAATGTGGTCGGCGCTGTCGGCGGCACGGGCGGTTTCGATCGCAGGCAAGGCGGGCGAAATTGACATTACCGTGGTCTCACCCGAGCCAAGACTTCATGTCCGTCCGCGATTGTACGAACGAGTATTCCAGGACATGGCACCGGACATTGCGCCGCTACTGGCGGCAGTCGGAGTTCGCCACTTTGCCGGCACCGTGGAGACGGTGAACACGAGTCGTCATGAGATCGAGGTGAAGAGCAACAGTGCTGAGTTCGCGACGTTGGCGTATGACCGATTCATTCTCGCAACCGGCAGCCGGTTGTTCTTCCCGGATATTCCTGGGCTCGCAGAGCACAGTTTCAACGTCGATCAACTCCCCAATGCAGTTGCCTTGGACAGTCACATCAGGGCGCTCGGCATGAAACGGGAGACCGCTGCGCGTAACACCATTGTCGTAGCCGGTGGCGGCTTTACCGGTATCGAAACGGTGCTCGAGATGCCCCAGCGGCTGCGTGAAGCCCTTGGTGCAAACGCGAAGATCCGGGTGGTGGTCCTGGAACAGGCGCCGACAATCGGTCCCGATCTCGGCCCGGGTCCGCGTCCGGTCATCGAACAAGCACTGGCCGAATGCGGCATCGAAGTCATGACATCGACCGCCGCCGCCGCGATCGACGCCGAGGGCGTGCTAACTGCGCGAGGAGCGCGCATCGAGTCGAATACCGTGATATGGACAGCGGGCGCTCGGGCGCACCCGCTCGCGGCGCAGATCGGCGCTGAACACGATCGCTTTGGTCGTGTTCCTGCTGATCGTCATTTGCGCGCCGCCGGGGTCGAGGATGTTTTCGTTTCCGGTGATGTCGCCATGGCCGCGACGGATGACCTGGGCCATATCGCTGCAATGTCATGCCAACACGCACTGAGTCTCGGTCGGGTCTCGGGCTACAACGCCGCGGCGGAGCTCGTCGGTCTGCCGATGCATCCGTACAGCCAGCCGAAGTACGTCACCTGCCTGGACCTCGGTCCGTGGGGCGCCGTGTACACGGAAGGCTGGGAGCGCCAGGTCCGCGTGCAGGGACAGCAAGCGAAGGCGATCAAACGCGCAATCAATACACAGTTGATCTATCCGCCGCAGGCAGATCGCGACGCGGCCTTTGGTGTCGCCACCCCCGGCTACGGCATCGCCACCTGATCCGACTGGTATCCGATCGGAGCGTTGCTTTATGCCGTTCAAGCGGGTTGAACATGTTCAATCCGATGCTACTATCGGCGCATGGATCTGGTGACTGAACAACGGCTGGCGCGACGCGCGGCGATCATGAACGCCGCACGGGAGATGATTTCCGAGGTCGGCTATGCGGCGGTAACCGTTCGCGATCTCGCCGAGCGATGCCGGGTCAGCGTACCGACGCTTTACAACCAGTTCCGTGGCAAGGATGGGCTGCTCGGCGCCGCCATCGAAGATCACTTTGCCGGCGTCCTCGACACTGCGCCGCGATCGCGCGCGCAGACGGGGCTCGGGCGACTGCTCGAAATCGTCGATCAAGTGGCGATGCAGCTGTGCACGCTGTCGACCTACCACCAGCGTTTGCTCGAAGCATTCATGTCGCTCGACTCCACCACATCTGTACAGCAGCGCGTGGCGATTCGTTTGTCCGCGGCGCTCGAGACGCAGCTGAAAGTGATGCGTGATCGACGTCAATTGCAGACGTGGATAGAGCCGCTTCTCTGCGCTGAGCAGATCACTTCCGCATGCATCAATGCTGCGGTCGTCTGGAGTTCGGGGATGTCCTCGGATGCGACTCTGACACCGAGCATGCGGTACTCCACGGGATTGATTCTGCTGGGGGCGGTGCGCGGGAAATCCCGTGAGACGGTGCAGGTGCGGGTCATTGCAGCGCAGAAACGCGTGGCGCGGGCGCGCGCTTCGGAAAGGTCCTCATCGGAAAGACAGAAACCGAATCAACGAAGTCGCGCTGCACAGTAGCGCACAGGAGAGAGCTACGCTGATGGTTTGGGTGCCAGCAGCGGCAAGACAGGGGAGGAGAGATGTTGAGTCAAGCAGTGCGCATCGAGCGCGCGTATACGCGGCTGACCGACAGCCGCGATCGCGCTTCGGCCGCGGAGAGCCTGCGCGAAATCGGCGATTGCGTCCGGATGAGGTATCCGTCGGTCATCGACGACTACGATGACCGCGAGTTGGTGCTCGCCGAGGATGGCAGGACGCTCGCGAGTATCTTCGGCTGGGAGCCACAGTTTCACGGTGACTGGTTCAAGCACCGTCTGCACCGAGTGAGCCCGATCGCGCGAATGTGCCGCGCCACCACGGAACCCTTCGCGTGGCATGCGCAGTCGATCGCCGAAGAAGTGTCGCGGATGCAGCCTTCGACGTGCTGGCACCTGACGCCGAAGAAAGGTGTTCACGCGGGCGTTACCGTGCCGCTGCACGGACCGAATGGCCGCACCGGATCAGTCACCTGGCTGGCTCGCGAACCCGGTGTAGATGCGCCGAGCATTCTGCGGACGCACGGCAAGGTGCTGCGTCTGGCAGCCTATGTGTTCATCGATTTGTTGCACGCTACCGAATGCAACGTGCCACGCGTCCGCATGGCAGCTGACCTGCTGCCCGTCGACTTGGGATTGTCCGATCGTGAACTCGAGTGCTTGCGGTTCGCCGCCCTCGGACATCCCGACGGCGAGATCGGTGCCTTGCTGCACCGGTCACCGGTTACGGCGCGCTTCCACGTCGACAATGCCGTGCGCAAGCTTGGGGCGCGCAATCGCACGCATGCGGTCGCGAAAGCCGTGCAACTCGGCCTGATTGACGTCAGCCGGGACAGCAACTCCGAGTCGGCGGTCGCACTCGGGTCGCGGAGTTGACGTGGCCTACCTGAGCGTCGATGGTGGCCGAATATACTTCGAGCATTGTCCGGTGGGTCGGCTCACCGTGGTGCTGTCGCATGGCTGGGGCATGGGCGCCCGGGTCTGGGACGGGACGGTTGCGTTCCTGCAGGACGCGGGGGTGGGGGTGCTTACCTACGATCACCGCGGCTGCGGCGCATCCGACAAGGACTTCCGTGATGTCTCAATCGAAGCCCTTGGCAGCGATCTTGCGCGGTTGTGTGAACACTTGAACTTGAGTGCAGCAGTGCTCAATGGCTGGTCATTGGGCGGGGCCGTCGTTGTCAATGCGGCGGCTCGGCTCGGATCAGCTGTTGCCGGATTGGTGTCGACATGCGGCGCTACGCCGAGGTTCACGCGCTGCGCCGATTTTGCCCATGGCGGAGCGCCCGAAGACGTCGCAGCAACCGTTGCCGCGCTGCGCGCTGATCGGGTGAATTTCCTGAAGACGCTGTATTTCCAAGGCGTGTTTGCGCGTGACGTCGGAGACGACATCAAACACTGGTGCTGGCAGATTGCGTTGCAGACGAGCCCCGCCGCGGATGCTTCTCTCGGGGCGCTCGCCACGCTCGATCAGCGTGCGTTGCTCGATGAAATCGATGCGCCGGCGTTGGTTGTGGTGGGTGGGCGTGACACCGTCGTAACGCCGGAGATTGGCCGGGCTGCGGCCACGCAACTGCGGAGCGCCGAACTCATCGAGATGGCCGACTGTGGTCATGCGCCATTCCTCGAAGATCCAGCCAGCTATAACGCTGCGCTGCTACGCTTCATCCGCGGCCTCTAACGCGCATGCAACACCGCAACGTCAACTTCGGGCTCTGGTACGATTTTCGAAATCCCGCGCCTCGCGCAGTGACCTTCGAAGCGTTGTATCGCGCGTCCCTCGA
This sequence comes from Pseudomonadales bacterium, assembly GCA_041738285.1. GTDB lineage: Bacteria > Pseudomonadota > Gammaproteobacteria > Pseudomonadales > Azotimanducaceae > SZUA-521. The sequence continues at coordinate 9,061 of JBGSQB010000004.1, read as the reverse complement.
GCAAATCGTGTGGGCCGAGTCGCTCGGATTCGATTCGGTGTGGCTCACCGAGCATCACTTCTGCGATGACGGCTACGCGCCATCGCCGCTGGTCATCGCGGCAGCGATTGGCGAAAGGACCAAGCGCATGCGCATCGGTACCAACCTGATGCTGCTGCCGCTCGCGGATCCGGTGCGACTGGCGGAGGATGCGGCAACGCTGTCGATACTGACGGGCGGTCGCTTCGACCTCGGCGTGGGGCTTGGCTACCGCCAACTCGAGTTCGACTATTTCGGTCGCAAGCTCGCCCATCGACCGAGTCTGATGGAAGAGGGTGTGGCGATTCTGCGTCAGGCGTGGTCCGGTAAGCCGGTGACGATTGCGGGTCGGCGCTACGCGATCAAGGAGCTGCCGGTGACACCAGTGCCGAGCGTCGCGCCGAGGCTCTTCATGGGCGGAATGGCACCGGTTGCGATCGAGCGCGCGGCGCGACTGGGCGATGGGTTTCTGTCGACCGGCGGCATCGGCCATGACGTCTACGTGAACGCCATGAAGGCGCAAGGCAAACCGCGATCTGAGGGCGTCATCTGCGCCGGCAACTGGAGCATCATCGCAGCCGACCCTGAGGCCGAGGCCGCCAAGATCGGCGCCCACGTGCTCTATCAGGTCAATCAATACGTGGCATGGGGCGCGTTCGGGCCGCCCGGCGAAGTGCCGCAGTTCGCCGACGCCAGGGCTGCGATTGCTGGCGGCCTGTACGAACTCCTGGATGCCGACGCAGCGGTCGCGCATCTGGTGAAGATGCTCCGCGAGTATCCGGAAATCGTCGATGTGCATTTCTGGGCGCAATTCCCGGGTGAACCCGTTGCCAGCGGCAGCATTCGCATGGAGTACATGGCGCGCGACGTCCTGCCCCGGGTGCGCGCGGCGCTACGAGACCAGACACCCGTAGAGGAAGCTTGACGTCATGGCGATCACCGGCATGGTGCATTTCAACATCAACTGCAGCGACTACGATCGCTCGCTCAAATTCTACGAAGCGCTTGGCTTCAAGGAGGCGTGGCGTGTGCCGGAGCGCAACACACCGGAGGTCGCCGCGGCGGTCGGCATGAAACCCTACCGTGTGAAAGGTGCGCTGCTGACACTGGAAGGTGCGAATCCGCCAGTGGTCATCGACTTGCTCGAGTGGCTCGATCCTCACGACACGTCATCTCCGTATCCACATCTGTATCACTACGGCATCGCGCGCGTGGCACTTGCCACCGACGACATGGACGCAGACATGGCTCGAGCGCGGGCCGCGGGCGCGCAGTTCATTTCGGAACCCGCGCAGATGCCCGCCAGTTCCGGTTCGCGGGCGCGTTTCGTCTGCTTCAAAGACCCCGACGGTACGGTGCTCGAACTCGTGGAAAACTCCACGCTCACAGAATGAGTTTCGTGACGGGAGACGAGTCGTGCGGGATCATTTGAGCAAGGGGCGGGCGCTGTTGGGGATCGGTCGCGGGCTGGCATGTGCCGGGTACGACGTGTCCGGCGTCGCCATGAACGAGGCGCCTGACCGCTTCGATGAGGCGGGGCAGCTGATCATTCCGCAGCAGTTCCTCGACAGGGTGTTGCCGGACATTCAGACCCGGAAGACCACTTGAGCGCTGTGACCGGGTCGGTGGCGCCACTCGGAAGATCGAAGCTTTTCTTCTACAGCCTCACCGATCTGCCGGTGACCATGGCGATGTTCCCGGTGCTGGTGTTCATTCCGAAGTTCTATACCAGCGAAATGGCGGTACCGTTGGTGGTTGCCGCCAACATCATTCTGCTTGTGCGCGTGTTTGACGTGATCACAGACCCGCTGATGGGATACATCAGCGATCGCACGAACACGCGGTGGGGTCGACGGCGACCCTGGATCCTTGCTGCGACGCCGATACTGATGCTCGGCATCTACATGTTGTTCCTGCCCCCAGCCGGCGCCGGGGCCATGCACATGGCCGTTTGGATGGCGTTGCTGTCGGTGGGTACGACAATGATGATCATTCCCTACTACGCCTGGGCGGCGGAGTTGTCGTCGGACTACAACGAGCGCTCCCGCATTACGGGATGGCGATCGATGATGGGCGTGGTCGGCAGTCTGTCGGCTCAGCTGATGCCGGTGATCGCGCTCCTCGCGTTCGGTCTGGGCGGCAGCGAAGCCGTGTTGATGATCGTCGGCATTGCGATGGTGATCGTCATGCCGATCTGCACTTTGTTGACCGTGACCCAGGTACCCGAGTCGCGCAACTACATCAGCTCGAGGATGCCGGTGGTCAGGGGCATCAGACTGATGCTCGATAACGGTCCGTTCAAGCGCCTCGTATTCGCGTTCATGGTCGGCTCGGTCGGTCTTTCGATTACCACGCCGCTGTATCTGTTCTTCATTACGTTCGTACTGCACGCTGAAGACAACGCGATCTTCATGCTGTCGTTTTTCTACCTCGCCAACTTCATGGCGGTGCCGTTCTGGGTGTGGTTGTCCTCCGTCATCGGCAAGCACCGTGCGTACGCGGGCAGCTTCGCGCTGATTGCCTGTGCCCACCCCTTCTACCTGCTCCTCGGTAATGGCGATTTCTGGTGGATGTTGCCAATCACGCTGGTCACTGGGTTCGCCGCCGGCGGATTCGCCGCGTTACCCAATTCCATGAAGGCCGACGTGATCGATCTCGATACGCTCAAGAGCGGTGAAAACCGGGCGGCGATGTTCTTCAGTACGTGGTCGTTCACGCAGAAGATGGCCGGATCGGTCGGCGGTTGGATTGCCCTGAGCGCGCTCGCCTGGGTCGGCTTCAACGCGGTCCCTGGCGCGTCCAACGGGGCCGATGAGCTCTTGGGCCTGCGCATGCTATTTGCGCTGGTGCCGTCGACGTTCTACATCCTTGCCGGAGTCGTCATCTGGAACTATCCCATCACCCGCGAGCGCCACGCGCAGATGCGTGCGGAGCTGGACAGCGGCGTAGCGAGTTCCGTATAGACGACTACTGTGCACCTGCCGCCTGGCGCCGCTGGGACAACGCGGCGAGGTTCGCGCCATGGCCACCGCGATCGATGCGATAACGTGACACGACATACAGCGCTGCGAGATACAGCGTGAGGTACACCGGCAGGAAGAACGTCGCGAGATCGAAGCGGATCTGGTCGGTGACCTGATCGATGCTGGTAATGCCGTCGAGGCCGACCAGGGAAACGATGCTGCCCGCGCCGATGATGCCACCCGCGGAAATGGTCTTCAGTGCGAAGCTGCGCGCTGCAAAGAACAAGCCTTCCGAACGCCGTTCAGTCGCGACTTCACTGTCTTCGACGACATCGGCCATCATCGAGTCGAGCAATACGCCGCCAATCACGGTGCACGTCACCTCGCACACGTAGATGGCGGTGTAGATCCACAAACTCTCCCAGCTGCCGATGGGCGGCCAGTAGCCGAGCAGGAACAACACGTAGGGCAGCGGATACAGGGTGATCTGCAGGAGAATCGCACCGATGGCCGCGCGTTTCTTGCCAAAGCGGCTGCCGGCCCAAGGCGTGAGCAGATAGCCAGCGATGGGTGAGGCGAACACGAACAGGCCCGTGGTCGCGATCTGTGGGCCGTTGAATCCGAAGAAGTAGGTCGTGTTGTACAGGTACAGCGCCATGCCGAGACCAGCTGCCGTGCCGACCAAGAGCCCGTAGAAGAAGAGAGCCGCGAAGTTCGGGTTCTTCAATGACTCGAATATCTGCCGCGCTTCCCGCCCGATCGCGTTGAGACGAAAGGGCTCTGCAGGCGGCGGCAGTGCCGCTGCAACCTTCTGGGTACCGAGGGACGAGATGATGATCGCAAGCGCAATCACGCTGGCACCCGCAACGCCGTAGATCGAGTAACCGGTTTGCACGGCGACGCCGTAGGTGCCGACCCAGAAATAGAAGTTGACGGTGTGGATGCCATTGCCGCCGTACCAGGCGAATCCATGACGCAGCGCGAGCCACCGGTTTCTGCGGTCATAGTCGGATTCGAGATCGGGCAGCAAGGCGGTAGAAGGGACTTCGAACAGGGTCGTGCCGGTGCGGATGAGTAGTGCCATGGTCAGCACGTAGTAAAAGACGTTGTCATCGTTCAGCTCGATGACGGGGTTGAACAGGGCGTAGAAGCACGCCGGCAGCACGAACAACGACGCATACATGAACGGATGCCGACGGCCGAGGCGCGAGCGCGTCTTGTCGGACCAGTGCCCGAGCAGCAGGTCCGATACGGCATCCCACACCATGGCAATCGCGAGCGCGAGCGACGCGAGGTACCCGGGCAGACCCAGCACCTGATTGGCGTAAATCAGGAGCAGATAGCTGAACGCATTGTTCTTGATGCCATAGGCCGTGGCGGCCGAGCCGTAGCACCAGAAGATGGGTCTGCGTTCGAGTGCGTTCACCGGCCGATCAGTCAGAGTTTGCGGCGGTGCGTCGCTGTGCTTCCTGTGCGCGCTGGAATCCGTCCCGCGCCTTGAGGCGTTCGAGATACGCGAGCGTCTGCGGTTGGTAGCTCGGTGCGAAGCCGAGGGTCTCACCGAGGAACAGTGCGTAACCAATGGCGATATCGGCGATCGTAAAGCGCGCGTCGCACAGGAATTCTTGTTCCTTGACGCGGGCGTCGAGCAGGCGTAGTCGCGCCAGATACCACTTGCGGTAGTCCTCCGCAGCCTGAGGAATGCGACGCTCATCGGGTTCGAGCCGGGCGTAGCGCAGGTAGATGGTCTGGGGAAACGTCAGTGTCGCGTCGCTGTGGTAGAGCCAGTTGAGATACGCGCCGAACTCATCGTGATCGGCGCGCAAGCCAAAGTCGTAGCGCTGATAGCGCTCGACGAGGTAGTGACAGATGCCCGAAGACTCGGTCATGTGGGTAGGCCCATCGACAAAATACGGAATCGTGCCAAGCGGGTTGATGTCGAGGAACGACTTCTGCAGAAAGCGTGGCGGAAACGGCATCACCTCGAGTTCGTAGTCGAGTTGCATCTCTTCCAGAGCCCACAACGGACGCAGCGAGCGCGCGTCCTGACAATGCCATAGCTTCATGAACGATCCTTGCGTTGATGGGCGATGGTAGTCGAAGAAGTCTTGGCAAGACCACATGCACTGGTTGTCTTGTCTGGGTACGCCGATTAGGCTCAATCGCATCGCAGACGCATCCAACGAGGCTGATGAGCGCAGTGAGCGAGCTCGAGGAATTCCGTAACGAAGTCGCGTCGTGGCTGTCCGAGCATCGACCGCCCGAGCCCGACTTTCTCTTGCCCGAGTCGTTCATGGAAGTGGGCACCGATGCGCAGTTCGCCTATCTGCGCGATTGGCAACACAAGGTCTATGAAGCCGGCTATCTCGGCATGGCCTGGCCGAAGGAGTACGGCGGCCGCGGTCGACCGCAGGTCTTTCAGGACATCGTCAACGCCGAGATGGCCAAGCAGAAGGTGCCGTTCGTACCCAACACGATTGGCCTGAACTGGGCGGGCCCCCTGATCCTTGCCATCGGTACCGAAGCTGACAAGCACAGATACATTCCCGGCATCCTGAGCGCGGGTGACATCTGGTGTCAGGGATTTTCGGAGCCGGATCACGGCTCGGATCTCGCCAACTGTCAGACTCGAGCGGTGCGTGATGGCGATGAATACGTCGTGACCGGCAGCAAGATCTGGACCAGCCTCGGCACTTACGCCAAGTACATGATCTTGCTTGCGCGGACGAGCCCTGACGCCAGCAGTCGCTATGCGGGCCTGAGCTATTTTCTTGCGCCGATGGATGCGGCGGGCGTCGAAGTGCGGCCGATCAGGAAGCTGACCGGTGAATATGGATTCACCCAGACGTTCTTCAATGAGGCGCGCATTCCAGCGTCGTGCCTCATGGGCCAGGAAGGTGACGGCTGGAAAATCGCAATGATGACGCTCACGTTCGAGCGCGGTGCGTCCGGTGGTCAGGCCGGCGGACTTGCGGGTATGGCGGTGACGGTCGCCGACGTGGTGGAACTCGCGCGTACCACGATGCGCGACGGCAGACCCGCCATTGAAGACCCGCTGGTGCGTGATCAGCTCATGCAGTTTCTGATCGAAGAGCAGGGTGATCGTCTGTGTGCCGTCCGCGCGCGCATTCCGGCGCTGTGCAGTGAACGTCCCATGGCCATCGCGCTCTCAGGCAAGCTGCGCGGCACCGAACATCGTCGGCGCCTCAATCAATTCGCGATCTCGCTGCAAGGTGCCAACGGCGCGCGCTGGGTCGGGGACGCCGACGTGGTCGCCGGCGGCAAGTGGCAGCGTTCCTACTTCAATGCGTTCTCGGCAACCATTGGCGGTGGTACCAGTCAGATTCAGGCCAACATCATCGGTGAGCGCGTGCTCGGCCTGCCCAAGGATTGATTCATGCGCCTACATACCTCGATCGATTTTACCGATGAACAGTCGATGCTCCTCGACACGGCATCGAACTTCTTTCGCGACCGATCGCCGGTCGCGACCGTGCGTACGCAACTTTCGACCGACTCGGGATATGACGACGCTATGTGGCGCGAGATGGTGGCGCTCGGCTGGACTGGCCTTGCCGTACCGGTTGAACACGGTGGCAGCGGCTTGACCCTTGCAGAGGCGGTGACGATTGCGGAACCGATGGGCCGCGCATTGTGCGCATCGCCGCTACTGTCGTCTCAATTGTTCGCGCAGGGGTTGGTGGCGGGTGGCAGCGAAGCACAACGATTCGACTACCTCGGCCTGGTATGCGGCGGTACGCCAGCCACCGTGGCGTTGTTCGAGGCGGACGGCAACTGGGACCTCGAGCAGATCCGCTGCAGGGCCGATATCGACCATGGACGCGTGCGCCTTTCCGGCACCAAAACGCTGGTGAACGACGCGGCCGTGGCCGAGTTGATCATGGTGTCGATGATGGCAGACGGTGCACCTGCGCTGGTGATCGTGAAGCGCTCGGAGCTGCCGACAGGTGCGTGTGGGCGCGAAACTGTCATCGATGAGACACGCCGCAGCTTTCACTTGAACCTGGATGGCATACGCGTAGCCGACGATCGATTGATCGTGGGAGACGCGGCCCAGCTCGCGTTGACGGCGATTCGTGATGGCGCGCTGCTGCTGCTGTCCGCAGAAGCGGCAGGTGGCATTGCCGGGGTGCTCGACCTGACGGTGGACTATCTCAACACCCGCACCGCCTTTGGTCGCAAGATCGGCAGCTATCAGGCGCTCAAGCACACCTGTGCGGAGATACTGATTGGCCTGGAACGGGCACGCTCTCATCTGTATCACTCCGCAAGCCTGGTTGCGGCCGGTGAGGATTCGGAGGCGGCGCTGCGCATGGCCAAGGCGGAATCGAGCTCGGCATTCGCCTTTGCCGCGGACCGTGCGGTGCAGTTCCATGGCGGTTTTGGATTCACCTACGAGTGCGACGCGCAGCTGTATCTGCGCCGTGCGCTGTGGCTGCAGTATGCCTTCGGCGACGCCGCGCACCATCGCAGGCATCTGGCGCGGCTGTTGTTGCCAACCGTCTGATGTGTGTGCTGGCCCGAAAATACTTAATGATTTCCTTGACTTCCCCTGCCTGAACCCTCAAGGTGCGCCCCGCGTGTCGAACGCGCGGCACATGTCCTTCGACAGTGTCATCTCGATACCCCTCAATCGTTCCGTTTCCTCCAGTCGCGCGTGGGAATGACGGCAAAGACGCAATGTCTGTGCTGCCCATCGGGCACACGTATTGCCCATAGGAAAACTAAAAGTTGAAAAACAGTGAATTTGCATCCCTCGGGATTTCCGAGACGTTTCTGCGTGCCCTGCAGGATGTTGGCTACCAGGTGCCGACCCCAATCCAGGCCCAGTCCATTCCACATCTGCTGCAAGGCAAGGACCTGCTCGGCGTCGCCCAGACGGGCACCGGCAAGACCGCCGCCTTTGCGTTGCCGCTCCTGCAACGCCTCGAAGAAGAAAATGTGCGCCCACGACCGAAGCGCCCGCGCGCGCTCATCCTCGCGCCAACGCGTGAACTTGCACTACAGATCCATGAGGAATTGTCGGCGTTCGGTCGTTACACCAAGCTGCGCCATGCCTTCATCTTCGGCGGCGTAGGCCAGCATCCGCAGGTCAAAGCGCTCGCCGCGGGCCTCGATGTGCTGGTGGCGACGCCGGGACGATTGCTCGACCTCGCAAGCCAACGCCACCTCGACTTGTCCGATGTGTCTGTACTTGTGCTCGATGAAGCCGATCGACTGCTCGACATGGGCTTCATCCGCGACGTCAAGCGCATCGTGGCCCAGACGCCAAAGGCACGTCAGTCGCTGCTCTTTTCGGCAACGATGCCCAACGAGGTCGTGGCGCTTGCCAGAGAGATCCTCAAGGATCCGGTGCGAGTGGATGTGTCGCCCAAGGAGATCACCGTCAAGGAGATCGAGCAGCGGGTGGTCATGGTCGGAAACGTCGACAAACAGCGCATGCTGGAACGGCTGTTGCGCAACGAAGAAGTCTCGAAGGCGATCGTCTTCACCCGGACCAAGCATGGCGCCAACAAAGTGGCACTGCACCTCGAGCGGTCGGGCATTGGCGCCGAAGCCATTCACGGCAACAAGTCTCAGAGTGCGCGGCAACGGGCGCTCGAGAATTTCAAGAACGGCGACTCGTGGGTGCTGGTTGCGACCGACATTGCGGCGCGTGGCCTCGACATCGAGGCGGTGTCGCACGTGGTCAACTATGAGCTGCCGCACGAACCCGAAAGCTACGTGCATCGCATTGGCCGCACTGGCCGCGCGGGAGCCACCGGCGTTGCCTGGTCATTGGTCGATCCGTCCGAACGCAGTCGTCTGCGTGCGGTCGAGCGCCTGATCAAGTTCGTACCTTCGCAAATGTCCGTGGAACTGCCGCCGCGCGAACCGGGTGAAGTCACGTCGCGTCCTGCTCCCCAGGGTCGGCAGCCGCGTGGTGAGCGTCGCGATGAGCCGAACGGCAACGTGGCCAATGGCAACTTTGGCGGCGGCTCGCAGCGTCGCGGTGATTCCCGGTCCGGTGGCGGTCAACGCAGTAACGGCGGCGGTCAGGGTCGTGGCGGCCGTTCGGG
>JBGSQB010000210.1:0-8537 GCA_041738285.1 Pseudomonadales bacterium | reverse complement strand
ATCCAGCAGGCGGGCCACGAATTTGAGGCGTTCGTCCATACGGTCACACTCCTTCCATGGCATTTGGGGTCCCCCCAAATGCCTGATGTGTAACCTATGTCTCCGGTATCGAGTGTTACCCCTGTATCGGGTAGCCCATCGCTCGAAGCGCATCCATTTCCGCATCGTTCCAATCTTGGCAAGGAACCTTGCCAGGTTGGGGGTCATCGCCGGTCGCGCGTTGCGCGAGGCGGGGCATTGCTCCGCCAGGCGAGGACGGGCGGGCATGGAGGCCCGCCCTGGTGCTTCGACCACGTAACCATTGCTGCGCCAGGGATGGCTTGTATGTGATCCGGACCCACGAGCTCGAGTCTCGTGTTCCCGCTCCATTTCATCGCAGGTGATTCGCTACCTGAATGGCACCAAGACCCCAACGCGGCGGCGCGAGTGTCGCGCCATGGATGGCCGCTGATCCTCGTTTCTCTTCTCCTGCAGCCATTCGCGGGCAAGCCCGCTCCCACGACGTCCGTCCCATGATGGAACGCATCGCCGTCGCTCACGTCTGACTCGCATCACCTTCACGCCCGAGCATGTAGCATTCAGTTGATGTGGATCCGAATCGCCCTTTGTCTTGGCCTGTCCGCGCTGAGTCTGCCGTCATCGGCGGATGTGACGATCCAAGGCCTGCGTAGTAGCCTCGAGGCGAACGTGCGTGCGCATCTTGGGTTGCTCGAACTCGGCTGCGAGTCGCCGGCGTGGCTCGTGCGCTGGCAGTTTCGCGAAGTGGATGCGGATGCGTCCGAGGCGCTCGAGGCCCTTGGCTACTACGACGCCAAGGTCGAAAAGCGCCTGACGTTCCCGGACGATGGCTGTTGGCAAGCCGAGATCTCGATCGCTGCGGGCAAGTCCGTGGTGGTGGATGCAGTAAACGTCGAGATCGACGGTGCCCTCGCCACTGAGCCAGCAATGCTGGTCGCCCTCGCCGATATCGAAGGTATGAAGGGGCGGCGCCTTCAGCACGACGTGTACGAAGCCCACAAACGCAAGTTACTGGACGTTGCGCTGAGTCTCGGCTACTTCGATGCGCAGTTGCGCAGCAGCGAGGTCGTTGTGCGTGCGGATGCGCATGCAGCCATCGTGAACGTCGACATCGAAGGCGGGCCGCGATATCGATTCGGTGCGATCACCTTCACCGAAGGCGTGCTGGATCAGTGGTTGCTCGAGGCCTATCTCCCGTTCAAATCAGGTGACTTCTATGCGGCAGATCTGGTCGCGCGACTGCGCCGCAATCTGGGGGACAGTGGATACTTCGCGCGCGCGGTCGTCACCGCCGAGGCCGATGCAGATCAGGGCTACACGGTGCCTGTACGAGTCGAACTGGAGAGCTTCAACCGCAGTTGGACCTACTCACTGGGTGCCGGATATGCGACCGACACCGGACCGCGGCTGCGCGCGGATGCGGAGAACCGCAAGCTCAACGCCAAAGGGCACCGTGCGGTCGTTAGAACACTGGCTTCTCGGGTGCTGTCGACCGTGGACGCCGAGTATCGAATTCCCCATCGCGATCCGATGAACGACTGGATCAGCTTCGACGCGGGCATCGCGCGTGAGGATACCGATACGTCGCAGAGCGACGTCATGAAGGTCGGCATGCGCCACAGCTATCTGCGCTGGGGGTGGATCGAAAGTGACTTCGTGGAGCTTGCGTCCGAAGACTATGACATCGCTGACGAGAGTGGTCGGTCGCGGTTGCTGTTGCTCGGCACGACATTGTCGCGGGTGTGGCGCGATGACCCTGTTCGGCCGACACGCGGACTGCGACTCATGACCACGATCCGGGGCGCGGAACAGTCGCTCGCGTCAGATACCAGCTTTCTGCAAATTCGGGCCGCCGCCAAGGTAGTTCGGGGGCTTACCGACTCCACCCGGGTACTCATCCGGGCCGATGGTGGCTGGACGTGGAAGGAGGAGTTCAGCGATCTGCCACCATCGGTGCGGTTCTTCGCCGGCGGTGATACCAGTATTCGCGGCTACGAATACCAATCGATCGGGCCGCAGACGAACGGCGAAGTCGTAGGCGGCAGCGGTCTTGCCACAGGTTCACTCGAGTTCGACTGGGCGTTTCGCCCGGGATGGTCGGCCGCCGCGTTCGTGGATTCCGGGTCCGCCTTCGATCGCGAGCCAGAGTACTTTACCGGCGTGGGCCTCGGCGTGCGCTGGTATTCACCGCTGGGACCGCTTCGAGTCGATCTCGCGCATCCGCTGGATGACGACAAATCTGGCGTGCGTCTGCACATCTCGATCGGACCTGACCTGTGAGGGTTTCCGCGCGCATCGGCTTCGCGGCCATCGGTGCATTCGTCGTGCTGCTCGTCGTTGCCGCCTATGTGGTGTTCGACAGCGAACGCGGCAGCCGCTGGGCGCTCGAGTTTGGCCTGTCCATGAGCCCCGTGCCGATGACCGCCGATGACATTGGGGGGACGTTGCTCGATGGTCTCAGTGTCGGTCGATTCGAATTGGATACGACTGCGGTTTCGGTCGTCATCGAGCGCATGCAAGTCATCATCGATTGGGGGCAGTCGATTCAACATCGCGCGATCGTGATCGAAGACTTGCGTGCTGCGGTTGTGAACGTTCAACAACACGCGTCCCAACCTTCGGCTCCGCGACCCATCGAGATCGAGCTACCTGCGTTGCCGCTGACCATTGAGCTCGCGACTGTCGAGGTCGAGCGGCTGTCGACGAACGTTCTGGATGTCTCCTACCACCCATCGATTCGCTTCGGCGCCTACTTCGGCAATGACGCGTGGCGCGTAACCAATGTGGAGCTGGCAGCGCCGGCATTGCGCGCTCAGGGCAGGGTTGAAGTCGCGCCGTTTTCTTCCATGGCAGCGACGGGTGCGTTTGGCTTTCGCGCCCCGGATCTCGAATTGCACGGCGACCTGGTACTCAGCGGAGATCTCGAGATGTTGCGTGTAGCGGTCGAGCTGAAGTCGCCCCTGGCGGCTGACATCACGGCGCGCATCTCGATCTTGGGTCGTGACAGTGTCGAGGTCGATGCCGAGATCGCAACGCAGCAGACGCAGTACCAGGGCGTTGACATCGACCGACTGACGGGCGAAGTGCGTTCAGTCCTCACTGCACCGCTGACGTTCGATGCAGAGTTCGATGCAAGCAGCATTGGGTGGGGCGAGCGCGTGGCGAGCGATGTGCGGTTGATTGCGAGCGGCGGTGTGGATGCTTACAACGTCGTGGGCACGGCAACGGTGGAAGTACCTGATCTACCGACTGCGCAGGTACGACTGGATGTTGACGGTGATTCGGCGGCGCTCCGCGCCATCGACTACTCGATTCAGACGCCCTCGGGTTCGCTGCGCGGATCAGGAAGCGCGGTGTTCGATCCGCTGTCCCTCAATCTGATCGCACATGTCGATCGACTGGACCCGGGCTACTTTGCCGACTTCGTCAGCGGTCATCTTTCGGGGGACGCTACGGTTGCGATATCGGCCGAGCACCTCGAAGTCGACGTGCGGAGCCTCTCGGGTGCGGTCAATGAGCAACCGATCACACTGAGCGGCAGACTCAGCCGCCATCTCGATGCATGGCAACTGAAAAAACTGGCTGCAGTGGCGGGCGACAACACGATCAGCGGTGACGGCAGCTGGTCCGACGATGTCCTATCTTTCGACGGTGTGTTCGATTTGCCACACATCGAACACTTCTATCCCGGGGTCGTGGGTGACGCCCGCGGACATCTCTCGGCCGGTGGCACGACGGACGCACCGAACGTGGCGTTCGAATTGGATGCTGCGTCGATCGCCGCCGCCGGGGTCGATGCACGTGGTCTGCAGATGCGAGCCGCCATTGTTGGCGGTCGGATACAGTCGGCAACGCTGACAGCGGACAGTGCGCGAGTTGTCGATCAGACTCTCACCGATGTTTCGATCCGTGGCAGCGGCCGCGTCGAGCGCTTCGAAGTCGATGCACGCCTGCGTCTTGGTGAGGATGAGACTGTGCTGCGCTGGGCGGGCTTCTGGCGTGACGCCCAACTGGGGCTCGATCTTGCGCAGGGTAGCCGCGTCGCTGGGGCGGGAGAAGTACTCACCAACGAAGCCGTTGCTCAAATTCGTTGGCGAGCCGGCGCCCTGACGATCAGCGCACATTGCTGGAGTCGAGGCATTGGGGCAGGGCGCCTATGTGTCGACGACGCGCGGTTCGCCGATACGAGCCATCTATCGGGATCTCTGGTGGACCTGCCGGTCAGCGTCCTCACTGCGTTAGCGCCGCAATTGCCAGGAACAGAGGGTGTCATCTCTGGTCGTTGGAATTTCGGCCGCACAGGGGACAGCGACTGGCGCGGTGAAGCGGAGTTGACCACATCGCGGCTTGCGCTGGTGGAGCTGGGTTCGGTGGACGACGATCCCGTGGCGGTCCCCGACATCACGGCCCGCGTCGGCGTCACGACGGCTGGCCTCGAGATAAACGCGTCGATGGGTGGAGAGACTGATGGTGTGATCACTGCGCAGTTCGTGATGCAGGGATACGAGGATGAAGCACCCATTCAAGGCCACATTGCAGTGAGCGCCGCAAACCTGGGCGCGCTCAGTCAGTTCTCACGACGGGTAGGCGACGTTTCGGGGAGTGTGCGCGGGAGATTCGAATTCGCCGGTACGCGCGCGTCGCCGCGGCTCGACGGCAAGATAGAATTCGATCAAGGTCGCTTCGTCTGGCTCGACCCGCACATCGAGATCGAGGGACTCGACATCGACATCACCATGCCCCAGCCGCAACGCATCGAAGTGCGTGGGTCGGGCGTGACGGCGCGCGGTCGGGTGGACCTCGACGGCGTAATCATCGATCCATTTCTCGACGCCCGCAGGCTGACGCTCGACATCGATGCCGCCAAAGTGGACGTGGGCATCCCAGAAGGATCGGTGCGCGTCAACGCGGACGTGCAGCTGACCTGGAGGAACGCCGAGTTCGACCTGCGCGGCAAGGTGGATGTGCCGCGGGCGAGAATCGAGGTGGCGACGCTACCGGAGTCGACGGTGCAGCGCAGCCGTGATGTTGTCGTTGTCGATCGCACCACCGAACGAGAACAAGTCACGCGCCTCGCTGTGGATCTGGACTTGACGCTGGGTGACGACGTGCGTTTCAAGGGTTTTGGGTTGAGTACCCGGCTGGCCGGCCGCCTGCGACTGCGTCAGGCGCGTGATGGCGGCGTGCGCCTCGACGGCACCGTGAGTCTGATGGATGGATCGTTCGGTGCATTCGGCCAGATGCTGACGCTCGAGTCCGGTCGCCTCATTTTTGCGGGCCCGCCGGAGGATCCGCTGGTGACGGCGCGCGCGGTACGGACGATCGAGGAACCTGCCCGTACGGTCAAGGTAGGCGTAGACATCCAGGGCCGGGCCGGTGCCATCGAGAGCACCCTGTTCGCGAATCCCTCCATGCCGGAGGCAGACACGCTGTCGTACCTCGTGCTCGGCCGCCCGCTGAGCGCAGCTTCGCAACAGGAAAGCGGCGATTTGACCGGCGCGGCAATCGCACTGGGTTTGAAAGGCGCGGCGCCGATTGTCGATGAAATTCGCGGCACCCTCGGCCTCGAGGAACTCACCGCAACAGGGGGTAGTTCCGAGGAGTTGGCGTTGATTGCCGGTAAGCGCGTCAGCGATCGAGTTTATGTGCGGTACTCGTATCAGACATTCAGCCGCATGAGCGCTCTGCTGGTGCGCCTGGTGTTGAACAACCGACTGAGCCTCGAAGCAACGGCGGCGCAGTCGCCGGCCATGGACGTCATCTATCGCGTGGGTCGCGACGATTGACGTTCGCCGCCACCCTTCGTCGATACGGGCCGACCCGATCTGAACCCCCGATACTGGAAAACCGTCCGTTCATCGGCCCGGTTTGACAGCACCGGATCTTTCCCGGTGTACTGCCCGAGCACAACGCTGAAGTAACGCGTCATGTCTGCTGTATCCGACGACTTACCGCTCGGCAAGGACTCCCGGTTCATTGCGACCTACACGCCATCGCTGTTGCGCTCGATTGCGCGCGCGGACAGCCGGCACCAGTCGGGAATCATCGCCGCGCTGCCGTTTCGCGGCGAGGATGCCTGGAACTGTTACGAGTTCTCCTGGCTGAATGGCCGTGGTCGGCCGGAAGTGGCCATGCTCAAGATTCAGGCGCCATGCACGTCCTCTCACATCGTCGAGAGCAAGTCGCTGAAGCTCTACCTGAACTCGTTCGCGCAGACCACTTTTGCCAGTCGCTCGGAGCTGATTCGGACGCTCGATTCCGACCTGGGCCTTGCGTTTCGCGCGCCGGTAATCGTTGCAATCCTCGACCTCGACCAGGTCGGTGATCGAATGGGCACTTTACCTGGATGGTGTCTGGACGAACTCGATATCGCGGTGGATGCGTACCACCGCGACCCCGATCTGCTCGTATGCGCGGAAGATGAAGTCACTGCCCGCGAGACGTTTCACACCAATCTGTTTCGCAGTCTCTGTCCTGTCACAGGACAACCCGATTGGGCGAGCGTCATGGTGCAGTACGTGGGGCGCCCAATCGTCGCAGGCTCTTTGCTGCGCTATCTCGTGTCGTTTCGCAACCACGCGGCTTTCCACGAGAGCACGATCGAGTCGATCTTCATGGACGTCATGCGCTGCAGCGCACCCGATCACTTGACCGTATACGGGCGCTTTCAACGCCGGGGCGGAATCGACATCAACCCGTTTCGATCTACGGACGAGAGCGTCGCGCCCAACATTCGCATGCTGCGTCAGTAGGGTCAGTCCCCAGGTCGCGGGTTGACGATCGATCGCAGCCACCCGAACAGAGAGTTCTCCTTGAGCAGGTATCGCTCGACGCGGTCCAGCTGCGTCGTCAATTCGGCGTGGTCGGCCAGTAGGTCCTGCCGTCGTCGATGCGGACCGAACGGGTCGAGCTGCTTCAAGATCCTGGCCGGGTTACCGGCGACGACGACGTTCGAGGGCACGTCGCCAGCAACCACGGAGCCCGCGCCCACAATACTGTTGTGGCCGATGGTCACACCTTTGCAGATGACGGCGCCATCCCCGATCCACACGTTGTCTTCGAGCACGATCGGTGCGGTCGTGCCGATGGGTCGCGTGCGATCGTACAGGTCATGCCAGTCGGCATCGCTCAAATACGCGCCGCTCGCGATCATGCAGTTGGCGCCGATCTGGATCGAGCTTGCGGAGTCGACGCGCACGCCGGGACAGATCAGTGCAAAGTCGCCAACGGTGATTGCACCGTGGTGTGAATCGAACTGCCAGACGCAAAGCCGCACATGACGATCGCGTGCGGCGACGATGTGCACCTGATTGCCGAGTTGAATCCGCGCGCCGTGCACCCGGATGTGCCACGGCTGCATGAATACCGGGTGTTCGCCAAGGCTATCGAATTGCGGCCGGAGGAAATAGTTGGTGTACGCCAGCTCGAGTCGGCGGTGCAGGCCTTTGACCAGGTAGGGGCGGTGATCACGACGCACCGATGCAGTGTACTTGTTCTGGGGTCAGGCTTGCCCGCGCCGTCTACGCTGCGCTGCGTGTTGCTTCGGCGAGCTGGTTGCGCAGGGCGTTGTTCTCGGATTCGAGGTTCTGGATACAGCCAAGCATTTCGCGACTGTCGTGGGTGAACTGCTGCACCAGCGCCTTGAGTTCGTTCTCGCGCTCCGCCGGCAAGGCCGCGCCCGAAGATGGTGGTTGATTGCGCAGTTGCTCGAGTTCCTCGCGCAGTGCGTCGATTTCGGCGGCGCCGCCGGAATCCGTCACTTCGATCGGGTCGCCGTCTCGTTCGTGGCGCAGGACCATGAGGCGCACTCGATCGGCCTGCGAGGCAGCATCGGCCAGTGCCTCGATGCGGTCGTCGAGTTCATCAGCCCAGCTCCGGGCCGGCTTATGGCTCGCCAGGAGCTTTGCGCCTGCTTCGAGGGCCGTCCGCGCGTCTTCGGACTCTGTGATGAGGGTTTGACAGCGGCGCGCGGACGCGCGCCACCGCCAGGCGAACACGCCGGTTGCGATCAGCGACAACAGCGCAAGCTGCGCCAGCCCAAGTACGATCCAGACTTCAATGACCACGCGGTCGACCAAGGGGTTCTTGACCACTGAAGTATGGTTCAGGAACGCCGTTCCAGCGAATCGCATCGCCTTCTAAAGGCCGAAGGGCTGGGGTAGCATACGCGCCCTCGATGGCGACCCACGCCGGTCCCCTCGCGGCGACATGTTGTGAACCCCGTCAGGCCCGGAAGGGAGCAGCGGCAGCAGCGGACTCGGGCGCCGAGGTGTGGCTGGTGTGGGTTGCCACCCATCCTTCGGAGAGATGTCCGAGTGGCTGAAGGAGCACGCCTGGAAAGTGTGTATGGGTTAATAGCCCATCGAGGGTTCGAATCCCTCTCTCTCCGCCAAAACGCTTTATAACTAATTGATAAACATAGAGAAGAGTCGTTCGATTCGCGCCAGCTAGCGATTCGACTGACAATCCGGCCAGGCCTTGAATCGACGGTTTGAGTGCTGGACGGACGTGTTCGGCCC
>JBGSQB010000184.1:0-11154 GCA_041738285.1 Pseudomonadales bacterium | reverse complement strand
AACGCCGCGATCGCGCCCGGCGTTTCGCGTGGTGTGGCCGGCGGCGGACGTGGGCGGCATTCCGCCAGAAGGCGGAATCGAAGCGGCGTACAAGCGCCAACTGGCCGAGGCGGAAGATCCCGCCGCCTTGCGCGCGGAGTTGAATGCGCGCATCGAGAGCGCACGCGGTCCGGTGGGCCCGCTCAATCGATTCCAGATGGAAGAGATGATCGATCCGCGCGATACCAGGCGCTACATTTGTGAGTGGGTGCCGACGGCGTACCGGACGGTCGAGCAGCCGGCGCGGTTGCAGCCGCGGCCGCTGCAGTTCCGGCCGTAGCGGGTTCGTTCAGGCCTGCTGTGCGCGCCGCTGACCGATGTGAAAGGTCGATCGATGGCGCACGCGATAGCCGAGGTTGTGATAGACCCGGCTGGCGGCGGCTTCCGATGGGCTACCGGTGCGCACGTGCAGGAAGGACTGTTCCCCTGCGTGTGCCTGCCGCGCGAGCACGGCATGAACCAGACGCGATGCATAGCGATGACCGACGTGTGCCGGATGTGTCGCGACGGCACTGACTTCGGCAAAGCCGGGCAGCCGCATCCGCTCGCCGGCCATCGCCACCAACGCATCGCCTGAGCGCACACCCAGGTATGCCCCGAGGCGCCAGGTGTCCTTCTCGAACGGACCGGGATCGGTCAGGCGCGCGAGCGCATACATCGCGGGTCCATCGGCTTCGCGCAATGTTTCTATCTGTTCCTCAGACGGTGTCGCAACCGTCCCGCTGTGCAACCACTGACTCAAGTGCACCACGGCGACCGTCAGCCAGTCCTGTTCGGGCATCGCACGCGTCGTGATGACCGCGACGATCTCGCCGGGTGCAGTGAGCGAGGCGAGTTCCGCGAATGCGGCGTCGCTCTCCTGTTTCACCGCCGCGATGGGAGAAATCGACGGCAGGTAGCGCGCTGCGAGTTCGCCAACGCGACCGAACTGTCGCTGCGGACCGATGAGCGCATGCCACGCGGGATTATCGAGTGGATGACTCATCAGGAACGGGCCGCGGCGCTCGCTCGCCGCCATCGGCTACCAGAGGCCGTACTTTTGCACTTCCGCACGACCGACCACCATGTGATGCACCTCATCGGGGCCGTCCGCGAACCGCAGGTGGCGCATGTCGGTATATAGGCTTGCCAGGGGTGTCCATTGAGAGATGCCGGTCGCACCGTGCATCTGAATGGCTGCGTCGATGATCTCGCAGACCTTCTCGGGCACCATCGCCTTCACGGCACTCACATAGACGCGCGCTTCCTTGTTGCCGAGTACGTCCATGGCCTTGGCGGCCTGGAGGACAGCGAGGCGCATGCCGGTGATTTCGATGCGCGCACGTGAGATCACTTCGAGGTTCTTTCCGAGCTTGACGATTGGCTTGCCGAACGCCTCGCGTGTGGCGGCGCGCTTGACCATGAGTTCGAGCGCCATCTCGGCCTTGCCGATCGAGCGCATGCAGTGGTGAATGCGCCCGGGTCCCAGACGAAGTTGTGAAATTTCGAACCCGCGGCCCTCGCCAAGCAGCATGTTTTCCTTCGGCACTCGCACATCGTTGAACCGCATGTGCATGTGCCCGCGTGGGGCATGATCGTGGCCGAATACCTCCATGCCTTCGAGGATTTCGACCCCGGGCGTGTCTTTGGGCACGAGGATCATCGACTGCTGGCGGTGCGGCGGGCCGTCCGGATCGGTCTTGACCATGGTGATCAGGATTTTGCAGCGCGGATCGCCCGCCCCGGAAATGTAGAACTTCTCGCCGTTGATGACGTAGTCATCGCCGTCACGCACGCAGGACGTGGAAATGTTGCGCGCATCGGATGATGGCAGGCCCGGCTCGGTCATGGCGTAGGCTGAGCGGATGTCGCCGTCGAGCAGGGGCTTCAGCCACTTCTCTTTCTGGGCTTCGGTGCCGACGCGCTCGAGCACTTCCATGTTGCCGGTGTCCGGCGCGCTGCAGTTCAACGTTTCCGACGCAAGCGAGAATTTGCCCAGTTCGACGGCGATGTAGGCGTAGTCGAGATTGGTCAGACCCTGGCCGATCTCGGAGTCCGGCAGGAAGAAGTTCCACAGACCGGAGGCCTTGGCCTTCTTCTTGGCGCCGTCCAGGAGTTCGAGCTGACGCGGATGCCACGACCAGCGGTCCTTCTTCTGCTTGTCGAGCGCGAAAAACTCCTCGGTGATGGGTTCCACGTTCTCTTTGATGTGTTTTTTGACAGCGTCGAGCAATGGTTCGGCCTGGGCCGACATTGCGAGATTGAAAAGGTCTTTGTCCAGATCGGCCTTGGCCATGTCGGTCCCCCGGTGTGTCATTTCGCGAACTGTAGCCGATCACCGCGCCGGAATCTTCTGCGACCGAACATGGGGGCCCCGCGAGCATCGCGGAGACCCCCTCGAGTCGGATCAGCCGGACTGGATCTTCTTTACAGATTCGGTGGTCAGAATCTGACCGCCAATGCCCCAGTCGCCGCTTTCTACTTCGTGGAAGGTCACCCAGGTGACACCGCGCATGTTTTCTCCTTCAATGCCGACCATGGTGTCGGTCAGCTTCTGGATCACTTCCTTCTTCTGCGCGCGCGAGAAGACGTCTTTGATGGCATGAACCTGAATGTGTGGCATTTCGAACTCCGTTGCGTATGTTGAGTTGCACGGATCACCCGATCCGGCAATGGCGTCAGCATGTGCGGGCGGCGTTGTCAATTTCGTTGTAGTGAGCAGTTGAATGAAGCGCGTTGAGGTTCGATTGCTGCAGCCCATCCGGGTCACCGTGGATGGTGAGGAGCGCGCGTTGCCCAAGTCGCGCAAGACGCGTGCGCTGCTGGCGGTGCTGGCATTGGAGCCGCGGGCACACACACGCACAGCGCTGTGTGACTGGATCTGGTCCGATACCGCGGACCCGCGGGCCGCATTGCGCTGGAGTCTGACGAAACTGCGTCAGGTGCTCGGCGCCGAGGGTGATTCGGTGATTGTCGCGACCTCGAATGCGGTGTCCCTGGACGTGGCAGCAGTCGACGTCGATGTCGCTCGCCTCGATGCGTTGCTGCGCGACCCGGACACCACTGTCGCGGCATTGCTCGATGTCGAGTCGACCGTGGTCCCGGGCGCGCTGATGGACCTTGGCGTTGGCGCGACTGCGGAATTCGAGTTGTGGCTGCAGTCCCAGCAGGATGTCGTCAATCGTCTCCACCACCAACTGCTCAGCGTGCTGATCGGTCGGCTCGACGCCGACCCGGAGACCGCTTTGGCGCTGGCCAGGAAGCGCGTGGCGCTCGATCCACTGCGCATCGACGCCAACTGCCAGTTGCTGGAGCTCACTCAGGCGACACAGGGCCGCAAGGTGGCGCAGTCCGTTCTGGAGCATATGCGCGAGCGGCTACGGCAGGCAGGTGTCGAAGACTCGGAACTGATCGCTGCATGGCGACGGATCAGCTCTCCACAGATCCGCATCGAGGCGGTGCAACCGCTCACACCCGTGCGCTCGGAGTTCGTGCTGACGCTGCCGGAAAAGCCGTCGGTCGCGGTGCTCGCATTCGACAACGTTTCCGATCATCCGAGCGGCGATGTACTGGCCGAAGGCCTGTCCGTCGATCTGAACTCCCGGCTCGCTCAGCTGCAAGGCTTGTTCGTGATCGCGCGGGCGTCAGCCATGCGCTTTTCGCTGCGTACGCACGATCCCGCAGCGATCGGCCACGGACTGGGAGTGCGATATCTGATCCATGGCACCACACAGCGAACGGATGCACGATTGCGT
The DNA here is from genome assembly GCA_041738285.1 of Pseudomonadales bacterium. Classification (GTDB taxonomy): domain Bacteria; phylum Pseudomonadota; class Gammaproteobacteria; order Pseudomonadales; family Azotimanducaceae; genus SZUA-521. The sequence goes on along the minus strand of JBGSQB010000184.1, from coordinate 7,381 downwards.
GTGACAGTGGATCTGATCGACGCGCAGAGCGGCGCGGAGATCTGGTCCGACCGGATCGACCGCCCGCTCGACGATCTGTTCGCAGTGCAGGACTCGATCGTCAACGCCATCGTCGCCGCCATCGAGCCGCAAATCGACCAGGCGGAAATGGAGCGTGCACGGCATCTTCCCACAGAGAACATGAATGCGTGGGAGTGCTATCACCGGGCGATGTGGCACGGGTTCAGATTCAATGCCGGCGACAATCAGATCGCCTACGAACTGTTGCAGCGCGCATTGACGCTCGATGGACAGTTCGCGCGCGCCTACGCTGGGCTGTCGTTCAATCACTTTTCGCGAGCGTTCCTCAACGCATCTAGTGACATCGACGTCGACATACGTCAGGCGCTCGAATTGGCGAGCCGCAGTCTCAGCTTCGATGGCCGCGACGCGATGGGTCACTGGGCGCTCGGTCGCGGCCTCTTTCTGGCGAAGGAGCACGACCAGGCGTTGAGCGCGATCGACCGCGCGCTCGATGCCAATCCGAACTTCGCCCAGGGTCACTACGCCAAGGGATTCATCGGGGCGCATTCGGGTGTCGCCGGTGCAGCCATTGCCGATCTCGACGTCTCGCGGCGGCTCAGTCCGTTCGATCCGCTTCTGTTTGCGATGAAGTCGAGTCGCGCGATCTGTCTTGCGGTGGAGGGTGATGCGGATGCCGCCGCCACGTGGGCGGTGCGCGCAACCCACGAACCCAACGCGCATTTTCACATATTCGCCGTCGCGGCCGCCTGCCTGCAGCTCGCCGGGCGCGGGGATGACGCTGGCCGCAACGTGGCGCATGTGCTGGAACGCCACCCGCGCTACACGATCGATGTGTTCGAGCGCAGTTTTCCCCACAAGCTCGAATCCCATCGACGGCTCATGAGCGAGGCACTTGCCGGTGCGGGCATGCCGGCCGGGACGGTGAAGGGCCGATAGCGCTTGCGGCCGCTACGGGTTGCACCGTTCGCGGTTATCGGTATCCAATCAAGCGGGATCGAACGGCGAGGGACTATGGCACTCCTGAACTCCAATCTCGATGTGAAGAGCGATGCATTTCTCCGCAATCGCGCCGACATGATGGAAATGCTCGACACGCTGAACGCGCTGCAGGCCGAAGCGGCCGAAGGCGGCGGCGAAGAATCCATCGCGCGGCTCCGCGCCCGCGGCAAGATGACGATCCGAGACCGCATCAGTTGGGTGCTCGATCCTGATACGCCATTTCTGGAGGTTAGTCCGATCGCGGCGTGGCGGTCTCCGTTCAATGTGGGCTCCGGGTTCGTGGTCGGAGTCGGGGTCATCAGTGGCGTCGAGTGCGTGATTCTCGGCCACGATCCATCCGTGCGTGCGGGCGCGTTCAACCAGTTCAACTCCAAGAAGCTGATGCGGGGGCTCGAAATCGCCCGCCTCAATCGCATGCCGTACGTGCAGTTCGTCGAGTCCGCGGGCGCCGACTTGCGCGGTGAAAGCGGTGAAGACCCGGAAGCTGCGATTCAACGCGAAGGGGATCACTTCGCCGAGTCGGGACGCCTCTTCTACGAGATCACCGAACTGTCCAAGATGCGGATACCGACCATCTCGGTCGTGTTCGGCGCATCAACCGCGGGCGGCGCTTATCAGCCCGGCATGAGCGACTACAACATCTTCATTCGCAAGCAATCCAAGGTGTTCCTGGGCGGTCCGCCGCTGGTGAAGATGGCGACCGGTGAAGATGCCGACGAAGAGAGTCTTGGCGGCGCTGACATGCACTGCACGGTCTCTGGACTTGGCGACTACCTCGCAGAAGACGAGATGGATGGCATCCGGCTGTGCCGCGAGGTGGTGTCGCATCTGAACTGGCGCAAGCAAGGGCCGGGTCCGTCGCTGCCGGCGGATGATCCGGTTCATGACCCCGAAGATCTGCTCGGCATCGTGGCGAAGGACTTGAAGGCACCATTCGACATGCGCGAGGTGATCGCGCGTGTGGTCGACGGTTCGCGCTTCGAGGAATTCAAACCGCTGTACGGACCGACGCTGGTCTGCGGCTGGGCGTCGGTGCACGGCTTCCCCGTCGGCATCCTCGGCAACAACGGGGCGCTGTTCTCGGAGTCGTCGGAGAAAGCGGCTCAGTTCATTCAGTTGTGCAATCAGATCGACGTGCCGCTGGTATTCCTGCACAACATCACGGGCTACATCGTCGGTACCGACTTCGAACAGCGTGGTATCACAAAGAATGGATCGAAGATGATCAACGCGGTGAGCAACTCGACGGTGCCTCATGTCACGGTGATCGTTGGTGCGTCCTACGGTGCGGGCAACTACGGCATGAGCGGTAGGGCGTTTGGCCCGCGCTTCGTCTTCATCTGGCCAACCGCGAAGATCGCGGTGATGGGCCCGAAGCAGATGGCCGGGGTCATGTCGATCGTGCAGCGCGCCGCCGCAATGCGCCGAGGCATTGCGTTCGATGAAGAGGCCGATGCCAAACGCGCGGCGGTCGCAGAACACTGGGCCGAGGAGCGGTCCAAGGGTCTGTATGCCACGTCGCGCGTGTCGGATGACGGCATGATCGATCCGCGTCAGACCCGCGACGTCATCGGCATCGCGCTGTCGGCATGTCACAACGCGCCGGTTGCTGGCACCAAGGAGTTCGGCACATGGCGGATGTGAGCATCAAGCCGATTACGCGGCTCTTGGTAGCCAACCGTGGCGAGATTGCGCGTCGCATCATGCGCACGGCACGCGACATGGGGATGGCTACGGTTGCGATCTACGCTGACGGCGATGCGCGGGCGCCGTTCGTCCTCGAGGCGGATACGGCGATCGCACTGAACGGTCGTTCATCGAAAGATACCTACCTGGACATCGAGAAAGTGCTGGCTGCCTGTCGTCGCACAGGCGCTGACGCGGTGCATCCCGGCTACGGATTTCTGTCCGAGAACGCGCGCTTTGCAAACGCCGTCATCGAGGCTGGTATCACCTGGGTCGGACCTTCGCCGGATGCGATCGCTGCGATGGGCGACAAGTTGTCGGCCAAGCGACTGATGCAGAAAGCAAAGGTGCCGACCTTGCCGGCGCAGGAGTTGAAGCCTGGTGACAACGCCGCTGCGGCAGCCGATCGGATTGGCTACCCGGTGCTGATCAAGGCGTCCGCCGGTGGCGGTGGGCGTGGCATGCGTATCGTCAGCCATGCGCGCGATCTCGACAATGCGATTGCCGGTGCCAGACGCGAGGCGGAATCGTCTTTCGGAGACGATACCGTGTTCATCGAGCGCTACCTTGCGGTGTCACGCCACATCGAAGTACAGATTCTCGGCGATCGGCACGGCAATCTCGTGCACTGCTTCGAGCGCGAATGCTCCATCCAGCGGCGCCATCAGAAGATCATCGAAGAAGCACCGTCCCCCGTCATGACCGCGGAGCTGAGGGCGCGCATGGGCGATGCCGCGGTCGCCGCGGGCCGCGCGATCGGCTACGCCTCGGCCGGCACTGTCGAATTCCTGGTCGACGGCAGTGACTTCTGGTTTCTCGAAGTGAACACACGACTGCAGGTCGAACATCCGGTGACGGAAGCGATCACTGGACTCGATCTGGTGCGTGAACAGCTGCGCGTCGCCGAAGGGGAGCCGCTAGGTTACACGCAAGCAGATCTATCGATCACCGGCCATGCCATTGAAGCCAGGCTCTACGCCGAGGATCCAGGTAACGAATTTCTGCCCGCGCCGGGACGCGTGGCCGTGTGGGCGCCATCGACCGCGGCACCCGCGCGGTTCGATTCTGGCGTCGAGTCGGGTAGTGACGTCAGTGTCGAGTTCGACCCGATGCTGGCCAAGGTGATCGTGCACGCGCCGACGCGTCGTGAGGCAGCTGCGCGATTGGCGCGTGTGCTCGAGACAACGCGCATTCATGGACTGACCACCAATCGAGACTTCCTCGTTGCAACGCTGCGGACGCCACAGTTCGTCAGTGGCGATACCACGACGGATTTCATCGAGCGGGTGAATCCACCGCGCCGCAGAATGATCAGCTCGACTGCGTTGCACGAGGCGCTGATCGCGATCGTGGTGGAGTCGCAAGCGCTGCGGCGCGGCGCAGCTTTGGTCTTGAAGACGCTGCCGTCGGGCTGGCGCAACTCCGTCATGCCGCCGCAGCGGGTGCGATTCATGCATCGCGACGAAGAGATCAGCGTCTCCTACCAGCGTACGTTCAGCGGCATCTTCGAAGTTCGAATTGAGGATGCCCAATATGCGGTGCGGCCACATGTAGCAGGCGTTGGCCGGGTCGAAATCGATGTCGATGGCAAACGCGTTTCGGCGTGGGTCGATAGCGCCGCTGACCACTGGTGTGTGACCGGTGTCGATGGCGCGATAAGCGTCGTTGAATTGCCACGCTTCGTTCCGCCCGGCGCGAAAGAGTTCCAGGGGGGCATGATCGCACCGATGCCGGGCAAGGTCGTGGAGACCTTCGTCGCTGCCGGCGATGCGGTAGCCAAGGGTCAACTGCTCGTGATCCTCGAGGCGATGAAGATGGAACATCGCATTACCGCACCGATCGACGGTGTAGTCGAAGCGATCAAGGTCGTGGCCGGAGAGCAAGTCGCCAACGGTCAAGTGCTGATCGAAATCAGAAAGGCAGACTCCTAGAGGCAGCCAATGGACATTCCAGCAGAGTTCACCGCAGATTCGATTGCGGTGGCGTCGGCCGACGCGATGACCCCATTCAAGGCGTTCCACAGTTCCGGCGAGCCCTATCGTTCGATGATCCGCAACAACCCGTGGTTGCGCGTGCCGGGTCCTAAGGATGAACTCAGCTGGGGTGAGGGTCGCTACTACGACACAACGGTGGCGCGTAAACACCCGCACTGGCGCGAAGCTGCGCTGCCGATCGAGACCAAAGACATGGCGCAGCTACGGCGTGACTTCTACACATGGGGTTATTGCCTGATCGAAGATGGCGTTTCCGCGGCGCAATGCGCTCGCTTGCATGCGCGGGTCGCCGATCAGGCGGCCGCGGAGCGGGAGCTGGGCATTGCGCATCTGAGCCCGGCGCAACAGCACCTATGGGCGTTGGTGAACAAAGGGCGGGACTTCGTCGCGTGCATGACCCATGACACCGATGCAGTGCAGGCAGGCCTGCTGATCGAAACGCTACTCGACGAATCCCTGGGTGAGGGATGGAATCATCTGAGCTTCATTTCCAACATTTCGTTTCCTGGCTGCCACCCTCAGGGTCTGCACCAGGATCAGTCTCTGATTGCGCCCTACTGTTTCGCGGGCGCACCTGTGCTCGTGAATACGGTCTACATCCTGCAGGATGTGAACGAGGTCAACGGCGGCACGTTGATCATTCCCGGTTTGCACCGGTTGCAGAAGGATGACGGAACGTTTGGCCCGCTGCCTCCTGCAATCAACCTCGAGGCGAGGGCCGGCACCATCATGCTCATGGACGGTCGCGTGTTGCATGGCGGCGCGGTGAATCGCTCGCAGGCGCTGCGTTACATCATCACGAACTCGGTGGTGCGGCCGTGGATTCGCCAACAAGAGAGTTTCTTGCTCACTGTCAGCTCCGCTGTGCTTGCATCCGCCAGTACCAAGTTCCTGTGGCGCGCGGGGTTTCAGGCAACGGCAGGGCGCAACATGGTCGAGGGTTACGGATACTTCGGTTCCGGCAGTGTCGGCGACGAGAACGGCGCGCTCGTGCACGTGCGTGCGGCGATGGACAACGGCGGCTACCGGCACGTCGGCGAACTGTCGCTGAGCCGGCTCGATGAAGTCGACTTGGCGACCTACACCTTGAGCAGGATCCAGCAGCATGAAACCGTGCGCTCGGATACGTATCGGCGCCGCCTCAAGGACATATCGTCCCGCTGACCTGCCGGCCGGCGGCTCGGTTTGCGTTGGGTGACGATCGGCCGAATAATCGTTGGCAATGCTATGCGGAGGTCGACCGATGAACCACGACAACGAGACATTCACGGACGAACGCATCGAGTTGCACGGAAAATTCTTCCACAACTGCACGTTTCGCAACTGCGAACTGGTGTTCGACGGCGACCGGCCACCGACGTTCAAGGATAATCAGTTCATAGATACCGTATTCGTGTTCACTGGCGCAGCCACGCGAACGCTCTACCTGCTGTCGAACATCTATCACGCTGGCGAGGGCGGCCGTGAGGTCATCGAGACGACCTTCGCGGACATACGGGCCCACAAGCTGCATGGCCATGAGATTCGCACGATCGTACCGCACACCCTGGATCACGCCCTGGGCTGACGCCGTGGCCGTCTGACGAATCTCTCGGGTTGCGCGCCGCTTGCGTCTTGCCGAGCACCGTGAGCAGAGCTAAGGTGGCGTGGGGGACGGGATATGGACGCACTGCCAGTCCAGATCGCAACCGACGACGTATCTGCGTTGTGGCCGTTCCTTGTCTACTCCTTATCGGTGGTGGCGCTTCTCGCGGTGACCCTGGGACTCTCCTGGGTACTCGGTAGTCGCACGCGGCACACCGAAGCGACCGACATGCCCTTCGAGTCGGGGGTCGTACCGGTGGGTGCGGCAGAGAACCTGCGCCTGTCCATCGAGTTCTACCTGATTGCAATGCTCTTCGTGATCTTCGATCTGGAGACGATCTTCATTTTTGGATGGGCCATCGCCTTTTCGGATCTGGGCTGGCGTGGCTATGCTGGCGCGGCCGTCTTCATCGGGGTGCTGCTCGTGGCATTGGTCTACGAGCTGCAATCCGGCGCGCTCGATTGGGGGCACAAGCACCGCCACGGGCAGAGCGACGAATACGCCAAGCTGCAGCGGGGCGTGCCATGAAGTGGAATCTCGTCAAGGTGACCCCGGACCAACCGGCGACCGCTGCTGCCGCCGCGCACGACGAAGCGCTTGGTCACAGTGTCATTCTGGCGAAGCTCGAAGACCTGGTCGCCTGGGGTCGGGCCAACTCCATCTGGCCGTTCAATTTCGGTTTGTCCTGCTGCTACGTGGAAATGGCGACCGCATTCACGCCGCGCCATGACATTGCCCGTTTCGGCGCCGAGGTCATCCGTGCCACACCCCGTCAGGCGGATCTCATCGTCGTGTCCGGTACGGTGTTCCGCAAGATGGCACCCGTGCTGCAGCATCTCTACGAGCAGATGCTCGAGCCCAAATGGGTCATCTCAATGGGCTCGTGCGCCAACTCCGGCGGCATGTACGACGTGTACTCGGTCGTACAAGGCGTCGATAAGTTCCTGCCGGTGGACGTCTACGTCCCTGGTTGTCCCCCGCGCCCCGAAGCGCTGCTGCAGGGTCTTACCCTGTTGCAGGATGCGGTGGCGCACGACCGCCGACCGCTGAGTTGGGTCGTTGGTGAGCGCGGTGCTGCGTCTCGCCAGCAAGC
>JBGSQB010000177.1:0-21554 GCA_041738285.1 Pseudomonadales bacterium | reverse complement strand
CCTCCTGGAGCAGATCAAGCGCTGATGATTCAGATTCTCGCCGCCATCATCGCCGGCTTTGGCGCCTTCCTGCTGCTGCGCTCGCTGTGGATCCGCTCGGGTCTGACACCCCGCCAAACTGCCTGGACCGCGCTGGCACTGACGGTTGTGCTGGTGATGATTGGGCTTGCGGCTACCGGCCGGCTCAATTGGGTGGTCGCAGCAGCGGCCGCAACGTTGCCGTTTCTGCGCCGGCTGCCATCGCTCCTCAAGGTGCTGCCCATTCTGAATTGGTTGTTTCCCGGCTGGCAGCAGCGCTACCGCAGCCGGCCCGCGGCCGGCGGTCCCAACGAGAGCTCCACCGAAACCGCGATGCTGCGGATGACGCTCAATCACACGACCGGCCATATGGATGGTGAGATCAAGTCAGGACCCTACCAGGGTCGGTTGCTGTCGGAACTCACCGCGAACCAGCTGGTGGCACTGATGGCTTCCACCGCTGACTTCGACTCGCAGCGCCTGCTCGAAAGCTACCTGGATCGCAACCACCCCAAATGGCGCGCGCACCAACAGGATTCCGCTGGCGCGACGGGGGGCAGCAGCGGCGCCATGAGTCGCAGCGAGGCGCTGGAGATCCTCGGCCTCGCCGATGGCGCCTCGAAGGAGGAGATCGTCGGCGCCCACCGTCGACTCATACAACGCCTACATCCTGACCGCGGGGGATCGACGTTTCTCGCCGCCCAGATCAACGGTGCCAAAAGGTTGTTAATGGAAGATTGATCTGAGCAGACGTTCACGGTGTCGGCGAGATCGCGGCCGTAGCATGGCGGCATGGTGAACCCATCCGACCGCCGAGTGCATCCTCGTCGGGCCTCTCATGGCCTGTCGGCGACCATCGGCCAGGGATTCCGGTTTCGCCGCGTGATCGCCGAAGTGCTCGACTTCAATCGTCATGGCATGTCGCTGCGCATGGCGCGCGCACTCCCCGCCACGGAACCGGTCGAGATCGCCCTCGAATTCGAAAACGTACATATCGACGGGCTGGTCGGTGTGATTCACAACTGTCGAAGCCTCGCCGACGGCAGCGTGCGTTGCGGTATCCAGTTTCGCACCGGTGCCCGGACGCAACTCGATCGCAACGCGGTGAGAGAGAAACTCGTGCGCTTGGAGAAGGCACTGGCGAACGATGCGTCCCTGGCGCAAGAGCGCGACGACTGACGGACCTACATCAAACCACGCGCCTCCTGCTCGAGGGCGACCAGACGACGGACCCAGTTGTCGAGCAGCAGAAAGTCCTCATCGGACACGCCGAACGCCCGACTGACCTCCTTCAACAGACACTCCTCTTCGATCTCGAACGCGCCGTCCACATAGGACAAGTGCAGCAGGTTCAGCAGCGCAACGGTACGAGCACGCCGCGTATCGAAGATTGCATCGATGCCATCGAGTTCGAGGTATGCAGGCTCGACCTTGGTGCCGAGTTCCATCTCCCGCTTGAACGAGTCCAGCATGAACTCTTCGTTCGGATCGACGATGCCGTCCGACACGACAACGTTGTGTGCGAGATCGAGCAAGACGCGACGCTGCTCGTCGCTGAGCGAAGTCAGCCACATGGGATTCGGATCAGATCGGCAGGAGACTGAACACCATGATCCAGATCGACGCCCAGCCCCAGGCCAGAAACAGTTTCATCAGCCAGCTCTGTTCGAAGAAATCCTCGATCAAGTACCACATCGCACCTGCTCCTTGTCAGTGGCGCACAGAATAACACTTTGCACGGCTGCTCATGCCATCGCGAGCCGACCGAACAGATCGTGTTCGCTCGATTCATCGATTGCGACGGAGACGAATTGGCCGGCCCGTACATCCAGATCACTGTCCCTTGCGATCTCCACCAAGCCGTCGATCTCGGGTGCATCAGCCATCGAGCGACCAATGAAGCAGTCCGACTCCACCCGATCGATCAACACATCGATCGTTCGCCCAACACGGCGGGCAAGCCGCGCCGCACTGATGTCAGCCTGGTGCGCCATGAACCGTCGCTCGCGCTCTTCCTTGACATGCTCGGGAACGGCGCCTGGCAAGTCGTTAGCTGACGCGCCATCGACGTCCGAGTACTTGAAGCAGCCGACGCGATCGAGTTGCGCCTCGGTCAGAAACTCGAGGAGCAATTCGAAATCGGCGTCGGTCTCGCCCGGGAACCCGACGATGAACGTGGAACGGATGGTGAGATCAGGACACTGTTCCCGCCACGCAGCGATGCGTTCAAGGGTGCGTTCCGCGGCTGCGGGCCGTCGCATCAGTTTGAGGATTCTGGGCACCCCATGCTGCAGCGGAACGTCGAGATAGGGCAGCACCTTGCCTTCCGCCATGAGCGGAATCAGCCGATCGACATGGGGATAGGGATACACGTAATGGAGTCGTACCCACGGCGCAATCTCCCCCAGCGTGCTTGCGAGGCTGAACAAGTCGTTCTTCAGCGGTCTACCCTGCCAGAAGTCGGTGCGGTATTTCAGATCGAGCCCGTAGGCGCTCGTGTCCTGGGAAATCACGAGCAACTCCTGTACGCCAGAGGCCACGAGCCCTTCGGCTTCGGTCAACACGTCGGATATGCGCCGCGATACGAGTTTGCCCCGCATCGACGGAATGATGCAGAAGCTGCAGCTGTGATTGCACCCTTCCGAGATTTTCAAATAGGCGTAGTAACGCGGCGTCAACTTGATCGCCGGCTGTGGCACCAGATCGAAGCGAGGATCCGGGCGCGGTGGCTCGACGACCGCGTGCACCGCGGATACCACTTCTTCATACGCAGCCGGTCCAGTGATGGCCAGCACGTCGGGAAAGCGCTCACGAATGAAGTCCGCCCGGGCGCCAAGGCACCCCGTCACCACCACCCGGCCATTCTCGTTCATCGCCTCGCCGATGGCGTCGAGGGACTCTTCGATGGCGCTGTCAATGAACCCGCAGGTGTTGACCACAACAACGTCAGCGGCATCGAACGTCGACACCGTTTCGTACCCTTCGATCCGCAGCTGCGTGAGGATGCGCTCTGAATCGACCAGCGCCTTGGGGCATCCGAGACTGACGAACCCGACGCGACCAGCCGGCTGCGCGAGCTGCTTTGAACGTGACATAGGAAGAGAGTGAGCGTTGAAGGCGGCATTCTATCAGCGTTTGTCGCAACTGCGCCCCTCGAATCAGGTGCATCGCCTACAATCGCGCTCGAACCCGTCTGCACGCCATGATCATGACCATTAGAAGTCTCGTTCCCCTCGACGAGACACTGCTCGCATCGCTGACGCACGGTACCGTGGTGGTTCCCAGCCAACGCCTTCAACAAGCGTGCGCGAACGCATTCGATCAACATCAGGTCGCAAGCGGCCGCATTGCGTGGCGGGCCGCGCACGTCGTCACCTTGGACGATCACCTCGAGTCGGCTTACCTACGGGCGACCGCGCCGACCGCGCACGCGCCTCGGCTGCTGGCGGCTGCTACCGAGCAGTTGCTGTGGCGGCGGTGCGCACCCGCGGACGCGGGAGACTATCCGGAGGTACTGATCGACGATGTGGCAGCAGCCTGGGAAATGGCACATCGATGGCGACTGTGGGCATCGATCGAGACCTCGACCCGCAACGAGTCCCATCGCGTGTTCGTGTCGTGGTCGGCGCGCTTTCGAGCCGCGCTCGACGAACGATGCGCGATCACCACCGCCGAACTGCCTGCGGCGCTTACGCGATCGCTGCGCACGAGCGACCATTGGTTGCCAACACGGATCCTGACCTATGGCTTCGAGCAGACCCCCTCTGCCATTATCGACCTGTGGGATGCCTATCGATCCGCCGGCTGTGATGTGCGCCACCATGCATCGCACCGTCCGCCGCAGGCGTCGGTCGATGCAGTCGTCTATCCAACGATCGACGCCGAAATGCGGGCTGCCACCCAATGGGCCCGCAGTATCGTCGAAGCGGCGCGCAAGGACCGCACTGAGTCGGACCTGCGCATCGGCATCGCAATCCCCGATCTGCTGCAACGACATGCGGCGTTGACACGGCGCCTCGACGCCACGTTCACACCGGATCTGTTGCACGCACAGCCGGGAGAGTCCATCTACAACTTGTCGGGCGGCACACCGCTACTTGATCAACCGATCGCACGCGACGCCCTCGACCTGCTGTGGATCGCGACCTCCCCAATGCACTATCGCGACGTCCACAGGCTGGTGCGTTCGCCTTCCGCGGGTTCTATCTCGAGCGCGATCGATCGCATTGGCGAACGACTACCCGAGCGCTTCGACCTTGCGACCCTCGCTCGAATGACCGATGTGCCGTCAGTACATGAGCTGCACGAACTCGCGTCACGCTGGCCGCGACGCGCGCCGATCGATGCCTGGGTCAGTCACATCGACGCGTACTTGCGCCTCGCACGATGGGCACAACCGGAACAACTGCGCGTTGGTGGCGCCGAAGTCCGAAGTGCCGTCGGAGATGTGGTGCACCAGTTGCGCGCACATAGCCTACTCGACACGCTTTGGTCCGCCCGCGAGACCATCGCTCATCTGCGCGCATTGTGCGCGCGCACGATGTTCGCGCCACATCGCCCGGACGCTCCGGTGCAGGTGCTGGGGTACCTGGAAACCGCGGGCCTGACGTTCACGCACCTCTGGGTAACCGGACTCGATGGTGGCGCCTGGCCCGCTGCGCCGCGACCGAACCCCTACATCGCCGCTGCCACGCTGGATGCTGCCGGCGTGCCGCGCAGCAACATCGATTCCGAACTCGCATACGCGATGGCGACGACCAGCCGCTGGCTGCGCAGCGCGCAGATCGTTCGATTCAGCTGCGCGCGGGATCATGGGGAAGAAATGTGTTCACCTTCGCCTCTCGTGGCGCATTGGCGTGTGCCCATGCAGGCCGAACTGACGTCGCTCCACCGGCCGCATCCCTACTTCGACTCAACGCAACGCGGTCCACGCGAAGACTACGATGAGGCGCCCGCAGAGGCTACGGCAACGACGCTTCGACGCCGCGGCAGCGCGCTGCTACGAGATCAGCACGCGTGTCCCTTCCAGGCATTTGCTCGCTACCGACTGCGAATTGCAGCACCTCAGTCGCCGCATACGTTCCCAAGCGCAATCGATCGCGGCAACTTGCTCCATCGCGTACTCGAGTTCGCCGGTCGCGCCCACATCGGTCGAACGTTGTCGGCACAGGACATCGCTTCGCACATCGATCGCGCCCTGCACGAGTGGGCTCGATTCCCCGAGCGAGTGCGTATGTCCGAGCGCGCGCGACTCGAGCGTGTAATCGCCGCGTGGCTCGAGGTCGAAGCGACGCGTAAGCCCTACGAAATCGAATCGATCGAAGCTGACGTGAGCATCACAATCGGAGGCATAGCGCTCGATCTGCGCATCGATCGCACGGATCGGACGCCGCAGGGTGTCATCGTAATCGACTACAAGACATCCCGAGTCCGCGGTATCGACATCGACGAGTCTCAGCCTCAGCTGCCGCTGTACGCGCTCGCTGTCCCCGACTCGACCGCCGTGCTCTACGCCCAGGCGCGCAGTGACGCAGTGGTACTGCGCGGCGTTGTCGCATCCCAAGCAGTCGAAGAGAGGCGCGAGCGTATCGATGTCGATGACCCGCAAGCCCTCGGTGCTTCCTCCTGGGAAGATCTGCAAGCCCGATGGAGAGACGAGCTCGACCAACTGGCGCGGTCCTTTCTGACCGGCGAAGCGCAGGTTTCGCCGCGCGAGCCCACAATCTGCAATGCGTGCGATCTGCACGCAGTGTGCCGAATCCGTGCTGGGGACTTCGTTGATGCGTGAGCCGTTGGCCGATGCCGACGCGCGCATCCGCGCCGTCGATCCGACCCGATCGGTGCTCGTTCAGGCGCCCGCGGGATCTGGCAAGACTACCCTGCTGGTGACGCGGTATCTCACACTGCTCGAGCGCGTCACGCGGCCCGAGGAAATACTCGCGTTGACGTTTACCCGAAAGGCCGCGGCTGAAATGCGTGAGCGGGTTTTCGGCAGTCTCATAGCTTCGGACGACCCGCTTGCGGTGCGAGTTCGAGAACGCAGCCGCCAGAACGGTTGGAACCTAGAGCTGCAGCCGAATCGGCTGCGCATTCAGACCATCGACAGCTTCGCGGCGTCCATCGCATCGGCACTCCCGATCGCCGCGGGTATCGGACAGTCGAGAGTGGTCGCCCACGCGCTGCCAATTTACGAAGAGGCTGTACTATCGCTGTTCGAGCGCATCGACACTGACGATGTTGTGGGCAGTGCGCTGTCGGAATTCCTCGCCCTTCACGACAACGACTACGACAGCGCCAAACGCGCGCTGGTCGACATGCTGGCTCGGCGTGAACAGTGGCTTGATCGAATCCGTGCTGCCATGCGACTCGAGTTCAATGCATCTGGCGGGCTCAGTCGACATCTGGAACGCGGTATTGAGACACTGTACGAAAGCCAGATTGATCGGCTTCGCGCGTTACTCACGAGGGCACAGATCGCCGAGCTCGTGGCGCTCACCAGTGCGAGTGCAGACCATCTGGGAATGCCGCACATGGATGTGACCGACCAACGTCTGTGGCAACACGCAGCGCATATCTTCCTCACGGCCGATGATGTCCCGCGTCGACAGTTCAACGTCAAGACCGGATTTCCGGCCCAGGGCGGAAGCGCAAAGGATCTCAAGGCGCGCGCGGTCGCACTCACCGCAACACTCACCGAGGCCATCGAGCCGCTCACCTGCATGCGCCACGCACCAGATCCGGTCGTCGCAGACGAAGAATCCGCGGCGCTTCTGCCAATTGCGGTAACGCTGAGCTTTGCAGCACTCGAGCTCGCTTCCCGTTTCAATGCAGCGAGCACGATCGATTTCACCGAGTTGCTGATGGCGGCGAAGCGCGCTCTAGGTACACCCAATGAACCCACGGATCTTGCACTGGCACTCGACCACCGCATCGCGCACCTGTTGATCGACGAGTTTCAAGACACGTCTCCCGCGCAGCTCGAGCTCGTAGAGACGCTCATTGCGGGATGGTCACCTGGCGACGGGCGCACGCTATTCGCGGTCGGCGATCCGATGCAGTCGATCTATCTCTTCCGCGACGCGGACGTGTCTCTATTTCAGCACGCGGCCCGACGCGGCATCGGTGATTACCCGCTCGAGACGCTCACGTTGAGCACGAATTTCCGTTCTCAGGCGCGGCTAATCGACTGGTGCAATGGGATTTTTCCGGCGGTGTTCGGCGATCGTGAGGACCCTGACTCCGGCGCTATGATCTACCGACCTGCTACACCACACGCTGAACCCGGCGGCGGCGACGTTTCTCTGCGCGTGTTCGAGCCATCCCCTAACAGACGCGATGAGGCGCAGACAATCGCAACGCACATTGAGCACTTGCGCGCATCGAACCCAGGGCAGTCGATCGCGGTGCTCGTGCGAACGCGGTCGCACGCCAATACGCTCACTCGTAGCCTCGATTCGCACGGAATCCCGTGGAACGGCACGGAGATGGCACCATTGCGCGACGAACCTGTCGTGCGCGATCTCACCGCGCTGTTCAAGGCGGCCTGGGACCCGGCCGACCGGCGCGCATGGTTTGCCGTGCTTCGCAGTCCGCTCGTGGGCCTTGCGCGAGCCGATCTCGCGGTGATCGGTAACTGCGACAGTCACATCGGTGACTACCTCCAGAATGAGGGTTTCGATCGCCATCTGACGCGCGATGGTGCGCTGCGTGTGTGCAGACTTCGTGACGTCTTTGGCGCGCTGCGCGACAGTCGCGACTGTCAACCGCCGGCGCAGTGGCTCGAGTCGCTCTGGCTGCGACTCGGTGGTGCGGATGCATACTCGAGCGCAAGCGCGCTTGCCCAAGCTGAACGCTTGCTGGCACTGATCGAGACTCATCAACCGACATTGGGTGCGCCGCTCGAACTCGACGGGTTGTTGTCGAGGTTGTACGCCGAGTCGACGCCTGTAACCGGTGCCGTCGCGATCATGACGATTCACGGCGCCAAGGGTCTCGAGTTCGACCACGTGATCATTCCCGGTCTGGATCGTAGTCCGCGCGGCACCGACGGCGCGTTGGTGTTGTGGCAACCCACTCACGATGCGTTACTGATAGGGAGCGCCACGGCGCGCCATCGCGGCTCCATTTACCATTGGCTGGCGCGGCAGCAGTCATCCCGAATCGCCAACGAACGAGCGCGCCTCCTTTACGTTGCGGCCACGCGCGCGCGGCGCACATTGTTCTTGACTGCCGAGTGCAATTCGGTCGGCCGCCCGTCCGCGCGCTCCCTGCTGAGTCTGTTGTGGGAACACGCACCGCGCACGACTGCGCTGCAATCGGACCTCCACGTCAGTACATCAGACAGGCCATCAGCCGAGCAACGACTGCGCTCAGGGTATCGTTGGCGAGCGCCGGTTGAAGTCACTTCCCTGGTCGTCGACCACGCACTTCGCGTCGAGCCTCGTGCGGAGTCGAACGATCACACGTCCGCTGCAGCCATCGGCACGGTCGTGCACCGTGAGCTTGCCTTGCTTGGTCGCGCCGACCTGCCAACGGATGCCGCTGCATATCTTGCTGCGCGGCAGGGCCGTATCGCAGCCGCACTGAGCGACCTTGGCGTATACAGCGATCGTGAAGGCGCGATTCATGAGACGGTCGAGCACCTGCGACGCGTATTGCTTGACCCTGTCGGCCGCTGGCTGTTGAGTCGCGATGGCGAGTCCGAAGTGGCACTGAAGACAGCGCGTGACGGTGCTGTCAGGACGTATGTCGTAGACCGGGTGGTGAGCGACGATCTCGGCCAGACTTGGGTGATCGACTTCAAGACCGGCCGCCCTTCCGCCATCGGATCGGAGGTCGAGTTCATCGATGAGCAACTGCGCAACCATGCCGCGCAAATTCGACGCTACGCGCGACTGCTCACCACCGTCACAGGGTCGCCGCCCAAAGTCGCGTTGTACCTCACGGCACTTGCCAGACTGGTCGAATTACCGGCGCTTCCTTGATTTCCACTCCTTCACGGCACAGAATTCCGTTATGTCCATTGCCCACAACCAGTTCTTTCACCTTCCAACCGCGCACCTTACGGTCGGTGTTGCGCGGTTGGGTGATTGTTTCTGCTACGGCTATCGACTGACCACTTAGCGCCACCGATTTGCAATCGAGGGCGCGGCGGCACCCTCGGAACGAAAACCCCGATGGGCAGCCTTCGGGGTTTTTCGTTTTATGCGCATCGCGACCGACAGGGATGCGCTCCAAGAGAGGAAGAGGACAACTCATGGAACCGCTCGACAACGTCAACGTGGTCGCACAGGAGCTGCTCACAACGCCGGACAGAATCAAGTCGGCGCTGCCTGTAACGGATAATGTGCGCATCAGCGTCCAGCGCGCGCGCGACACGATCCGCAATATTCTGCGCGGCAACGACCCGCGTCTGCTCGTCGTGGTCGGACCGTGCTCGATCCATGATCCGCACAGTGCGCTGGAATACGCTGACCGCTTGCGCACGCTCGCCGACCGCGTCGGCAATTCGCTGTACATCGTCATGCGCGCCTACTTCGAAAAGCCGCGCACGACCGTCGGGTGGAAGGGACTGATCAACGACCCTCACCTCAACGATACGTTCCATGTGGAGGAAGGGATGCGCATTGCGCGCCGACTGCTACTCGACATCGCCCAGCGCGAACTGCCTTTGTCGACCGAGGCGCTCGATCCAATTACGCCGCAATACCTTCAAGATCTCATTGCCTGGTCTGCGATTGGCGCGCGCACCACCGAGTCCCAGACTCATCGCGAGATGGCGTCCGGATTGTCGAGTGCGGTCGGCTTCAAGAACGGCACCGACGGCAATCTGGAGGTTGCCATCAACGCGCTGCAGTCAGTATCAAAGCCACACCGGTTCCTCGGCATCAATCAGACGGGCCAGGTTGCAATCATTCACACCCGCGGCAACGCCAACGCACACATCGTGCTGCGCGGCGGCAATGGCGGCCCAAACTGCGACACTGAGAGCGTCGCCCATTGTGAACGATCGCTGCGTGCGGCGGGGTTGAGCGCCAACATCATGATCGACTGCAGCCATGCAAACTCGGGCAAGGACCCAGCGTTGCAGCCAGTCGTCGCGCGCGCCGTGGCCGATCAAATCATCGCGGGCAACACTTCGATCATGGGACTCATGCTCGAAAGCCACCTGAACGCGGGCAGCCAGAAGCTGGGGAAGGATCCCAAGGGACTTGCCTATGGCGTGTCGGTGACCGATGCCTGCATCGGCTGGCAGACGACCGAAACCCTGCTTGCCGAGCTTGCCGCCTCGATCCAGCCGGCGCTGCGGGCACGCCTGCCCCGTCGCGCAGCGCAAGCAGGTTAGCGGTAGTAGGCCTGATCCGTGACCGAGTGGTCTGTTGAATCGCGCACGGCAGTCAGTTCGGGAATCTGGTCGAGCAGCGACCGCTCGACGCCCTGCTTGAGCGTGATGTCTACTGCGGCGCAGCCCTGGCAGCCACCGCCGAACTGCAACACCGCAATACCACCGTCGATCACCTCGACCAAGGACACGACACCGCCGTGGGAGGCGAGGCCGGGATTGATCTCGTTGTAGAGAACATAGTTGATGCGATCTTCGAGCGGCGAATCGGGGCCAACATTGGGCGTTCTCGAGTTCGGGGCCTTGATGGTGAGTTGGCCACCCATTCGGTCTTCCTGGTAGTCGACTTTGGCGCCCTCCAGATACGGCATGCTGCGTTGCTCGAACCAGGCGGTGAACCCCTCGTACTGCACCGGCACATCATCCTGTTGCGCCTCGGTCGCGCGGCAGTAGGCGATACAGGTCTCGGCGTGCGGCGTACCAGGCTGGGTCACGAACACGCGGATACCCACATCGGTGTCCTCCTGCTTCGACAGCAGTTCGCGCAGATAGCCCTGCGCCGCTTCGGAAATCTCGATCATGGCCATACCCGAGCAAAATACTCGGGTATGGTACGTCAAGCCTCGCCGACCACAAAGCGCCCGCGCACTGATCGCCCCGGAACCATGATGAGCCTGCCTCATCCATGGGATGAAGAACCCGGATTGCCCCGAAAACTGGGCCCGCTACCATGGCCGCTCCATAGCCGTGTCGGCCCGTTTGACCGTGCCCAAAATTTCGCTCGCCCAGGCCCTTCAACGCCGCATCCTCGTGCTAGACGGCGCCATGGGCACGCTGATGCAGTCCCATCACCTCGAGGAGTCGGACTTCAGGGGAGCGCGTTTCGCCGATCACCCCTCTCCTGTGAAGGGCAACGGCGACATGCTGTCGCTGACACGACCCGACATCGTCGCGGATATCCACACGGCCTACCTGTCCGCAGGCGCCGACATCATCGAGACCAACACGTTCACGGCGACACGGATTGCTCAGGCTGACTACGGTCTGGAGGACTTCAGCGCGGAGATGAATCTGCGCTCGGCACAGATCGCGCGCGAATGCGCTGATGCGTTCAGCACGCCCGAGCGGCCGCGGTTCGTCGCCGGAGTGCTCGGGCCCACCAATCGCACGGCCAGCATCTCACCGGACGTCAATGACCCGGGCGCCCGCAATGTCACGTTCGATGAACTCGTACGTGCCTACTGCGAATCGACCACCGGCCTCATCGAAGGTGGCGCCGACTTCATCATGCTCGAGACCGTGTTCGATACCCTCAACGCCAAGGCTGCACTGGTCGCGGTGGAAGAAACGTTCGAGCGGCTTGGCCTACGGCTGCCCGTAATGGTGTCGGGCACCATCACCGATGCCAGCGGTCGCACCCTCTCCGGCCAGACGCCCGAGGCATTCTGGGTTTCGATTGCCCACGCCAATCCCATCCTGGTCGGGCTCAACTGCGCGCTGGGCGCCGCCCAGCTGAAACCACACATCGAAGCAATCGCGCGCGTGGCGACCAGCTTCGTCAGCATTCACCCGAATGCCGGATTGCCGAACGAGTTTGGCGGCTACGACGAGTCACCCGAGTCGATGGCTGGAATGATCCGCGACTTCGCCGAGCGCGGTTGGCTGAACCTGGTCGGCGGCTGCTGTGGCACGACACCCGATCACATTCGGGCCATAGCCGCCGCCGTCGAAGGGATCGCGCCGCGGGTGCCACCATCACCGACACGCGCTTTGGTCGTCGCGGGTCTCGAACCACTGGTCGTGAACGAGACGAGTCTCTTCGTAAACGTGGGTGAACGCACGAATGTCACGGGCTCCGCTCGATTCCGCCGGCTGATCGAGAACAACAGCTACGAAGAGGCCGTCAGCGTCGCCCTCGATCAGGTCGAAAACGGCGCCCAGATCATCGATGTCAACATGGATGAAGGCATGCTCGATGGCCACGCGGCCATCAAACGTTTCCTGAATCTCGTTGCGTCCGAACCGGACATCAGCCGCGTCCCGATCATGATCGACTCATCCAAGTGGGGCGTAATCGAAGCAGGGCTGCGGTGTGTGCATGGCAAGCCGATTGTTAATTCGATCAGTCTGAAGGAAGGTGAAGTCGACTTTCTCGCCAAAGCTGCCCTGTGTCGGCGCTATGGCGCCGCCGTGATCGTCATGGCATTCGATGAACAGGGCCAGGCCGACACGTTCGAACGCAAGATCAACATCTGTAAGCGCAGCTACGAACTGTTGACCGAGCGTGCCGGGTTCGCGCCCGATGACATCATCTTCGACCCCAACGTGTTCGCCGTAGCTACGGGGATCGAAGAGCACAACAACTACGCGGTCGACTTCATCAATGCCTGCGCATGGATCAAAGACAACCTGCCCGGTGCGCACACGTCGGGTGGCATCAGCAACGTCTCGTTTTCGTTTCGCGGCAATGACACCGTGCGTGAAGCCATTCACGCGGTGTTCCTGTACCACGCGATTCGCGCTGGCTTGACCATGGGCATCGTCAACGCCGGTCAACTCGCCGTGTACGACGATATTCCAGCGGCGCTGCGGGATCGCGTCGAAGACGTGATCCTCAATCGTCGACCCGATGCCACCGATCGGCTGCTCGCAATCGCCGACAACTACTCCGGCGGCAAGCGCAGTAGTGCTTCAGACGCGGATCCGGAGTGGCGTGCATGGCCAGTCACGGAGCGGCTGACCTACGCGCTCGTGCACGGACTGAACCGACACATCGTGGAAGACACCGAAGCAGCTCGGCTCACGGCAGCGGCGCCGATCGACGTCATCGAAGGCCCGCTCATGGCGGGCATGAACCGCGTCGGAGATCTGTTCGGCGCCGGCAAGATGTTTCTCCCGCAGGTGGTCAAGAGCGCCCGGGTGATGAAACAGGCCGTGGCCCACCTCATTCCGTTCATCGAGGCATCGCGAGAAGGAGCCGCGCGCGCCAAAGGCAAGATCGTGATGGCAACGGTCAAGGGTGACGTGCACGACATCGGCAAGAACATCGTCGGCGTCGTGCTTCAGTGCAACAACTATGAGGTCGTCGATCTGGGGGTCATGGTGCCTTGCGACAAGATCCTGGAAGCCGCCCGCCGGGAGGGCGCCGACATCATCGGATTGTCAGGGCTGATCACGCCGTCGCTCGAAGAAATGGCTCACGTTGCAGCGGAAATGGAGCGTCAGCAGTTTGACGTTCCACTGTTGATCGGTGGCGCAACGACATCGAAGGCACATACGGCGGTCAAGATCGAGCCAGGCTATGCACGCGGCGCAACGGTATATGTGCCGGATGCCTCACGGGCGGTTGCCGTCGCCTCGGAGCTGCTGTCGCAAACGCAGCGTCAGAGCTACATCGAAGCCAGACGGCAGGAGTACGCGGAGATACGCACACGGGTCGCGGGCAACCGGCCGAATGTCGAAATGCTGCCGTACGCCAAGGCGGTGGCGCTTGCTCCGCCGCTGGACTGGGATAGCTACACGCCGCCAGCGCCGAGGGCGCTCGGGACTCGAGTAGTGAATGATGTATCGCTGTCCGCGTTGCGCGACTATATCGACTGGACGCCGTTCTTCATGACCTGGGAACTGGCGGGCAAATTCCCGAAGATCCTCGACGATACCGTGGTCGGGGTTCCCGCGCGCGCGCTCTACGACGATGCCCTGGAAATGCTGGCGAAGATCGAGGCAGACAATTGGATAGAGCTGCGTGGCGTGGTCGGCTTCTGGGCCGCCAATCGACTCGGCAGCGATGACATCGAAGTGTTCACCGATGCATCGCGCAACACCCGGCTGAATGTACTGCACCACCTTCGCCAGCAGACGCGCCGCAGCGATCAAAACGGCCAACGCTGCCTGGCTGACTACGTCGCGCCCCCGGGCACGGCCGACTACGTCGGCGGTTTCGCCGTATGCGCTTTCGGTATCGACGCGCGAGTCCGTGCCTATGAAGCGGACGGCGACGACTACAACGCGATTCTGCTCAAGTCACTTGCGGATCGACTCGCGGAGGCATTCGCGGAATATCTGCACGAACGCGTGCGGAGGGAGATCTGGGCGTATGTTCCGGACGAGCACCTGACCAATGAACAGCGAATCAAGGAAACGTATCGGGGGATCCGGCCTGCACCGGGCTATCCCGCATGCCCCGACCACACCGAGAAGGCCACGCTGTTCGCACTGCTGGACGCAACCAGTGCAACTGGCATCGAACTCACCGAGTCGTTCGCCATGCTTCCGGCGGCGGCGGTAGCAGGGTGGTACTTCTCGCATCCGGACGCGCGCTACTTCGGCGTCGGCAAGATTGGGCCGGACCAGGTTCGCGCCTACGCCGCCCGAAAGCGTGTGACTCTGGCAGAAGCCCAGCGCTGGCTTGCGCCAGCGCTCGCGAGCTGAATCTGCCTAGACCTGACTGGAAATGAAGTAGATCGCGGCTGCCACCAGCGCGATGAACACGACGATGGCACCGACCGTATCGGCCTTGCGATCGGACCAGGACTTCGAAGGCGTCGAATCGGACACATGAACCTCGCTTGACTACCGCATTGGCGCGGCCGGCAGTGTAGTCGACCCGCTAGACCGTCTCAATTGGAATCCCCGGGCCGTTCTAACCATAGTCGGATTGATTGTTTTAATGCCAGGTTGGCAGCTGATAAGGTGCCGTCGCCGAATCAGCCAACCATCACATGTACCGTTACGACACCATCGACAAGACCTTTGTGGCCGAGCGCGTTGCGCAGTATCGCGATCAAACCAATCGCTATCTCCAAGGTGAGCTGTCCGAATCCGAGTTTCTGCAGCTGCGCCTGCGCAACGGCTTGTATGTGCAACGACTGGCGCCAATGCTGCGCGTCGCGGTGCCCTACGGCACGCTGTCGGCGCACCAGCTGCGTATGCTGGCCCACATCGCCCGCCACTACGATCGCGGCTACGGCCATCTGAGCACGCGCCAGAACATGCAGTTCAATTGGCCGGACCTCGCCGAAGTCCCCGACATCCTCGAAGATCTCGCGAGCGTCGAGATGCACGCGATTCAGACCTCAGGCAATTGCATCCGCAACGTCACCACGGATCACTTCGCTGGCGTCGCCGCTGACGAACAGATCGATCCGCGCCCGTTCTGCGAGATCATCAGACAGTGGTCGACCTCGCATCCCGAGTTCGATTGGCTGCCGCGAAAGTTCAAGATCGCCGTCAACGGCGCGGCCGCTGACCGCGCTGCAACCGACGTCCACGACATCGGCATCGAGATACGCATGGAAGCTGGTGACCCCGTATTCGACTTCAAGGTCGGTGGTGGCCTCGGCCGCACACCGGTCGTCGGCAGCCTCATTCGTTCGGGCCTGCCGGCAGTTCACCTTTTGACCTATCTCGAAGCTATCCTGCGCGTGTACAACCGTTACGGACGACGCGACAACAAGTACAAGGCGCGAATCAAGATCCTGGTTCGCGCGCTCTCGGCTGAGGTGTTCGCCGATAAGGTCGATGCGGAGTGGGCGCATATCAAGGACGGACCTTCGACCCTCACCGAGCAGGAAATACAGCGCGTCGCGGCCTGGTTTGCGCCACCCGAATACGAATCACTCGTCGACCAGGACCTCGGTAGTTTGCGGCTCGCACATCCCGAGTTTGCCCACTGGTTGCGAATGAACGTGACGCCGCATCAACGTCCCGGATATGCATGCGTGACCCTTTCCACCAAGGTGACGGGGATTGCACCGGGAGATGTCAGCGACCGCCAGATGGATGCGGTTGCAGACTGGGCCGAACGGTATGGACACGGCGACATTCGCATCAGCCACGAACAGAATTTCGTTCTCCCCGACGTGCGCCAGCGCCACTTGTTCGACCTTTGGAGCGCTGCCCGCAACGAACGACTCGCGATCGCGAACATCGGTACGCTCAACGACATCATCTGCTGCCCGGGCGGTGACTATTGTTCGCTCGCCAACGCCAAGTCGATTCCCATCGCTGAAGCCATTCAGCGGCGCTTTGCGGACGTCGATGAGTTGTACGACCTCGGACCGATCGACCTCAACATCTCAGGCTGCATGAACGCATGCGGCCATCACCATGTCGGTCACATCGGCATTCTCGGCGTCGATAAGAAGGGCGAAGAGTGGTATCAGATCTCCCTCGGCGGCCATGCCGGCCGGGGTGCCTCTCTGGGTGAAATCGTCGGCCCATCGTTTTCGCGTGCCGAAGTGCCTGATGTCATCGAGCGCATTCTGGACGTGTACCTCGCGCACCGTCGGACGGGCGAGGCATTCCTGGATTGCTACCGCCGAATCGGCATTGTTCCATTCAAGGCAGACGTCTATGCCGATGCTGCCTGAAGGAACGCTGCTCAGAGGTACGGCGGTCGCTGACGACGACTGGGCGATGCTCGACGCACAGGAGTCCCTGCCCACCGCCGGCAAGGTGCTGGTGCCTGTGACACGATGGATGGAAGAATTCGCGGACCTGACCGACGCAGATTCCCAGCGGATCGGCGTCGTGCTCGAGGTTGACACCGAACTCGACGCATTCGATGTTCGCATTCACCGCGTCCCGCTGATCGCCATCTCGTTTCCCGCCTTCAATGATGGTCGTGGCTTCTCGCTCGCAACCCTGCTGCGAACCAGAATTGGGTTTGCAGGCGAGTTACGGGCGATGGGATCCGTTCACGAGGACGTCGTCCACTATCTCTTCCGGTGCGGATTCGACTCGCTGCTGCTGCCACCGGGTCGCAACATCGACGTCGCGAAGCGCGGTCTGTCGGTGATGTCGCAGTACTACCAGGGTTCGGTAATCGAGCCGAAACCGGCGTTTCGCAGAGTACAGCGCGGCGCCTAAGCATACGTGTAGGCGGTCCACGAGCCTGACATAATGGCTCGGCTTCCGAGCACGGAACCGACCCTACTCAATGCACGCAGGCATCGTCGAATCGTTCTTCCTGATTTTCGCAGGTGCTGCGGTACTGGCGACCATCGCCCTTTACACGCGGCAACCGGTGCTCGTCGCCTACATCGCCGTCGGCGCCATCGCCGGACCTCACGGCATGGGATGGATCAGCGACTCGAATCTCGTCAGAGAAATCGCCGAAATCGGGATCATCTTCCTGCTCTTTCTAGTCGGACTCGATCTGCAGCCCAGTAAGCTGCGGAACATGCTGGGCAAGACATTCATCACCGCGCTCGTCAGTTCTCTCGCGTTCCTCGGCATCAGCATGGTGATCATGCTCGGATTCGGATTCACGCCAACCGAGTCACTGATCGGCGGAATCGCCTGTATGTTCTCGAGTACGATCATCGGACTGAAGCTGCTGCCAACGACGGTGCTGCACCATCGCCATATCGGCGAAATCGTGGTGGGGCTGCTGCTGATTCAAGACCTGTTCGCGATTCTGGCGCTGATCGTGTTGGGCGGGCGCGGCTCATCGATGACCGATGCGCTCGGTAGCATCGTCGAGGTGTTCATCGCGCTCCCCGCACTACTTGCACTGGCCTTCATTGTGGTTCGCTACGCAATTCTGCCGCTGATCGCGCGGTTCGACGCGTTTCACGAGTTCATCTTCCTGTCCGCCGTTGGCTGGTGCCTGACGGTGGCGACCGTCTCGAAGACGATCGGGCTATCACTCGAAATTGGTGCATTCATTGCCGGTGTTTCACTGGCCACCAGCCCGATTGCAGCCTACATCGCCGAGGAGCTGCGCCCTTTGCGGGACTTCTTCCTCGTGCTGTTCTTCTTCTCGGTCGGCGCGGCGATCGACATCGGCATCATGCTCGAGGTGATCGTGCCGACCGTTCTGCTCGCCGCGCTGATGATCGCAATCAAGCCGGTGGTATTCCGATTGCTGCTCGGATGGCAAGGAGAAGACGCGAAGGTGTCGTGGGAGGCCGGTTTTCGTCTCGGCCAGACGAGCGAGTTCTCCTTGCTGGTCGTCTATCTCGCTACGAGCGTCGCTCTCATGAGTCAGGAGGCCAGTTACGTGATCCAGGGCGCCACGGTGCTCACGTTCCTGCTGTCGACCTACGTAGTGATCTTTCGCTACCCGAGCCCGATCGCGGTATCCGAACGCCTGCGTCGCAATTGACCAGCTGACCTAGTGTCGTGTCCCGCAAGTTACGGACATTTCTGCGCGTCCCTCCGGTTGCGGGGCGAGGCGCTGGCGCGCAGGCGAGGCGAACTCAGAATTGGCAGGAACTTACGGGACACGACACTAGCGACTCAGGTAGCCAGGTCCAAGACTCCTCGACCAACCATTTTGCCCGCAAGGATGTCGTCGATTGCGGCCGACAGCGTTTCGAACGTGAGTTTACGTTCGAGCTGCCCGAGTCCTTCGAGTTTCCAGGGACCGGCCAGCTTGTTCCAGATCAACGCCTTTTGCGGCAATGGCAATTGCACAGAGTCGATGCCGAGCAAGTTGACGTGTCGCAGGATGAAGGGCAGCACCGTTGCGGGAACCGCGGGCGAGGCTACGAGGCCACATGCCGCCAGGGAGCATCCGTACTTCAGCGACTTGACGGCGTTGAAGAGAATATCACCGCCGACCGTGTCGACCACCCCACCCCACCGTTCCTTCAACATTGGCCGATCGCTTCCGTCCTGCCCGACTTCCCGCGCGAGAATCTCCTTCGCGCCCAACGCCTGCAGATATCCGCGTTGATCGCTTTTGCCGGTGAGTGCCGAAACCTCGTAGCCAAGCTGCGCCAGCAATCGAACCGCGACCGAACCCACGCCCCCGGTGGCGCCGGTGACAAGCACCGGGCCGCTGTCGGGACGCATGCCTGCCAACTGCAGTTTGTCGATGGCCAGCGCAGCCGTGAACCCCGCAGTTCCGAGAATCATCGACTCGTGCAGCGTCATGCCCTTCGGGCGTTGCAGCGCCCAGCCTGCCGGGATGCGCACGCGCTGTCCGAAGCCGCCCGGTGTGTTCATGCCGAGGTCGAAGCCAATGGCGATGACTTCATCATCGACTCGAAACGCTGCGCTGTCGCTCTGCAGGACAACACCCGCGACGTCGATTCCAGGCGTGTGCGGGAAGTTGCGCGACACGCCGGGATTGCCCGTCGCCGACAAGCCGTCCTTGTAGTTGAGTGAAGAGTACTTCACCTCGATCAGCAGATCGCCAGCGGGCAGCTCACTATCATCGCGTTCCCTGATGTCACGCGCGAACGAGCCGCCAACCTTCTCGACCACCATTGCCTTGAACTTCACACGACCTCCGCTACTGAATTCTCATCTTCGACCAGTCCGTTCGCTTGATGCCCAGCGCGGCAAACTTCTCCAGAACCCGGTCGATGGGCTTCTTGTGCTCGATCCATCGCACTTCAAACACATCGGCGGCGTCGCATGCCCGCATCAGGTACTCATCGCTCGTCACGAGTTCATCGACGAGCCGTCGATCGATTGCGCGGCTGCCGTACCAGCTTTCACCCGTCGCGACTGACGCCATGTCCAGTTCGGGACGGTTGGTCGATACGAAATCCTGAAACAACTCATGCACGTCTTCGAGCTCTTCTATGAATTTCGCCCGCCCCTGATCCGTGTTCTCGCCCAGGATCGTCAGTGTGCGCTTGTACTTGCCTGCGGTGAGTACTTCCACGTCGACATCGTGTTTCTTGAGCAGGCGATGCACGTTGGGGACCTGCGCCATCACGCCGATGGAACCGATCACCGCGAACGGTGCCGCGATGATGTGCTTGGCCGCAGACGCCATCAGATAGCCACCGCTTGCAGCGACCTTGTCGACTGCCGCGACCAACCTCACACCCGATTGCCGGACGCGTTGCAGTTGGGATGCAGCGAGCCCGTAGGCGTGAACCATGCCGCCACCGCTTTCGATCCGTACAACAACTTCATCCTCTTTGCGCGCGCTGGTGAGCACCGCGGTGATCTCATTGCGCAGCGTATCCACGCTCGAAGCCTGCAGGTCGCCGTCGAACGTCAGCACGAACACACGGCGCCGGGACGAGGATTCGTGCTTGCGCGCCTTGGCAAGAGCCTTGTCCTCGCGCTTGACGCTCTTCTTGAAGTCCGTTTCCGCAAGGATGGCATGACCCAGATCGCGCTTCATGTCACGCAGCCTGTCGTTCAAGCGCCGGACTTCGAGATGGCCACCGTCCGCTCCCGAACGACGCAGATTGAGCGACGCCATGGCCGCGCCGAGGACCAGCAGTGCAACGACGATCGTCACCGCCTTCGCCAGGAAGACGAGGTAGTCGAAAAGATACTCCATCAGGTCACACGTGCTCTTGGGTGGGATGGATCGAGCCAGGCTCGAGGAGCGACGTAATGTAAAGCCTCGGTAAAGGACAGTCCAGAAACCAAGGGGGGGCGTGCCATACCAAGGGGCCTTGACCCCACCTTCACCGCCGTGTCTCATCTCGCCATGGCACGGACACTCGAAGCACTCGCGAATGCATTGAAGGGGCGATTCCGCCCGGACCGCGCCCATGGCGTCGACATGCGCCTGAAGCTCGATGTCGGCGGCAGGTGCATGCTGGTATCGATCCGCGATGACTGCGTTACGATCGAATCCAATGCCATCAATGGCGCCGATGTGACATTCCTGTTCCAGGATCTCGACACGGCGTGGCAAATCATGCTCGGTGAGGCAAGCGCAATCGATGCGTTCATGCACGGACGCTTCCGCGCCGATGGCTACCTGATGATGGCCTTCCGGTTGATGGAGATGTTTGGCAGCGTCAGTCTGCCGCCGACACCGAACGACTGAGCAATCAGGTCGACTGTTTGATGAAGTCGTCGATCAGCCAGCGGGATATCGCGGTACCCGGTGGAATGTTGGGGAGGTTGTCAGCGCGGAACCAGCGCGCCTCTGAAATCTCTTCGTCCTGACAGTTGATCTCGCCGCTGTCGTACTCCGCATGGAATCCGAGCATCAGTGAGTTCGGAAACGGCCAGGACTGGCTGCCGAGATAGACCAGGTTCTTCACGCGTACGCCGACTTCTTCGAACACTTCCCGGTGAACCGTCTGCTCGATCGACTCACCAGGTTCGACGAATCCGGCAAGCGTGCTGTACATCCCGGTCGGCCAGCGCGCGTTCCTTGCCAGCAGCATTTCGTCACCGCGATGCACCAGTACGATGATCGACGGAGACAGCCGCGGGTAGTTCAGCAGTCCGCACGAGCCGCACTCCTTCGCGCGATCGGCAG
>JBGSQB010000167.1:0-15333 GCA_041738285.1 Pseudomonadales bacterium | reverse complement strand
GGTGATCAACGGCCGCCCGGGCGATCTGGGCCGGTTGCCTGCGCATGAACGCAGTGCTGGATGGCGCGGCCTCGAAAGCGTCGCTGCCGAGGTCGAAGCACTGGGTCAGCGGTGTGTCATCGTGCATGGCGATGTGACGCTGGAAGCGGACACGGAGCGGCTGGCCGCGGCGGCCGTGGACGCCTTCGGTCGTCTCGACGTTCTGGTCAACAACGCCGCGCTGCCGAGCGATGCAGGTGCGGCCTCGATACTGGATATGGATGACGACGTCTGGCTGCGCACCGTGGATGTGAATCTCAACGGTGTCTATCGCGTCACCCGCGCCTGTGGTCGTCGCATGCGCGATCTCGGCCACGGTGGCGCAATCATCAATATCTCCTCGATGGCCGGTCGGGTGGGACTACCAAACTACGGCGCCTACTGTGCCACCAAGTTCGCGGTGATCGGCATGACTCAGCAATTGGCGCTCGAGCTGGCGCGCTTCGGCATACGCGTGAACTGCATCTGCCCAGGCTCGACCGACACGGACATGATGGATGGCACGATCGGACGCACAGCCAATCGGTTCGGTGCCGCAGCCGAGTCGGTGCGCAAGCAGATTCGGGCGCAGATACCCATGGGCCGGCAGGGTGAAGTCGAAGAGCAGGCCGCTGCGGTAGCGTTCCTGGCCAGCAGCGATGCCTCCTACATCACCGGTCAGACGCTGAATGTGGATGGCGGGCTGAGGTTCGATTAGGGAAATAGGGGAAATAGGGGAAATAGGGGACAGTTGACCTATTTCGCTCGACTTACCCGGCAGACGCGCGCGATGTCGAAATATGTCATCTGTCCCCTATGTCCCTATACGTGCAGCGCCCGCCCGTAGGCGGCCAACACCGACTCGTGCATGGCCTCCGACAACGTCGGGTGGGGAAACACCGTCTGCATCAGCTCCGCTTCGGTCGCTTCGCAATTCATGGCGACGACGAAACCGTGGATGAGTTCGGTCACGTTGGCGCCGATCAGATGTGCGCCCAGCAGTTCGCCGGTCGATGCATCGAACAAGGTCTTGATGAAGCCTTGCGTGTCGCCGAGCGCGACGGCCTTGCCATTGCCGACGAGCGGAAACCGGCCGATCCGCACCGCGCGTTGCTGTGTCTGTGCAGCCTGTTCTGTCAGGCCGACGCTGGCGACCTGCGGATAGGCGTAGGTGCAGGCGGGAATGCGCGCGCGGGACAGTGGATGCACCGGCTCTCCAGCGATGTGTTCAACCGCGATGATCGCTTCGTGACTGGCCTTGTGAGCGAGGCAGGGCGCGCCGGCGACGTCGCCAATGGCATAGATCGTCGGCTGCGCGGTGCAGCAGAAGACGTCCGTCGCTATGAATCCTCGGTCGACGACCACACCGGTGTCGGCGAGGTTCAGATCCTCGACGTTGCCGGTGACACCGACCGCGAGAATGGCCCG
The DNA here is from genome assembly GCA_041738285.1 of Pseudomonadales bacterium. Classification (GTDB taxonomy): domain Bacteria; phylum Pseudomonadota; class Gammaproteobacteria; order Pseudomonadales; family Azotimanducaceae; genus SZUA-521. The sequence continues at coordinate 13,887 of JBGSQB010000167.1, read as the reverse complement.
GTCCGCGGCAATGACGAACTCGCGTTCGCCGTGGCGAACCCGTGTTGCACCGGGCGCGGCGGTCAACACCTGGGCGCCGGTCATGATCTCGATGCCCCGCGACTCGAGTGCCTTGCGGGCGGCGGCCGCAACTTCGACGTCTTCACTCGGCAGGATCTGCGCTAGAACTTCGACGACCGTCACGCGACTGCCGAGATCCCGGTAGAAGCTCGCGAACTCGATGCCGATGGCGCCGGCGCCGATCACGAGGAGATGTTTGGGCACTGCCGTCGGCGTCATCGCCTCGCGCGCCGTCCACAGAAAGTTGCCGTCGGGCTCGAGGCCGGGAAGTGACTTCGGTCTTGCGCCGGTGGCGATGATCACCGCATCGCTGCCCAGACGCTCGATGCCATTGGCGGTGGCGACATCGACGCGATCGACGCCCTCGAATCGCGCCACGCCCCGGTGCACGGGAATCCGGTGCTTGCGCATCAGATGCCCGATGCCTTGCGAGAGCTGTGCCGCGACATTGCGCGATCTGGCGACCATGGCTGCCAGATCGACCGTGGGCGGCGACGTGATGACGCCGTAATCGGCGGCGTGTCCGATTTCGCGCATCAGATCGGCCGCGTGCAGCAACGCTTTGGTGGGAATGCAACCCCAGTTGAGACACACACCACCAAGTTCTGCCCGTTCCACCAGCGCCACCGACAGACCCAATTGAGCCCCGCGAATCGCGGCCACGTAACCACCCGGGCCGCCGCCGATGACGATGAGATCGTGATTGGTGGTCATCGCTACACCAGGAGCCGGAAGGGGCTTTCGAGCAGGTCCTTCACGGTGCCGAGAAATTGCGCGGCCGGCGCGCCATCGAGCACGCGATGATCCCAGGTCAGGGACAGGCGCATCCGTTTCTGCTTGATGGGCCGGTCGCCATCCCAGCCAACGTCGTCGCGAATTCGATTCACGCCAAGGATGCCCGCCTGCGGCGCGTTTAGGATCGGTGTGAACGAATCGACACCGAACATCCCCAGTGCCGACACCGTGAACGTACCGCCGCTCATATCGTCGAGTGCAAGCGTGCCCTCCCTAGCCGATGTCGCATAGGTTGCCGCGACCTGTGAGATTTCTTTCAGCGACAAGGTGTTCGCATCGCGAATCACCGGCACGACCAGGCCATCGGCCACCGCGACCGCGATGCCAACGTGAACGTCCGCGTGCAGGGCGATTGCGGATTCACCGAAGCTCGCATTCATGAGCGGGTGTGACGTCAGCGCTTTGGCGACCGCCCGCACCACGATGTCGGTGTACGTGGGTCGGATGTTGTCTGTGGTCCATTCGGCAATGAGCTGTTCGCGCATGCGCACGACGTCGTCCATCACCACATCCATGTCCATCGTGAGCTGAGCGCTCTGCTGCAGGCTGTCGAACATGCGCGTGGCGATCGTCTTGCGCATGCCTTTGAGCGGAACGCTCGTGCCGGCGCGCTCGGTGCGCGCGGGTGCTTGCGTTCTGACCGCGGGTGCGTGGTCGACGTCTTCGCGCGTGATTCGACCGCCAGGTCCCGTACCTTTGATGCTGCGCAGATCGATTCCGCGTTCTGCCGCGATGCGCTTGGCCAGGGGTGATGCTTTGACGTCAACCGCTGCCGGCAAGGCAATTGATCGGATGGAAGTCGCTTCTGGCGCGGCTGCGACGTCGGCTTCCACGATGCGGCCGCCCGGGCCACTGCCGCGCAGCGCCGTGAAATCAATGCCGCGTTCGCGGGCGAGCCGTCGCGCGGCGGGTGACGAGAGGATCCGATCGCCCTCGCGCGATGCACTGCCGATCACTTGCGGTTGAACGTCGGGAGTCTTTGCCACCATCGTCGCGGTAGTAGTCGCTGCAGGGACCGCGGCCAGTGTCGCAGGAACGGTCTCGCCCGCGGCATAGATGTGGCCGATGACATCGCCGGGCTTCATCGAAACGCCAACGCCGACCCCGTGCTTGACCGTGCCACTCACCTCCGCATCGACGTCGAGATTGATCTTCTCCGTCTCCAGACGATAGAGCAGCTGGCCCTTGGTAACCTGGCCGCCGTCGGCGATGTACCACTCCTCGACCATCCCTTCGGTCATGGTCATGCCCGCTTTTACGAGATAGATGTCAGTGGGCATGCACGTCTCCGTCGTGATCGATGAATGCGCCGCGGCATGCGGCCAGTTGCAGGGTCTTGTGAACGTCGATGACCCAAGGTCCATTGGTAAGCAGTGTCAGGCGCGCCGACTGGCCGCGCCTCAGCACTCGCTCCCGTTCGCCGTCGAATGCAAGCACGCCGGGTCCGTGCACTTCGATACACTCACCGAGTTCGATGCGACGTGCGTCTTTGATGCGAATCGGTCGGTACAACCCCGGCGCAATGGGCGCGCGCAGGATCCGATTGCCGCTGCCGAGCGTCAGCGCTACGCCTTGCGGTGCGTTGATCGGTGTCGGCAGAATCAAGCCGCCGATGGCGGTGATGCCGACTGCAGCCGGCTCGGCGCGCGTCAGCATGGCAAACCGCAACGCATCGGACTCGAGCAGGGCGCGCGCACCGACGAATCGATCCGCGGTCAGCACCGCATCGATCAGTGCGAGATCGTCTTCTTCATCGTCGATCTCGACACGGATCGTCTTGGCGCGTTGCGCGCACTCCTCGAGGCGAACTTTGCCGAGCGCCACGAGACCCGCTGCGGCACCAGCTATGGTTGCTTCGATGAGGCGCGGGAACACGTTGTTCGTGCCAGTGGAAATCGGTATCAGCGGTGCGTCACTCCAGCCCTTCACGAATGCCCGATTGGTGCTGTCGCCGCCCAGGGTGATGACCACCGCGCAGTCGATGGCACTCATCGCACTGGCCGCCCGTGTCGTGTCGAGAGCGCTTCCGGTACTTGGTGCCGACACCGCCGTTGCTTCGAGTTCGCCTTGGAATTCATCGAGTGCGCTCTTGGTGATGTGATGAGTATCGGGCGCATAGACGAAGCGGGTAGCGCCCGCGCCCAACGCACCGACGATGGCGCGGCGGACGATTGCGCATTTCTCCTGATTGTCGAACACGGATGCGCGCGCGACCAGGCGCCGCACGTCCTTGCCGGACGCGGGATTGGCTGCGATGCCGATCGTGCGCGCGATCATGCGCCGGGTGCGGCTACAGGCCGAGTTGAGCGCGCGCCGTGGCGACGATGCGGGCGGCGTCCGGCACGTACACCTTCTCCAGGGCTGGACTGAACGGCACGGGCGAGAAGGGCGCGCCAACGCGGGCCACCGGCGCGTCCAGATAGTCGAACGCAATTTCCTGAATCTGAGCAGCGATTTCGGCGCCGAACCCACCGAATCGCACGGCTTCGTGCACGATCATTGCGCGGTGCGTCTTTTTCACGGATGCAACGACGGTGTCGGTGTCGAAGGGCTGAACGCTGCGGGCGTCGATCACTTCGGCATCGATACCGATTTCGCTCAACGTCTTGGCGGCTTTGAGCGCCTCGCCGAGCATGCGGCCGAGGGTGACGATCGTGTAGTTCTTCCCCGTTCGCACGATGTTGGCTTTGCCGATCGGCACTGTGTAGGCCCCTTCCGGCACGTCGCCCATCATGCCGAGGGACATCTTGTTGAGGATGACGAAGACGGGGTTGTTGTCGCGCGAGGCGGAGATGATCAGCCCTTTTGCGTCGTAGGGTGTCGCCGGCATCACGACCTTCAATCCGGGCAGATGCGCAAGCCACGCCTCGAGCGACTGGCTGTGCTGGGCGGCGAGATTGGCGCCGGCACCTGCCATCGTCAGCACCGTGATGGGTAAGGTAGCGCTGCCGCCGAACATGAAGCGCATCTTCGCCATCTGATTGGCGATCTCGTCCATGCACTCGCCGATGAAGTCCATGAACATGATGTCGATCACGGGGCGCAATCCCGCAGCGGCTGAGCCGACCGCAAGGCCGACGATGCCCTTCTCCGAGATTGGCGTGTCGTAGATCCGCTCCGGGCCGAACTCTTCGAGCAGTCCGCGGAACGAACCGTACACGCCGCCGGCTTGTGCCACGTCTTCACCGGCGACAAATGCGTCGGGCTGTTCTTTCAAGACTTCTCGCAAGCCCTCGGTGATGGCGGCGACGTAGGGCAATTGACGATTCTTCACTTCACTGGCAACGGCGCTCATGAGGATCTCCGGTTACGATGCAACGCTGTAGACGTCGTCGAGCAGGGTCGAGACGTCGGGCAGGGGACTCTGCTCGGCGAATGCGACGCCGGCTTTGACGTCGGCCAGCACTTCGGCGTGGACGGCTTCGGCCTGCTTTTTGCTCAGCACTTTCAGATCGGCCAGGTGTTTTTCGAACAGCTTGATCGGGTCACGCTTCATCCAACGTTGAACTTCTTCGTCGGTGCGGTAAGTCAGACCCATGCCGCGAACGCCGACGTGATCGTAGAACCGATACGTCTTGCACTCGAGCAGTGTCGGGCCCTGGCCTTTGCGGGCTCTGGCAATGGCGTCGCCTGCAGCTTCATACACGGCGATCGCGTCCATGCCATCGACGATCACACCGGGCATCCCGTAGCCCGCCGCGCGATCGGCCACATCGACCACAGCCTGGTGATTGACCTGCGCCGTGTACTCGCCGTAGCCATTGTTCTCGCACACGAACACGGCGGGCAGCTTGTACAGTGCAGCCATGTTGGCCGCCTCGTGGAACGAGCCTTCGTTGGAGGCACCGTCGCCGAAGAACGCCACCGCCACCTGCTTGTTCTTGCGATATCTGTTGGCGAACGCGGCACCCATGGCAATCGGCGGACCGGCGCCGACGATGCCATTGGCACCGAGCATGCCGAGTTCCATATTGCAGATGTGCATGCTGCCGCCCTTGCCTTTGCAATAGCCGGTGGCGCGCCCGTACAACTCCGCAAACATGCGGTCGAACTCACCGCCTTTGGCGATGAGGTGACCATGGCCGCGATGGGTCGAGGTGATCTGGTCCTGATCGGACAAATGCACCATCACGCCTGATGCGACCGCTTCCTGACCCACGTACAGGTGCAGCGCACCGGGAATCTTGCCGTCTTCCATCAGCTTGCCGGCCTGCTCTTCGAAGTGGCGAATGCGAACCATGCGCCGATGAATGTCGAGCAATACCTTGTTCGTCGGTTGCTTGGCCAAGAAACCGTCCCCCCTGATTGTTTTTTTGCCAGGGCCATCTTATGCGGTGCGGCGTCCTTGCGCTACCGGCGTCCCGGACCTGCTAGGCTCCGTTTTGGGGAGGGCCATGTCGTTTACTGAACTTGCCGATGCCGTCATGCGGCCACTCGCCGATGCGATCGGCGGCGTGGTCTTCTTTTCCGTAGGTGTTTTCGGGTCCGACGTGCCGCTGATCGTCTTGTGGCTGATCGCCGGTGGCGTGTTCTTCACCGTGTATCTGAAGGCCATCAACGTGCGCGGTTTCACCGAAGCGCTGCGCGTGGTGCGCGGTCGCTACGCGGATCCGAATGATCCGGGCGAGATCAGTCAGTTCCAGGCGCTGACGACGGCGGTGTCGGGAACGGTCGGCATCAGCAACATCGCCGGCGTAGCGATTGCGATCTCGATCGGTGGACCGGGCGCCACGTTCTGGTTGATCGTCGCAGGCCTGCTCGGCATGTCGACGAAGTTTGCCGAGTGCACGCTCGGCGTGCGCTATCGCATCGTGCACGAGGATGGCACCGTATCGGGTGGTCCGATGTACTACCTGAAGCAAGGCCTGGCCGAACGTGGCTGGCCGCGCGTCGGACGCAGCCTCGCGATCTTCTATGCAGTCAGCCTCGTGCTCGGCGGCCTTGGCGGCAACCTGCTGCAATCCAATCAGTCGACCGCCATTCTGCTCGATGTATTCGCGGGTGGTCGGGACGGCGGGGCCACCTGGTGGGTGGGTATCGCGCTTGCCATCACCGTGGGACTCGTGATCATCGGTGGCATCAAGAGCATCGCCCGGGTCACGGCTCGGCTCGTGCCCACCATGGCGATTCTGTACATCGGCACAGCGCTCATCGTGCTCATGATCAATGCGGACCGCATACCGGGCGCGTTCGTGGCGATCTGGCAAGGCGCCTTCAGTGCGCCGGGCATCACCGGCGGCGCCGTCGGTGCACTGATCATCGGTTTTCGTCGCGCGGTGTTCTCGAATGAAGCAGGGCTCGGAACGGCCGCGATCGCCCACGCGGCAGCGCGCACACCGTATCCGGCGAGTGAGGGGTACGTGGCCCTGCTCGAACCCTTTCTCGATACCGTCGTGATCTGCACGATGACCGCGCTGGTGATCGTGACCACGGTGTATGAACCCGGCAGCGTTGCGGTGGATGGCATCGAACTCACGGCACGCGCGTTTGCGAGTGCGTTTTCCTGGGCGCCGATACCGCTGTCGATCGCCGCGTTCCTGTTCGCCTACACCACGATCGTCGCGTGGGCTTATTACGGGCTGAAGGCATTCACGTTCGTGGTCGGCGAGAACCGGTTCACGGATCTCGTGTTCAAGCTGGCGGTGGTTGCATCCGTGGTCATTGGCAGCAGCATCGAGCTGCGCGCCATCGTCGACCTTGCCGATGCGTTGGTACTGCTGATTGCAGTGCCCAACCTCGCGGGTTTATACCTCTTGGCGCCAGTCGTGCGCAGCGAACTGGCGCGGTTCAAGCGGGAGGTGCTCGAGCGATCGCGGGCCGATTGAGGACAACCATCATGACGCGCGTATTGTCTGTCCTGTGGTTGCTGGTCAGTTTGCCGACCAGTGCGGCGCCACCCCCGGTGTCGGCCTACGCCCAGCTGCCCGCGTTTTCGAGTTTCGCTGTTTCACCCTCCGGCAATCGCATTGCGATGCTGCGGCCCATCCATGAGTCACTCCATCTTGCCGTCATGGATCTGGCCGCCGGAACCAGTCGGATTGCGCTTGCGTCGGATCCGGACCAGTTCCTGTTCAACTGGTGCGAATTCGCAAGCGAGCAACGCCTGATTTGCTCAGTGCGTGCGTACATAAAGCTGGTGGCGGGTCAGGAGGGATTCGGCTACCGCTGGTATCCGGAGGGCCGCACGACGATCACGCGACTGTTTGCGGTGAACTACGACGGCAGCGATTTCAAGCAACTGGTGCCGCAAGCCATCACAGATCCGGGTCGGGATCTGGTGTGGAACGCGCCGATTCAGGATCGAATCGTCAGCTGGTTGCCGGATGATCCGGAGCACGTCCTGCTTCAGCTGAGCCGCGACGATCGACTGTATCCGTCAGTTTATCGGCTGAACATCCTTCGCAACACGATGAAGCGGGTCGTGCGAGCGCGACCGCCGGTGTCGTTCTGGTTCGCGAACGTCTCGGGCGACGTGCGTTTCGGTGCGGGATATCGCGGTCTGCAGCCAGTTGTGTTCGCGCGCGATGGCAGCGCCTATATCGAAAGCAACGTCAGTGATGTCATGGCCGATCTCGGCACTGCCACTGTGTTGGGCTTGGCGAGCGACGGTGAGAGCTTCTTCGCGGCCTTCGACAATGGCGAGGGTCGGTCTGCCATTCATCGCGTGCGCCTGCGAGATCTCGCGGTGGTCGAGACCTTGTTCGGCGATGCGCAATACGATGTGTTTGGGGGCCTCATCACCGATCCGGCCGACGGTCGACCGCTGGGGGTCAACGCTGTCCGAGAAGGTGCATCGCTGCGTTGGTTCGATGGCGGGATCGCGGCACAGTTCGCGGAAGTTGCCAAGGCACTGCCCGGTCGCAACATCCGCGTGTTGGCGGGTAGTCCGAAATCCAGTACCTGGGTGATTGCAGCATCTACCTCGGACACGGTTCCTGTTGTCTATCTGTACCGCGCACATGCCAAATCACTATCGCCCTTCGGTTCGATCTATGCCGACATTCCAGCGGATGCCGTGGCAACGGTGCGAGCCGTCAACTACAAAGCGCGTGATGGGGCGCAGGTTCCGGCCTATCTGACGATGCCGGCGGGTATGAAGCCGTCCGCCTTACCAACCGTAATCTTGCCGCACGGTGGACCGTACGCGCACGATGACGGGCGCTTCGACTACTGGTCGCAGTTCATTGCCAGTCGTGGTTATGCGGTGCTGCAGCCGAATTTTCGGGGTTCGACCGGCTATGGGTCGGCGCACCTGCAAGCCGGGTTCGAACAATGGGGCGAGCGTATGCAGGACGATGTCATCGATGGGCTCGACTGGCTGATCGCGGAGGGCATCACCGATCCGCAACGCGTTTGCATCGTCGGCGGCAGTTATGGCGGATACGTGGCGCAAGTGGCCGCGTACAAGACGCCTGAGCGATTCCGCTGCGCAGTGAGTTTCGCCGGTGTGAGCGATCTGCCGGCGATGGTTGGAAATCTCAGCCGCTACCAGTTCGGGCAGTTGACCCGTGTGCGTATCCAGAGCGGCGAGCGTCTGCAGAGCAACTCGCCACTGCACAATGTGGAGCGGATCGGCGTGCCGCTGCTGCTCGTGCACGGCGATCAGGATCGCAGCGTTTTCATCGAGCAATCGGTGAACATGGCGGCGGCGCTCGAAGCGGCCGGCAAGCCGCATCAGTTCATCTATCAACCGGGCGGCGATCACTTCTTGAGCGTGGCGAGCGACAGGCTCGAATTTCTCGAAGCGATGGGCGTATTCTTGGCACAACATCTGAACCGGCCGTAGTACTCCATGTCCCAGCCTGCCTATTTGCCCGTGCAACCCATTCGACCCGCGGCGACCGTCATTCTGGTTCGAGATTGTGAAGGCGACTACGAGATCCTGATGTTGCGCAGGACGTCGAATGCAGCCTTCGCAGGTGGCATGTATGTGTTTCCGGGCGGTCGAGTCGACGGCGACGATCACCTGCATCGCTACGATGCGCTGCGCCGTGAGCCGACAGTCGAGCAAAGAGCGCAACTGCTGGCAATTGGTGAGGAGTGGCGCGGTTTCTGGATCGCGGGCATTCGGGAGAGTTTCGAGGAAGCGGGGGTGCTGCTCGCATACGACGAAGCGGGACGACTCATTGACCATGAGGACCCTGCAACTCATGCGCGCCTGGAGAGTTATCGCCACCAGCTGCACGATGGTGACCTCGGGCTCGATGAAATCTGCGCGCAGGAGAATTTGACGCTCGCCGTTGATCGCATGCACTTCTTCAATCGATGGATCACTCCAGAAGGCCGGCCGCGGCGATTCGACACGCGCTTTTTCGTTGCGGTGGCGCCGCCCGGACAGCGTGAGCGACACGATGCGAAGGAGACCGTTGATAGCCTCTGGATCCGCCCCGGCGATGCACTCAATCGTCACGAGTCCGGCGAATTCGGTCTGATGGCGGTGACCAAACGGCAGCTCGAGTCGCTGGCGGGGTATGCGAGCGTCGCGGAACTCGAAGCCACGATGCGCAGTCCACGGGAGTATCCGATCTTCCGGCCGGTACTGCCGGTCGGAGCAGGGGACTAGAGAGGAGAGTCGTATGAAGTGGATAGTCACGATCTTCGCTGCATTGCTCTGTGTTGGCGCACATGGCGCAGGCAGTGGCATGAGTTCGGGTGGTGGTGGCAGCGTCGACCTGCCGAGTCGATCACCGGAACAAATGGCGGCATCGAGCTACAACGCGGGCCTCAAGCACAAGAAGCGCGCATTGTCCTACGCCCAGCAGGTGGCAACAGCGACCAAGGACAAGGACCGCGACAAGTACACCAAGCGATCGCGCGATCAGTTCGAAGATTCGGTTGCCGACTACAAGAAGGCGATTGGTTACGACAATCGCATGTATCAAGCGATGAATGAGTTGGGCTTCTCCTATCGCAAGCTCGGCAAACTCGAGGATTCGATTCGCGCGTACAACACGGCGCTGTTCGTCAAACCGGACTTCGCGCCGGCCATCGAGTATCGAGCCGAGGCTTATCTCACCTTGGGGTTGATCGAAGAAACCAAGGCGGCGTATCTCGAACTGTTCCGTCTCGATCAGGCCCAGGCGGGCCTGCTCATGCAGGCGATCGATGAGTGGCTTGCGACGCACGTAGACCAGTCCGCAGAGACCCAGGCGTTTGCCGATTGGGTGGCCGAGCGCAAACAGCTTGCTGCGGTCACTCAGGCGGTGACCAAGGTACCCAAACGCGATTGGTAGCCGCGCTTGTCACGGTCATCGCGCTGACGATGGATGCTGGCGCGTGGCAGTGGCAATTGCCGCCCGGCTTTCCACCGCCGCTGGTGCCAGCGAGCAATCCGATGAGCGAACAGAAGGTCGCGCTGGGACGCACGCTCTTTTTCGATACCGACCTGTCGGCAACCGGGCAATACAGTTGCGCCAGTTGTCATGATCCGGCGCGGGCATTCACCGATGGACGAACTCGGGCGCTAGGCGCGACCGGTCAGTTGCATGCGCGTAACACACCGACGCTCGTCAACGCGGCGTACGCCGCGAGCCTCGGCTGGCTCGAAGGTGGGGCACGCACGCTCGAAGTACAGCACCGCATTCCGCTGCTCAACGACAGTCCTGTAGAGATGGGATTCCCCGGTGGGCGCGATCTCGAAGTGATCGTCGACGCGCTTGCAAGCTACGTGCGCACGCTGATCTATGCGGACTCAGCGTTCGATCGCTATCTCTACTACGGCGAAGACGCGCTCGATGCTGATGCTAAAGCCGGGTTGCTGCTGTATCTATCGCCGCGCACGGGTTGCAGCGACTGTCATCTCGGGTTCAATCTCTCGGGACCACTCGTGCACGCACTCGCGCCCGACGCGCAGCCGACGTTTCATGATGGCGTGCGCGCGCCGACACTGCGCAACGTCGCGGTCAGCGCGCCTTACATGCACGATGGTTCGATTACATCGCTCCCCGAGGTGATCGACTTCTATGCCGCCGGCGGTCGCGGCGCGCCGATCGAACTGGCTGCCGATGAACGCAGCGCGCTGGTTGCGTTTCTTGTGAGCCTCACCGATCGGCGTTGGGACATAGGGGACAGGAAATAGGGGCCAGTTGACCTACTTCACCAGGTGTCCACACACGGACGCTTCTTGCCGGTGCGACGCGCCGGGACCGGCGCCGAACGTAGCGCGGTCATGATCCATCGGCGCGACTGCGCCGGGTCGATCACATCGTCGATCTCGAAGGTCGAGGCGACGTTCACGCCTTTGCCGCGCTCGTAGCTGCGCGCGACCATTTCCTCATAGGTCTTGCGGCGTTCGTCGAGATCTTCGATGGCGGCGAGTTCGTTGCGGTAGCCGAGCTTCACCGCGCCTTCGAGCCCCATGCCGCCGAACTCTCCGGTGGGCCATGCGATGGTGAACATCGGTATCTTGAAACCGCCACCCGCCATGGCCTGGGCGCCAAGGCCATAACCTTTGCGGACCACGATGGTGAAGAAGGGCACGGTGAGGTTTGCGCCGTTGACGAACATGCGGGAAAAGCGCCGCACTTGCGCAGTCTTTTCGGCTTCGGGTCCGACCATGAAGCCGGGCGTGTCGCACAGGAACAGGAGCGGAAGGTCGAAGGCATCGCACAGCTGCATGAACCGCGTCGCTTTGTCCGCAGCGTCGGCATCGATGGCGCCGCCGAGGTGGGCAGGATTGTTGGCGATGATGCCGATGGGTCGGCCTTCGATGCGGGCCAGGCTCGTCACCATACCGGCGCCGTAGCCGCGCCGCAGCTCGAGTACGGAATCGGCATCGGCCAGCGTGCTCACGACTGTGCGAATGTCATACACGCGCACGCGATTCTCCGGGATCACATGGCGCAGGTGGCGTTGATCAGCAGCTTCCCATGCAGCCAGTGAACCCTGGAAGTAGGACAAATAGCGCTTGGCGAGCGCCACGGCTTCTGCCTCGTCTTCCGCCACCAGGTCCACCACGCCGTTGGGTACTTGCACCTCGAGCGGACCAATCTCGTTGGGCCGGAACACGCCCAGGCCACCGCCTTCAATCATGGCTGGCCCGCCCATACCGATGTTCGAACCTTTCGCCGCGATGATGACGTCGCAGCAGCCAAGCAGCGCAGCGTTGCCCGCGAAGCAGTAGCCGGCGGTGATGCCCACGAGTGGCACGAGGCCCGACAAGCGCGCGAAGTAGTTGAACGCATAGCAGTCGAGGCCGGCAACGCCAGTGCCATCGGTGTCGCCGGGCCGGCCGCCGCCGCCTTCGGCGAGCAGCACCACCGGCAGCCGATTGTGTTCGGCCAACTCGAACATTCTGTCTTTCTTCAGATGGTTCATGTGGCCTTGTGTGCCGGCAAGCACGGTATAGTCGTAGGACATCACCACGCACTGCGAAGCCCGCTCATCGAACAGCGCGCCATTGACGCGACCGATACCCGCCACCATACCGTCGGCCGGTGTGTTCTTGATCAGATCTTCCACAGTTCTGCGCCGGCGCTGGGCCGCAATCATCAGTGCACCGTACTCGACGAAGCTGTCTGCATCGACCAGGTCATTCACGTTCTGCCGCGCGGTGCGCTGGCCGCGTTCCTGCCGCCGCGTCACCGCCTGCGGGCGGCGGTCATCCATGCCGATGCGATGGCGCTCGATCACTTCGTCGAGGTCCGGGCGCGTGGACTCCAGGTCGATGACCGTGTTGATCGATGCCTGGGCATCCGCGCCGTCACCGGGTTCGATGGCAAGCAGGCCATGCCCTTCGAACACGGTGTCGCCAACGCCGATCGCGATCGAAGCAACGCGTCCGCTCACTGGGGCGTTGATGACATGCTCCATCTTCATCGCTTCCATGACCAGCAGTTCAGCCCCCTGGCTGACGGCATCACCGCTGGAAACCGTCAGCGCGATGATCGTGCCTTGTAACGGGGCACGCACCGCAGTCAACTCAGAATCGAACTCACTCGCTGCTGCGACGCCGGCCGTGCTTGTCTTGCCGTGTGACAGCACCGCAAGCGGATCGGCCTTTTCGAGTTTCGCGCCGGCGCGCGCGCCATCGGTCGTTGGTGTCGACAGGTCGTTCTTTGGCAGATGCGCGCATAACTGCGCAAGATTTGCTTCGATGAATTGCGTCGTGAAGTTGCCGCTCGCGATCTGTTCGTGCGCAAGCAGATTGCGCAGCACGGAGAGGTTGGTGGCGACACCCCGCACACGAAAGTCCGCGAGTGCGCGACCAGCGCGCCTGACCGCGGCGGAGAAGTCACCGCTGGCGTCGTGCACGATCACCTTGGCAAGCAGCGAGTCGAACGCCGGGTTGGTCGTGTAGCCCGTGTAGCCATAGGTGTCGACCCGCACCCCGGGACCCATCGGCGGTTCGAACAGCTCCAATGTGCCGCCCGCAGGCTTGATCGAACCGTCTGGCCCGAGGGTTTCCATGTTGATGCGGCTTTGGACGGCAAAGCCACGAGTCGCGGGCGGCATTGTCAGACCAAGATCCGTCAGCGTTTTGCCTGCGGCCAGAAGAATCTGGGTTTGCACGAGATCGACACCGGTCACCATTTCTGTGACGGTGTGTTCGACCTGCAGTCTGGCGTTTGCTTCGATGAACGCGAAGCGATCGCCAGCCACCAGGAACTCGAACGTGCCGAGCCCCTCGTAGTGGGCGGTGCGCGCAAGCGCGATGGCGGCCGCAACGATGCGTTCGCGCAAGCGCGCATCGAGGTTCGGCGCAGGCGCGATCTCTACGACCTTCTGGTGTCTGCGCTGCAGGCTGCATTCGCGCTCCCACAGGTGCGTGATATTCCCCCTGCTGTCGCCCAATATCTGCACTTCGATGTGACGCGCTCCGTCGAGAAATTCTTCGGCATACAGGCGACCATCACCGAAGGCGGAGCGTGCCTCGGATTCGCAACGGGCGAACGCCGAGTCGATGTCGGCAGCCTGACGCACCACCCGCATGCCGCGGCCGCCACCGCCGGCGACGGCTTTGATCACCATGGCTGCATTGCGCAGTTGGGAGAAGAACCGCTGCGCGCCCGCTGCGTCGATGGCCTGATCGCT
>JBGSQB010000124.1:0-10470 GCA_041738285.1 Pseudomonadales bacterium | reverse complement strand
CCAGTGCCCGCCTCGACAGCGCCCACACCGCGGCCGCGATTGTCGAGCTCGCGGCCATCGGCTGGACCCATCTGTCGGCGCTCGCTGCGGGCGAGGCCGGCATGAACGACTTTCTGTCCGCGCGTTTTCCACGTCCCTACGAAACGCAGTTCAGAGCCGCCGCGAGTCGCAATGCGCTGCCCGTCAGCCTGCTATACGGCATGACCCGCCAGGAGAGCGCCTTCTGGGTCACTGCCGTGTCGCCCGCGGGCGCACTCGGACTCATGCAGCTCATGCCAAGCACCGCAGCGCAGACTGCACGTGCCCTGGGCGCACCACCACCGAGCAGGAGCGATCTCCTGACGCCCGACACCAACATCCGTCTGGGCAGTCGCCACCTCGCCGTGGTGCTCAGTCGCTACAACGGCAACCGGATTCTCGCCGCGGCCTCATACAATGCGGGCGAACATCGAGTAGACCGCTGGTTGCGCGAGCGCCCTTATCTCGCCGCCGACTTGTGGGTGGACTCGATCCCGTATCTGGAAACGCGCAACTACGTCAAAGCTGTGCTGGCATTCAGCTGGGTGTACGGTCAGCTGCTCGATCAGCCGGAACCGTTCCTCAGCGCAAGCGAGCGCGGTCCCGCCTTTGACATCGCTCACAGCAGTTCGAGCACATCATCCGCATTGAACGGCCAGTCGAGTTCCCTGACCTCACTGGCCAGCACGGGAATGCGCGCGCCGTAGCGTTCGAGCAGTACGGCGTGGTCCGCAACGTCGACAACGCGCAGCGCAACGTAGGACAGTTCTGGCATACTGCGCAGCAACGCTTCAGCGCGTTCGCAGAGTTGGCAAGCCAGCGTTGAGTAGAGCGTCAGAGAGCGCGTCATGGCCCTTGCCAACATGAGGCCGCGAGAACCTACGGGATCCACCCAGTCGATGCAAACGCTACGCTTCGCACCCGAGGTTGTCGCACGCCGCTATTGTCTGCCGATCGGCGGACCGGTCTCGTGGCAGTCAACTACCGATGGCTACGCAACCGAGATCACACTACCGGACCTCGCCGCCGACGACATCGTTGTGCCAAGCATCACCATCGACGCAGACGGCTACGGTCATCAATTCGGCCTCATGACCGACGCGCGAATCACACTGCTCGCTCCGATCGGTATGACCGCGTGCAGCCCGAGTGCCGGTCATTCGAGTTCGGACACCGGCCCGGTCAAATCGCAGCTCGACTATTTTTCCGTCGATGAGGAAATTCACGGCGCCACTCTGCGCTTGCGTGTCAGTGGGCTGACCCGCGCGCCCGAGCATTACCTGCTCACGATCAGCGTGCGCCCGCGCGTCATCACGCCGACGATTGGAGTACTGACCTCCCGCCGTCTGCTCGTGCCGCCGGTGTCGCAGATGACTGCACCGCGGGCCATCCGGCGGCGCATCTGCTCACCCGCATGCGTGACCATGGCAGCGCGATTTCTGGGCGCCGGGGCGACACTTGCGCACGCTACACGAGACTGCCTGCACACACCCACGGGGATCTATGGCGTCTGGCCACTGGCCCTGCGCGCCATGGGTCGCTTTGGAATTCTTGGCAGTGTGGAAGCGTTGTCCGACATCGATTCAGTCGCGCCCTTTCTCGACCGAGGCGTACCCGCCATCGCCAGCATCCGGTTCGAACCAGGCGAGCTTCCCGGCGCAACGCTACAACGCACCAGCGGGCATCTCGTGCTGATCACCGGCATCGACTCGACACACGTTCACGTCAACGATCCCGCCGCAACGAACCCCGTCGACGTGGTTCGCAGCTACCCTCGCGAAGCCTTTGCGCGTGCATGGCTGCGCGAGCGCGGCGCCACATATCTGTTCTGCGCGCCCGTGTTCAGTGCAATCGAAGAACCACAGCCATGACGCGTCCTCGCTCACCATCCTTGCTCCTGCGTTGCGTCCTCCTCACCATCGCTTTCGCACTCACAAGCTACGCGCTGGCACGCTGGCAGACGATCGCCTTCTCCTTCGTCGACATCTGGCCCATGGCCGACGAACTCGAGCTCCACCCAGTACACGTGCTGGTGCTCGGTATCGCGATGATCCCGCCGGCGCTGTGGGAGATATTTCTGCTCGACACCGCTGGGCCGCGCGAGTGAGCAGCGCGGTGTATTTGAAGACCGTGGCTGCCGCGGACCGCAAGGAATTCGTCAATTTGATGAATTCCAGCAGGTCTTTGCACGAGCCTTGGATCAGTCCGCCAACGACGGATCGCGCGTTCGATTCCTACCTGTCGCGAATGTCAGAGGATGATCACCACGGTCTGCTCGTCTGCGAGCGCGAGAGCAACGCGATTGTCGGCGTCATCAACATCAATTCCATCGTGCGGGGCACATTCCTCAGTGCGTCGCTCGGCTACTACGTGGGCGCACCGTTTGCGGGCCACGGTTTCATGAGTGAGGGGCTTAAGCAGACGATTGCTCACGCATTTGGCCCGCTGGGACTGCACCGGCTGGAGGCCAACATCCAACCCGACAACGCTCGATCGCTCGCGCTCGTGGGGCGCTGTGGGTTTCAGCGCGAAGGATTCAGCCCACGCTTTCTGTACATCGCGGGACAATGGCGGGATCACGAGCGCTGGGCGATCTACGACAACCGCGCGACGCTTGCGGCGTTGGCCAAGAACAGGAGTCAGTGAAGGTCATGAAAGTCGCAGTCATAGCCGGGGGACCGTCGCGGGAAGCAACCGTGTCCCGGTCTTCCGCCGCTGAAGTGTCGACGGCGCTGCGCAGCGCTGGACATGACGTCTGCCAGATCGAACTCGATCATGCGGTGACGACCAAGCTGCTCGAGTACCACCCTGATGTCGTGTTTCCCGTGCTGCACGGCCCGCCCGGTGAAGACGGCACAATTCAGGGTTATCTCGAGATCATCGGCCTTGCCTATGTTGGCAGCGGCGTGCATGCGAGCGCTGCCGCCATGGATAAGAGCATCGCCAAATCGGTATTCCGGCGCATCAATCTGCCCGTGTGCGATGACCTCGTGTTCCCGCCGGGTACGCGCGTGACTGACGCTGCCCGCGCCATCGCGACGACGTTGGGCGATCGGGTGGTCATCAAGCCGCTGCGCCAGGGCTCTGCCATAGGCGTCACCCCGATCATGAACGGCGGCGATCTGATCGCGCCGCTCGAACTCGCATTCTCGATGGGCGATGGCGTTCTCGTTGAGCCGTTCGTGCTGGGGATGGAAGCAACCGTAGGCGTGCTCGACGTCGAAGGCACGACGGCACGCGCATTTCCGCCGATCGAAATCAACACGCCGAGCGGTACGTGGTACGACTTTCAGCATCGATACACGGCGGGCGAGAGTGCGCACGTGATACCGGCACGTCTGCCACAGGATCTGCTCGCTTCGCTGGAATCGATCGCCATTGATGCCCACAGGGCGCTGGGCTGCAGGGATCTGTCGCGTGCCGACTTCATCGTCACCGACCAGGGGCGGATCGTGCTGCTCGAAGTCAATTCGCTGCCAGGCATGACACCCACGAGCCTGTATCCCGACGGCGCCAAGGCGCTTGGCATCGACTTCACCACGCTCATGGACATGCTGGTGCAGAGCGCGCTTCGTCGCGTGGCTACCTGATGAGCCGCAAGCCAATCTAGGGAAGCAACGCGTCCACTGACGTTTCAGCCTGCTCGCGGCGGGGCCGGTGCGTCCGGAAGCATCCGCGGTAGCAGTTCCCGAACCAGGCTCACAGCGCTCGCGTCATCGAAGTGGTTCTGCGCCGATTCGATGAGGCTGCGCTGCTGACCGGCAAGAAACTCGAGCACGTCGAGAGATTGCTTGTCGCGCGATGCAAAGGCTGACAATCCGTCGTCGCCGTGGTACGCGCGACTCACCTGTTTGCTGTGGGCAACCGACAGGCGCAGAGAGAACTCGGCCAACTCGTCGGATTCGAACTCCATGCTCGTCAACCGGTCCCAGGCCGCGGCGACATCGCCACTGAAGAACTTGTTTGCAACCGCGATCACTTCGTCGATCAGTGAGTCGATCGCTGCCATTTCGGACACCGAGAGATCCCCTGTCACGTTCATCTGCACCGCGCGCTCGAGGGCGCTGTTGCTCTGATGGGCACGGACGCGATCTCCGCTTTCGGCGATGCCCTTCAGCCGCATCCGGCTGAGCACCTCCACCTGTCGGAAATCGAGTTCGACCGTGTCGCCTTCGCGAGTCGACAGTTTCAAACTCAGCCCGGTCTCGGTCATCTGTTCGCTGCCGCGTATCCGCGTCTTGGTAAACGACTCTGCATAGTCGTCAGCGGAGAATCTCACGACGCGCTGCGCCGGCGCCGGGTCGGCTGCATCGAAGACCATAGACTGCCCAGCGGTCGGCGCCGCCATCATCACGCTGGTCGGCAGCGGCTCTTTGCCAGACCGCACGGAAACGTAAGACGACGTTGCGTTGTACAGCACATGTTCGTAGAACGAGAAGCTCGCTTGCGGCGCCGCTTCGTCCCCTTCCTCGGATGCCGGCACTGACGCAATGACCGTCGGCGACATCGCATTGGTCGCCAACCGGGCATAGGTCAGGCTCGCATCGACGTTGAAACTCGATTCGCCCGCGCTGCTCATCACCTGCGCACTCAGCGACGCGCGCGCGTGCGACAGGCTCTCCAGCTCGACGCTGTCGGCAACGGATTTCATGGCTGTGACCTGCTCGCATTCAGGCGCACACGTCTTCTGACGGCTCGCGACCGTCTGCTGCTGCGTCAGTGATGGCAACACCAGACGCGACTGCAGATCTGAACTGGCAAATGCCGAGCTGAGCATGGCCGCCTTCCCGTTGGCTCTCACCGGGTTAGCGGCCGAAGGCGGGGAGGCTTTAGCTCGAGTGCCCGCCGAGATGCGAAATGCGCGTCTCTAGTGTGGTGTCCCGCAGATATCTTCACTTCCTGCGCGACTGTCCGGCCGTAGCCCGCGGCGCCGTCGCGCAGGCGTAGCTTGCGTCACGTCAAGCGACGGCAACAAAGGGATACGGCCGGACCGCCGCGCCCGCAGGGAGCGTGCCGGACACCACACTAGCAGGTTACTTTTCAACAACCTGCTAGAGGTCGTAGCCCCGCTCGTTGTGCAGCACGATGTCGAGTCCTTCCGTTTCCTCGTCCGCGTTGACCTTGAGCGGCGTCAGGACATTGACGACCTTCAGCAACACCCAAGTGACGGCCAGCGTGTACACGAGCACGCTGAATGCGCCAATCGCCTGCACCTGCAGCTGATCGCCGATGTGGATGTCTTCCTGACCGGAGAACACACCGAGCGCATTGCTGGCAAACACGCCAGTGAGCAACGTGCCAAGCATTCCACCCACGCCATGCACCGGAAACACGTCGAGGGAGTCGTCGATTTTCAGCACCCGTTTGAAGTAGTTGGTCGCGGCGAAGCAGATGATGCCGGCAAGAATGCCGATGACGAGCGCGCCACCTGGGCCGACATAGCCCGACGCAGGCGTGATCGTGCCAAGGCCTGCGACCATGCCGGTGACAATGCCGAGTGCGCTGGGCTTACGGAACCGAACCCACTCGGCCACCATCCAGGTGAACGCACCAGCGGCGGCGCTGATGTGGGTCACGAGCATCGCCATGCCGGCATCGCCATTGGCGGCGAGCGCGCTGCCACCATTGAAGCCGAACCAGCCGACCCACAGCATGCCGGCGCCGGCAACCGTCAGGGTCATGTTGTGCGGTGGCATCGCCTGGCCGGGAAATCCCCGGCGTTTGCCAAGCACGATTGCAGCCATCAGTGCGCCAGCGCCCGCGGTGATGTGCACCACGATGCCGCCCGCGAAGTCCTTGACGCCCATCTGGCCGAGCCAGCCGCCACCCCACACCCAGTGACACACCGGTGCGTAGACGGCGAGGAACCACAGCGCCGAGAAGATCAGACAGGCGCCGAAACGCATCCGTTCGGCAAACGCGCCAACAACGAGCGCCGGCGTGATGATCGCGAAGGTCAGCTGAAACAGCGCGAACACGGGCTCGGGAATGGACCCCCAGAGGCTGTCCTGGCCGACACCCGCGAACATGGCCTTGTCCAACCCGCCCAAGAACGAGTTGCCTTCGGTCGAGAAGGAAAAGCTGTAGCCGACGATCAACCACAACAGGGTGATGAGGCAGGTGATGGCAAAGCACTGCATGAGGACACTCAGCACGTTCTTGCTTCGCACCAGACCGCCGTAGAAGAGCGAAAGCCCAGGGATCGTCATGAACAACACGAGCGCGGACGCCGTGAGTATCCAGGCGGTGTCGCCGCTGCTGACTGTCGGCGCATCGGCGTGCGCGGTGCTGGCAACGACCGCGAGCGCCGTCGTGATCAGAATTCGACCCATGCGTTCGTGTCCACCCGACATGCTTCCCCCTGTGCCATGCGCGCGTTGCGACGCCGCCTTGCGCTTGTTGTTCTCGATCCGTGCGAGAGCCTAATGGTTCGCTCGTGAGTCGGCTACACCTCCGAGCGATCGCGCGATATCGCGCACCAAAATGGGGCCCTCATAGATGAAGCCCGTGTAGATCTGCACCAAGCTGGCGCCGGCGTCGATCATCGCCCGGGCACCCGCTACGTCATGTATGCCACCGACGCCGATGATCGGCAGGTTCCCGCCAAGCACCCGCGCGAGCGACGCGACCAATGCCAAAGCAAGCGGAGCGAGCGGCGCGCCCGACAAGCCGCCCGCTTGCGCACCCTGGCGGGGATCGATTCCCGGGGGTCGGCTGATGGTCGTGTTGGTGGCAATCACGCCGTCCATGCGCACCTCCATGAGCACCTGCGCGATTCCCGTGAGCGCCGCTTCATCGAGGTCCGGCGACAGCTTGGCGAGCAGCGGCACCCGACGCCCACTGGCCTGATCGAGTTCATTGCACTGCGTTCGCAATGCGCCGAGCAGCGCGCGTAGCGCGCTCGCCTCCTGCAGATCCCGGAGCCCCGGCGTGTTTGGCGATGAAATGTTGACGGTGACATAGTCCGCGACCGAATGGAGCGTGCCGAGGCAGCTCGAGTAATCGTCGACCGCGCGATCATTGGGCGTGTCTTTGTTCTTGCCGATATTGACGCCGATGAGCGCACCAGGCTGATCGATGCGAGTGCGATCAATCCGCAACCGCGATGCCATGGCCTGGGCGCCGGAATTGTTGAAGCCCATGCGATTGATGATCGCCGCATCGTCGGTCAGACGGAACAAGCGTGGTTTCGGATTGCCCGACTGGGGTCGCGGGGTGACCGTGCCCACCTCGACGAAGCCGAATCCCATGGCGAGCAAACCAGGCGCACAGCGACCGTTTTTGTCGAGGCCTGCGGCGAGCCCAATGCGATTCCGAAATCGCAGACCCATCACCGTGGCTGGCTGAAAGATGGGGTGCACGAAACGCTCGGTGATGCCGAAGCGCTCGCCCCAGCGCATCGCCGTCAGCGCAACGTCGTGTGACAGTTCCGGTGGCAGCAGGAACAAAAGATCGCGCAGTGACTGGTACATGGGTTTCCCACAATCGGCGCGCGGGATTCTAGCGACCCCGCGCGTACTTGGGCACCGGCTGCAGGCCGATCAATCGAGCCCCGTCCACCTGTAGTTCAAAAGTGCCGTGCACACCGGCGCGCGTCACCACCCGCCGCAGAACATGGACGGGAAAGCGAATCCAGCGGCCATCGCGGGCGCGCGCCACCACACTCCGCGCCTCACCGCGATAGAAGCGAGCGAGTTCATCCGGGCCGATGCTGAGATCGAGAAGAATTGTGTGTGCCACGAAACCCTTGGGCAGCGGTTCGCTCTAAGGAGTCGATCTGACAAGCATAGACGCCGGATTGTGCACTGCACGAACGCCACCGCTACAATGACGCGATTTCCGCATGGAGCAGCAATGGAAGCCGTGAGCCACACGCCGCGGGACGCGGTTCAGCGCGTCAATCAATGGATGGAACAACGCATCATCGGCCAGTCCGCACTCGTTGAGCGCCTGATCATGGCACTGCTGTGCGGCGGTCACCTGCTGGTCGAAGGTGCGCCGTGTCTTGCCAAAACCCGTGCCATCAAGGAACTCGCGAGTGCCGTTGAAGGTGAGTTCCATCGCATTCAGTTCACCCCGGACCTGCTGCCAAGCGATATCACCGGTAGCGAGGTCTATCGTCCAGGCGACGGGTCGTTCCAGTTTCAGGAAGGCCCGATATTCAACAACCTGATCCTCGCCGACGAAGTCAATCGCGCGCCCGCCAAGGTGCAATCCGCACTGCTCGAGGCCATGGGCGAGCACCAGGTCAGCGTCGGTAGGCGCACATTCGCCTTGCCCGATCTGTTCCTGGTCATGGCAACTCAGAATCCAATCGAGCAGGAAGGCACTTACCCATTGCCGGAAGCGCAACTCGACCGGTTTCTGATGCACGTCGAAGTAAAGTACCCGAATGCCGCCGCCGAGCGCGAGATACTCGGTCTGGTGCGCCGCGAGTCGCTTGCGTCCGCACCTGCACGCCCCCCACAGCGTCTGTCAGCGGCAGACGTTTTCAGTGCCAGGCGGGAGATCCTCGGACTGCACATGGCGAACTCGGTCGGTGAGTACCTCGTGCAGCTCATTCTGGCAACGCGCGCGCCGGCGCAATATGACAAAGAGCTGATACCGTGGCTCGAATATGGGGCGAGTCCGCGTGGCACCATCGCTCTAGATCAGTGCAGTCGGGCACTCGCCTGGATGCACGGGCGCGACTTCGTCACCCCCGACGACGTACGTGCCGTTGCGCATGATGCCTTGCGTCATCGCATCATCTTGAGTTTCGAGGCGGAAGCCGACGGAATCAGCGCGGACGCGGTCATCGATCGGCTCCTGGCACGCGTTCCGGCCCCATGACCCGCGACTCGAGGCACGCGCCTCTGCTGCGCGGCGCAACCGTCGATATCCGCGACTTGATCGCCTTACGCCGCGTTCGTTTGCCGCAACGCGTGCACCCGCAGGCGGACGCTGGTGCGCCGGGCGGATCCCGGCTGACGCGGCTGCGCGGCCGCGGAATCGACTTCTCGGAAGTACGGTTGTATCAGAGTGGCGACGACGCACGCTCGATTGACTGGCGCGTCACTGCGCGCAAGCTCAAACCGCACACCAAGATCTACCGGGAGGAACGCGAGCGACCGACAGTCGTGCTTGTCGACCAGCAGCACTCGATGTTCTTCGGCAGCACGCAAAGACTCAAGTCCGTCGCGGCCGCCGAAGCAGCGGCGATTCTTGCCTGGCACTGCGTGGACGCAGGCGATCGCGTGGGCGGCCTCGTCATCGACGATATCCGCGATCGGGTCATCCGGCCGCGCCGCAATCCAAGGACCGTCGTGCGCATACTCGGCTACCTGGCACAGAGCAATCACGCGCTTTTTGCGGCGCAGACTGCCAAGGCTACAAGCACCGTCGAAGCCAAACGTCGCGAAGGCATGAAAGGCGCGCTCGATCATCTGTTGCGGCTCGCCAGGAACGGCTTTCGAGTCTTCCTCGTCAGCGACTTCGCCACGTTCGATACCGAGATTCAACGCAGGATCGAACGACTCGCCCGCCACAATGCGGTCGTGCTCGTGCGTGTCGTGGACCCTTTGGATGAGGAACTGCCACCGCCTGACCGCTATCAGGTGACCGACGGCGTCACGCGGCGCGAGATCGATACGTCGGCAGCGGCTGTGCGAGCCGACTACAGAAAACGCTTCGCCGATCACACTGCAGCGATCGAGGAAACCTGCCGTCGCGCGCGCAGCCGGCTCATCACCATCTCGACACGGGAGTCTGCCGCGCGCGGCCTGGCGGATCGATTGCTGCACTGATGAACGATGCGCTGGCGCAACTGCGAGATCTGCACGCACCCGCTCCGCCGATGTGGTGGCCACCTGCACCAGGATGGTGGATGGTTGCGGCGATGGTGCTGGCGACTATCGTCTGGGGTGTCCTGGCATGGCGTCGGAGGCGTCGCCGGCACGCGCCGTTCCGTGTCGCCCGCGCGCAGCTACGCAAACTCGTGGATCAGCCAACGTCCCCTGACGACGCGGCGTTTGCCGACACCGCGAATGCACTCGTGAAACGCGTACTCATTCATGGCCTGCACCGTCCCGAAGCCGCTGCGCTCACTGATACCCAGTGGCTCGCCTATCTCGATGAGTGCATGGGTCGGCCGTGTTTTTCGATCGGCAACGGCGCGGTACTCGGCAACGCCCGATTCGCCGCGCGGCCTCAGGTAGACCGCGCCGAACTCGCGCGCGACCTGGACGCACTTCTCGTGCGCCTCGAGCGGCTCACATGATCGAGTGGATGTCACCGTGGGCATTCCTGCTCGCACCGCTGCCGCTGTTGGTGCTGATTCTCGTGCGACCGATGCCGCGAGGAGATGCGGCGCTACGCGTGCCGGACAGCAGCTACTTCAGCCTGCCGGGGGCTGGCGCCGCACTGATCGGAGCACGCTGGCCCTTGGCGCTGCTTTGGCTCGCCTGGTCCGCG
>JBGSQB010000106.1:0-7702 GCA_041738285.1 Pseudomonadales bacterium | reverse complement strand
ACGAAGACGCAAGGCGGCTGTTTCGTATACGCGCGGCGGTTACAACCGCGCTGCGTGAGTTCTTCCTGGCGCGCGATTTCCTCGAAGTCGAAACGCCGATGATGCAGACGATCCACGGTGGCGCGGCGGCGCGGCCGTTCGTGACACACCACAACGCACTCGACATCGATTTGTATCTGCGTGTCGCACCCGAACTCAACCTCAAGCGCCTCGTGGTCGGCGGCTTCGAGCGTGTGTTCGAGATCAACCGGAACTTCCGAAATGAGGGCCTGTCCACACGTCATAACCCCGAGTTCACGATGCTCGAGTTCTATCAGGCGTACGCGGACTATCGGGACTTGATGGATCTGACCGAGGTCCTGCTCAGGCAAGTCACGCAGTCTGTCCTTGGCACGACCAAGATCAGCTATCAGGGCGTGGATATCGACCTCGGCAAGCCGATGGCGCGGATGACGATGGCAGAGTCGATTGTCGCGTTTACGCCATACACTGCGGAACAGGTCGCTGACGAAGATGCGATCCGGGCAATCATCAGGGATCTCAATCTGCAGAGTGGCAGCGGTTCGCTTGGGCAGCTGCAGATGGCGTTGTTCGAAGCGCAGGTCGAGGATCGGCTGATCCAACCCGTGTTCATCACCGCGCATCCAACCGAAGTCTCGCCGCTGTCGCGGCGCAACGACGACAACCCGAACGTCACCGATCGATTCGAGTTGTTCATTGCCGGTCGCGAGATCGCCAACGGGTTCTCCGAACTCAATGATTCCGAGGATCAGGCGGGTCGCTTCCACGCGCAGGTCGAACGCCAGTCGGCGGGGGACCATGAGGCGATGCAGTACGATGCGGATTACATCACTGCGCTCGAGTATGGACTGCCGCCCACCGCCGGCGAGGGCATTGGGGTTGATCGATTGATCATGCTGTTGACGGACTCGGCGAGTATCCGCGACGTCATCCTGTTTCCTCATATGAAGCCACGGGACCGCGCTGGATGAGCGAAGGGGCGGGCGATCGTGTGGTGCTGCACGATTCCTGGAAGCGGGTGCTGCTTGCAGAGTTCGACAAGCCCTACATGAAGTCGCTGCGCAGCTTTCTTGCGAGGGAGAAGCAGGCGCGCAAACCGATCTATCCGAAGGGCGCCGAAATATTCGCGGCGCTCGACCTCACGCCGATCGAGCAGGTTCGGGTCGTGATCATCGGCCAGGATCCGTATCACGGCGCAGGCCAGGCGCATGGGCTTTGCTTTTCGGTTCGTCCCGGCGTCGAGTTGCCACCGTCGCTGGTCAACATCTTCAAGGAGATCAACGACGATCTCGCGCCTGCCTCGGCTCATCGCTTAGGTACCGGGAGCGGCTGTCTGATCGGATGGGCGCGACAGGGCGTGCTGCTACTCAATGCCGTACTCACCGTCGAAGCCGGCCGAGCGGGTTCGCATCAGGGCCGCGGCTGGGAGACATTCACCGATCGCGTGGTAGAGGCGCTCAACGCGGAGCGTGACGGGGTCGTTTTCATGTTGTGGGGCGCGTACGCTCAGAAGAAAGGCGCGATCGTCGATCGCGGCCGCCACTGCGTGCTCAGCGCGCCGCATCCATCGCCGCTGTCGGCGCACCGCGGATTCTTCGGTTGCCGGCACTTCTCCAAGGCGAATGCATATCTCATTGCGCGCGGCGCCGCGCCAATCGATTGGCTCTCGACGGGGGTTCCTTAACCGCGGCGCAGCCGTCGGTAGCCGCGCGGAGATACCCCCACCAGCGACCTGAACAGGCGCGAAAAATAGTAGCGGTCGGATATGCCGAGTTGCGCGGCCACTTCGCCGATGTCTGCGCTGGTGACGTCGAGCAGGTAACAGGCGCGCTCGATCTTCAGTCGCAGGAATCGTTGTATGGGGGCGGTGCCGGTCGCGCGCTTGTAACGTTTGGCGAAGTGGTACTTCGACATGCCTGCGGCGCTTGCAAGCGTGTCGAGATCCAGTGAGTCGTGCAGGCGTTCGCGCATGAGCGTATCGGCCGCTGCGACCAGCGGTTCAGTGTGAAGTTGACCGTGAGTCAAGACCAGTGAGGCGATGAGCTGTTTCAGCGTGTTGGCGGCGTGGAGAAATGCGGCGAGGTCATATCCCGACTGACGGACGCTGAACAGTGCTTCGAAATCGGCAATCGTCCTGGGAATGACGCCGATGTGGAGACGCCGCGCGATCGGCGCGCCATCGGCATTGCACAGGTACGCATCGGCACGCTCGCCATCGAAGTGCACCCAGTAGATTGTCCATGGTTCTGCGGGATCAGCTTGGTAGGCGTGCGCGTGGCCTTTGGGGAACGTGAGCAGATCACCGGCGCGCACGTCGATGGTGCGGTCGTCGAGGTGCACGCGGCCGCAGCCGTCGCGACAGTAGATGAGCAGATGGTCGTCGTGGACGAGGCGCGTCGCCTCATGGCCCGCAGCGTGCGGGTAAAAGCCGAACGACAGGGGGTAGAGCTCGCGGGCGAGGGGGTGCGACTGTAGCTCGGCCACCAGAAAGGCGGGTAGGACATACCTAATTCCGTCAGTCGGTAGCGGCCAGTTTGTTGGGGTGGACATAAAATACTTTAAATAACAATTAGGTAAGTTACTTTTCGGAAGTGAATACCGAGCACAAGATAGTCCATCTTCTGCCCAACATCGTCAATTTTTCGGGCCCCGTGCTTGTGCCATGATCATGACACCCACCTCCTGGATCTATGCACATGGCACAGCCCGTCAAGCTTCTGATCGATGGCCAGTTCATCACCAGCAGCAGCAACGAATCGATTCCCGTCACCAATCCGGCCACCCAGGACGTGCTCGCCGAGGTGCCGTTCGCGACCCGTGAAGAGGTCGACCGCGCGGTGGCAAGCGCCAAGTCGGCATTCGCGGATTGGCGCGAGGTGCCGACGCCCGAGCGCGCGCGGCTGATGTTGCGGTATCAGGATCTGCTCAAGAAACACCACGATGAAGTTGCACGCATCCTGTCGCTGGAAACGGGCAAGACCTTTGCGGATGCGCAGGGCGATGTTTGGCGCGGCATCGAAGTGGTGGAACACGCCTGCAACATTTCATCGCTCATGATGGGCGAAACGGTGGAGAACGTCGCGCGCCGCATCGACACCCAGAGCTACATGCAACCGCTCGGAGTCTGCGCTGGCATTACGCCCTTCAACTTCCCCGCGATGATTCCGCTGTGGATGTATCCGATGGCAGTTGCGTCGGGTAACACGTTCGTTTTGAAGCCCTCCGAGCAGGATCCAATGACGCCGATGCGGCTGGCGGAACTGTTCGTCGAAGCGGGCGCACCCAAGGGTGTGTTGCAGGTCGTTCATGGCGGCAAGGAACAGGTCGATGCGCTGCTGACGCATCCGGATATCCGCGCCATTTCTTTCGTCGGGTCGGTGCCGGTTGCGGAGCACGTATATCGGACCGGAACGCAGCACCTCAAACGGGTGCAGGCGATGGCCGGCGCCAAGAACCACATGGTCATCATGCCGGACGCACCGAAGGATCAGGTCATCAACAACCTGGTCGGTTCAGCGTGTGGCGCTGCCGGGCAGCGGTGCATGGCGATCAGCGTCGCCGTCTTCGTCGGCGCGGCGAAGCAGTGGATACCGGAACTGAAAGAGGCGATGGCCAGGATCAACCCTGGGCCCTGGGATTCCAAGGACGCAGCCTACGGTCCACAGATCACACCCCAGGCTCGAGATCGCATCCTCGGCTTCATCAAGAAAGGCAAGGCCGAAGGCGCGGCGTGTCTGCTCGATGGTTCCCACTGCACGGTAAAGGGCTTTCCGAACGGCAACTGGGTAGGCCCAACCCTGTTCTCCAACGTATCCACGGACATGTCGATTTACCAGGAGGAGATCTTCGGACCGGTCCTGCTGGCAGCGGAAGTCGATGACCTCGACGCCGCCATCGAGATGATCAATGCCAATCCTTACGGCAACGGCACGTCGATCTTCACCGCCAGTGGTGGCGTTGCGCGCAAATTCCAGCACGAAATCGACGTGGGTCAGGTCGGTGTCAACGTACCGATTCCGGTCCCGCTACCGTTCTTCTCGTTCACCGGTTGGCGTCGATCGTTCTTTGGCGATCAGCATGCCTATGGCAAACAGGCCGTTCGCTTCTACACCGAAACCAAGACAGTGACGTCGCGCTGGTTCGATGACACGGTGTCGAGCGGCCCGAACATGACGATCAAGCTTCAGTAGCCATGGATTTCGCACTGAGCGAAGAGCAGCTCGCGTTCAGGAGTGCGGCGCGGCAGTTCGCGGACCGTGAATTCGCACCGCACGCCGCGCGCTGGGATGAAGAACAGATTTTTCCTAAGGATGTGATTCGCAAGGCAGGGGAACTCGGGTTCTGTGGACTGTACACACCCGCCGCCGACGGCGGTCTCGGGCTATCGCGGCTCGATTCGAGTTTGATCATCGAACAGCTGGCGCATGGCTGCACATCGACCACTGCATTCATCACGATCCACAACATGGCGCTGTGGATGATCGCGACTTTCGGCGCCGAGGCGCTCAAGAATCGCTGGTGTCCAAAGCTCGTCACGGGCGAGCAACTGGCGTCCTATTGCCTGACCGAACCTAACGCGGGTTCCGATGCAGCATCGCTTGCGTGCGTCGCGCGCAAGGTCGACGACGGCTACCGGCTGAGTGGCACCAAGGTCTTCATCTCCGGGGCTGGCGACACCGATGTGCTGGTGGTCATGGCGCGGCTCGAAGATGCGCGCGGCCTGCGGCCCGGCGCGGGCGGTATCTGCAGCTTCCTGGTACCTGCGGATGCGAGCGGTATCAGCTACGGCCGCAAAGAGTCGAAGATGGGCTGGAACAGCCAGCCTACACGCCAGGTGAACTTCGACGATGTGCTGGTGCCGCAGGAACATCTGCTCGGTGCGGAGGGGGAAGGCTTCAAGATCGCGATGCGCGGTCTCGATGGCGGCCGCATCAACATCGCGACGTGTTCAATCGGCACTGCGCAGGCCGCGCTCGATCGCACCGCGAACTATCTCAATGAACGATCTCAATTCGGCCAGTCAATTGGTCAGTTCCAGGGACTTCAGTTCCGCCTGGCCGACATGGCAACGGAGCTGGTGGCGGCCCGCCACATGGTGCGTCTGGCGGCATGGAAACTCGACCACGAAGAGCCGGAAGCGACCACGTATTGCGCGATGGCCAAGCGATTTGCCACAGACGTCGGTTTCGAGGTCTGCAATCAGGCGCTGCAACTGCACGGCGGCTATGGCTACATCCGGGAGTTTCCACTGGAGCGCCACGTGCGTGACACGCGCGTGCATCAGATTCTCGAAGGCACCAACGAGATCATGCGGGTCATCATTTCAAGACGCCTGCTGATGGCCGGCGTGACGGAGGTCGTTCAATGAAGAGTCTCACAGCAAAACTCAGGCTCGAGCAGCGTTCACACACGCTGATCATCACCATCGATAACCCTTCGGCAAACACGTGGGATGCGGAGAGCCTTGCGGGCCTCGAACAGGTGGTTGGACAGGCCAACGCAGACAAGGACGTCTACGCGATCGTTGTCACCGGCGCGGGCGAGAAGTTCTTTTCGGCGGGTGCGGATTTGAAGCTCTTTGCCGATGGCAACAAGGCGACCGCAGCGGCCATGGCGGCGGCGTTCGGCAGCGCGTTCGAGGCGCTCGCCAATTTCAGGGGTGTGACGATCGCAGCGATCAATGGCTTTGCCATGGGTGGCGGACTGGAGTGCGCGCTCGCGTGTGACATCCGCATCGCAGAGTCCCAGGCCCAGATGGCGCTGCCGGAGGCCACGGTCGGACTGCTGCCGTGCGGTGGGGGGACGCAGAACCTGGCGTGGCTCATCGGCGAAGGCTGGGCCAAGCGCATGATCCTGTGTGGTGAGCGCGTCAAGGCCGACGTCGCCGAACGCATTGGGCTCATCGAAGAAGTCGTGGACAAAGGACAGGCGCTGGGGCGCGCGCTCGAGTTGGCCGAAATGGTCGGCAACCAGAGCCCGCCCGCGGTCGCGGCATGCAAGGCACTGATTCAACGAGCCCGCAGCGGTGACATCGCATCTGCCTACGTGCAGGAGCGTGCGAGCTTCGTCGGATTGTTCGATACCGCCGACCAAACCGAGGGCGTGCAGGCGTTCCTCGGCAAGCGCAAGCCGATGTGGAAGAACGCATGAGCTCAGCCGATTTGGCAGACCCGGACGCGGTGGTACGACTGCGGGAAGTAGAGGTCCGAAAAGGCGCGCGCATCGGCGTTGCAATGCTGAATGCCGAGAAGACCCTCAATTCGCTTTCGCTCGCGATGATCGAGCAGCTGGGGCCCACACTCGAGCGATGGCGATCGGATCCGAAGATCGTGGCTGTCGTACTGCATGGTGCAGGCGATAAGGCCTTTTGCGCAGGCGGCGACATCCAGGCGCTCTACCACAGCATGACTCGCAATCACGCCGCCGGTGAGCGCATCGACGATTATGCCGAATCGTTTTTTGCGGCCGAGTACCGGCTCGACTACGCGCTGCATACGTTTCCCAAACCGGTCATCACCTTCGGTCATGGCATCGTCATGGGCGGCGGCCTCGGACTCTTTTCCGCCTCCGGCTATCGCCTCGTCACCGCGAAGTCCCGGATTGCACTGCCGGAAGTCACGATCGGACTGTTTCCAGATGCAGGTGCGACGTGGACGCTGAAGGCGTTGCGGCCGCACCACGCGCTGTTCATCGGTGCCACTGGCTGCAGCCTCAACGGTGCCGATGCGTTGTATCTGGGTGTCGCCACTCATGCAGTGGATGCAGACTGGTCCAAGCTCATTGATTCGCTATCGACAATCGATTGGCACGGTGATGCGTCTGACCGTGTGCGGATCGACGATATGCTCGTGCGCAGCGAAATCGAACTGTCGGAAGGCCCCCTGCGCGGTCATGACGATGCGATCGCCACAGCGTTGCCGCGTCTGCCGGAATCGGCTGCCGCGCTCGGCGCGGCGCTCACGAAGTTGAGCGGCACGGACGAGTGGCTCGATCGCGCAATCGCGACGATGAAACGCGGCTGCGCAACGTCGGTTGGCATCGTGCTCGAGCAGGTCAGGCGTGCATCGGCGCTGACGCTCGCGGACAGCTTTCGCCTCGAGATGACCATCGCGACGCATTGCGCGCGCAATCCGGACTTCGCAGAAGGTGTGCGCGCGCTGTTGATCGAGAAGGACAATGCGCCGCGCTGGCGCTATCCGGACCTCGACTCGTTGCCGTCGACCTACGTCGAGTCGCACTTCGTCGAGCCCTGGCCGGTCAATCCGCTATCGAACCTGGAGCAGACCCCACCATGACTACAGTTGCATTCGTCGGACTCGGTAACATGGGTGGGCCCATGGCCGTCAACCTCGCCAAGGCGGGTCTCGCCGTAACCGCATTCGATCTGGTGGCGGCATCGCTGTCCCAAGTTGCTCAGCAGGGCGTGAAGCCGGCCGCATCGGCGGCGGCCGCGGCGGCTGGCGCGGATGTGTTCATCAGCATGCTGCCCGCGAGTAAGCATGTCGAGTCGCTGTATCTGGACATCGACGCCGAAGGTCGTTGTCTGCTCGATCGCATCGACAAGCACACGCTCGTCATCGACTGCAGCACGATCTCGCCGCAGTCGGCGCGCAAAGTAGGCGGGGCGGCGGCGCAGCGTGGGATCGCGATGCTCGATGCGCCGGTTTCCGGCGGTACGGCA
>JBGSQB010000076.1:0-5198 GCA_041738285.1 Pseudomonadales bacterium | reverse complement strand
CGGTCGATGAGGAGTCGATCGACGCGCTGCGCACCGCGGCCGAAACCGCACGCACGCGTTATCGCGCGCTCGCCAAGACGCTCTCCGCCAAACGTCGCAAATCAGCCAAGACATTCGAGCGCGCAGTGGGCGAACTGATGCGCGAACTCGGCATCAAGGGTGGCGCGCTCGAGCTCGTGTTCGGCGACGTCGAAGCCGAATCCGGCATCGACGTGGTCGACTACCACGTGCGCACCAACCCGAAGTTTCCGGCCGGGCCATTGAAGGAGATCGCCTCGGGCGGTGAGCGTTCGCGCATCAGTCTCGCCATTCAAGTGGTCGCAGCGGAGAAGGCGCGGCTGCCCGCGCTCGTGCTCGATGAAGCAGACGTCGGTATCGGCGGCACCACTGCCGATGTGGTCGGGCGCCTGTTGCGTGATCTCGCCCGCCACACGCAGGTGCTATGCGTCACCCATGCACCGCAAGTGGCCGCGCGCGGCACCCATCACCTGCGAGTTGGCAAGACCGACGCGGGCGAGACGTTCCTCGAGCCCCTCCTGCCCGCCATGCGCATCGAAGAGCTCGCGCGCATGCTCGGCGGTCGCGAAATCACCAGGAAAACCCGCGAGTACGCGGAAGAGTTGATCAACGCCGGCGCCGTTTGAGCACACATGCGGCTCTGACGTACACTCTGCGGCCGTTTATGAACCGGGTCAGCCACTTGCGCGTCGTCGTCCTCACGCTTGTCATCGCCAGCCTCTGCGCTTGCAGCTTCAGCATGCCGCGGCTGCCGCGCGTGCATCGCATCACGATCCAGCAGGGCAACGTGATGAATCAGGAGATGATCGACAAGCTGAAACCCGGCATGACCCGGCGCCAGGTGGCGTTCATCATGGGCGAGCCAGTGCTGCGCAATACCTTCAACGACAACCGCTGGGACTACATCTTCAGCGTGCTGGTGCCGAACATCGGCTACGAGTCGACCCGCATGTCGCTGTTCTTCGAGAACGACAAGCTCGCCTACTTCAGCGGTGATATGGCGCCAAGCGTTGCCGCGGGCACCGAGGAAGCGAACGAGAGCCCGCCCGATACGTCCGCCATCAAGACCGAGGCGACCCCGCCGAGCGTTTCGGGCTAGCGTTCGCGCGCGCCCGACGCGCAGACATCGGATCCATCACGAGCCCCCGATACAGTTCAACGCGGTCTTCATCAGCCAGCACGCGGTCGCGATCGTCGATCACCTGGCCCCAGATACCCACGGCCATGTGCTCAACATCGAGTACGCTGAATCCATCCTCGTGCTGTACGCGCGCCAGCGCATCGCGCACGGTCGAACCCGCATCCAGCTCGAGTTCGACGACCCATTGCTGCGTTGGCAGCGCGTACACCACCTCAACGCGCACGCGACTCATTGGTAGAGCGCGCGGGCGCGCACGCAGAACGCATCGACCAGCGAGCCGGCCGCGTGGGAGAACACGCTGCCGATGACCTTGTGCACGAGCCCGCGCGAATACTCAAAGTCCATATCGAGTTCCACCTTGCAGCCATGACCCAAGGCCGTGAATCGCCACAGCCCCTGCATCCGAGCGAACGGCCCATCGACGAGTTCCATCTCGATGGTGTCGGGGAACGTGAGAAAGTTGCGCGTGGTGAATTGCTCGCTGATGCCCCCGCGCGCGATCGTCAGCGCCGCGACCATCTCGACCTCAGAGACACTGACCACATCAGCGGCCGCGCACCATGGCAGAAACTCCGGATAGCGCGCCACATCATTGACGAGTTCGAACAGCTTCGCCGCGGGATACGGCAACAGCGCAGAGCGATGAACACGCGGCACGGTCAGCTACGCAAGCGATTGGTAAATCGTGTACACGAACACCGCCAGCACGCCGACTGGCGCAATGAAGCGGATCAACACCAACCACACCATCGCCTTGGCGCCGCCATCGATGCCGAGTTGCTCGAAGGTAATCGCCTTCGGCAGCACGAACGCAACGAATAGCGCCATCGCGAGCCCGCCGAGCGGCAACATGACGTTCTGGGTCAGATAGTCGATGAATGCGAACACGTTGAGATCACCGACGATTGTCACGTCCGACCAGATGTTGAACGAGAACACCGTGCCCAGACCCAGCACCCAACACAGCACACCCAGGCTGATCGCCACCCGCTTGCGATCGGCGTTGTATTCCTCCACCAGATACGCAAGCGCAGGTTCGGTCAGCGAGATGGCCGAGGTGATCGCCGCAAACGTCACCAGCACGAAGAAGATCACGCCAAACACGGCACCGAAGGGCATCTGCCCGAACGCAAATGGAATCGTGACGAACATCAGGCCCGGGCCTTGTCCCGGTTCCAGGCCGTTGGCAAACACGATGGGAAAGATCGCAAGTCCCGAAGCCACAGCAACTGCCGTGTCGATCAGCCCGACCGTCATCACCGTGCCGCCGATGGATGCATTCGCCGGCACGTAGGCGCCATAGGCCATCATCGCGCCCATGCCCAGGCTCAGCGTGAAGAACGCTTGGCCCATGGCAACGAGCAGTCCGTCCACGCTCATCGCATCCCAATTGGGGCTCAAGAGAAAGCTCGCACCCTGGGCGAACCCGCCCGATGTGACGGCATAGCCGAGCAGCACGACGAGGAGCAGAAACAACAGCGGCATGAACCAGCGGATGGCCGACTCGAGGCCCTTGATGACGCCGCGCGCGACGATCCAGATGGTGGCGCCGAGAAACACCGTCTGCCAGAACACGAGCTCCCACGGGCTCGACAGAAACGCGTTGAAGGTGTCATTGGCGAAAGTAGCGGTCGTCCCGGAGAACGAGCCATCGCCAAGCCGCACGATGTACGACAGCGCCCAGCCCGCGATCACGGCGTAATAGGACAGGATGAGAAAACCGGCAAACGCACCGCACCAGCCGATCAGCACCCACGCGGGGCTCGCCTTGGAAGCCTCCACCAGTTTGCGCATGGCATTGATCGGGCTCATCCGCCCCGCACGTCCCAGCAGCACTTCCGCGGCCATGATCGGCAGGCCCACCAGCGCAACGCAGCCGAGGTACACGAGCACGAACGCCCCGCCGCCGTTCTCACCGGCGATGTAGGGGAACTTCCAGATGTTACCGAGGCCTACTGCCGAGCCCGCCGCGGCCAGAATGAACAGCCAGCCGCTCGACCACATGCCGTGACGGGATTCGGAAGCCGTGGCCATCAGCGCCCCTCGATACGCAAAGTTGCGCGCATTCTTCTCTAAATTGGACCCCCCTCTCAACCACCGCCATACTCACGCTGCCATGTCGAAAGCCAAGAAATCATCCCCGGGCCGCATCGCCGAGAACCGGCGCGCGCGCCACGACTACGAACTCACCGACCGGTTCGAGGCCGGCATCGTGCTCGAAGGCTGGGAAGTCAAAAGCCTGCGGGCGGGCAAAGGCCAGCTCGTGGACAGCTACGTGCTGATGAAGGACGGCGGGGCCTGGCTGTTGGGGGCCAACATCACGCCGCTCAACAGCGCATCGACCCACGTGATCGCGGATCCTCAGCGTACCCGCAAACTGCTGCTGCACGACCGCGAGATCGCCAAGCTGTTCGTCGCCACCCAGCAGGAGGGCTATACCTGCGTGTGCACCACCCTGTACTGGAAGGGCAACCGCGTGAAGTGCGAAATCGCGCTCGCTAAAGGCAAGAAACAGCACGATAAGCGGGCCACCGAGAAGGAAAAGGACTGGAAGCGCGAACAAGGCCGTTACCTGAAACGTTCCGCCTGACGCGCATGCGCCATGTCCTGGTGCTGATGGCGCTGTCTCTGCTGCCGGGACTGCTGCCAGCCGACGAGCCGGCCCAGTCGCAGAACCTGATCGCGTCAGTCAACGCACTCCGTGCTCAGGGCTGCGGCAAGCGATCGAGCCCCACCGCGTCTCTACAAAGCGCGCCGCTCCTCGATGCCGCCGCCGTGCGATTGGCCGAAGGCGGCGAGCTTGCCGACGCCATCGCAGACGCCGGCTACGACGCGAGGAGTGCAACCTCGATCCACTTTCGCCTCCGGGAAACCGACGCCTTTGAGGACGTGCTCAGCCGGCGGTTCTGCAGCCGGCTGATGGATGCGGCCTTCGCCGACATCGGCATCGCGCTGCGCGCCGATCAGACCTGGATCATCCTCGCCGCGCCGTTCTCACCGCCCTCGCCCAACGACGCCACCAAGGTGCAGGCACACGTGATCGAACTGGTGAACGCGGCGCGAGCCGGCGCTCGACGCTGCGGCCGCAAACGATTCGACGCCGCGCCCGCGCTCGTACTCTCTCTCCCACTCGAGCGCGCGGCGTTCACGCACTCGAGTGACCTGGCCGCACACGGCCCCTTGAGCCACCGCGGCAGCGATGGCAGCGGGCCGGCCGATCGCGTTACCCGAGAAGGCTACATTTGGGCCACCGTAGCCGAGAACGTTGCGTCCGGCGCCATGACCGCAGAGGAGGTCGTTGCGGGCTGGCTCGCAAGCCCCTCCCACTGCGAGAACATCATGAACCCACGATTCACCGACATCGGCGTCGCATTCGCGCTCGCGCCTCGCCAGCGTGGCGGCATCTTCTGGGCGCAGGTGTTTGCAACACCGCGTCAGCCGCGCTGAAAGGTCGGAAGCTCGGGAAGATTTCAGATACTTGAAACGATCCGCAAAAGCCCCCATCTAAGCTGCTAGACTGATTTCACCTTCAAAGGGGGCGATTTGGTTTCGACGGCGGTTATGACGCCAAAGGTGCATGCCGAGAGAGTAGTAGCTCTCGTAAAACAATTACTGCAACTATCTTATAGTTGCCAACGACGAAAACTACGCACTAGCCGCTTAGGCGGTTTACCTCGACCAAATCTGCCTGTGGATGAAAGTCGAGGGCGCAAGCTCACAGGATCGCGGTGAAGTCTTGCTCGAGACGGATCTGCTAAAACTCTAGAGCTCGCCCTGAACACCCTGCCCGTCGGGTCGTTTAAGGGCTAAATCAATAGACGAGGCTAAGCATGTAGTACTGATGACGAAGTGCCGACGGACGCGGGTTCAACTCCCGCCGCCTCCACCATTCAGCAGCGGTCCGAACCGGACACATAGGTGACGTTTTATACCGAAGACATGGTTAACACCTTCGGTAGGAACGGATTCACGGCCGGTTCGATCCGGCCTTCATCCTGATCAAAAAATCCTAGATCAAAGTCCATAAAGCTCACAACCC
>JBGSQB010000197.1:0-26194 GCA_041738285.1 Pseudomonadales bacterium | reverse complement strand
CTGTCGCGGTGCACGATCGTCGCTGCGACCGCGATTGCGATTGTCTTCGCGTTCGCCATCCCGGCTGCGCTCCCGATCGCCATCCCGGTTCCGATTCCGATTGCGGGGGGCGCGTTCCCGATTGGGCTTGCGGTCCTCGCGCAGCGGGCGCTCGGTACGTGCAGGTGCCTCGGCTTTGGGCGCGGCAACAGCGGCGCCAGGGGTCGGCTCTGCAGGCTTGAAGAGACTGTTGGCAATGCGCCGAAACAACCCGGTTCGAGCAGGGGCCGTTGGCGCGACGGGCGCTGCGGCGGCAGGCGCTGGCGTTGGACTCGGTGGCGGCGGCGGGGTAGGTCGCACCACGGCTTCCTGGACACGATTGACACGCTGCGGAAATGGCTGCACGTCTTCGGCGGCCGACTCATCCGTTGCGCCCAGTTCGTAGGACGCGATCTCGCCCTCTGCGGCAACGTGGTCGTCACGCAGTCGCTGCACTTCATAGTGGGGGGTTTCGAAATTCGAACTCGGCACAATCACGAGATGTGTGCCCGTGCGCCGTTCGATTTCCGCAACGTCCCGGCGCTTCTCGTTCAACAGATACGAACCGACCGCGATTGGCACAATGGCCCGAACGATGGAGCTGCGGTCCTTCAATGCGTCTTCTTCCATGACCCGCAATATGGCGAGCGCAAGGGAGCGGATATCGCGGATTCGACCCTGGCCTCGACAGCGTGGACACAGCTCTGTGGTGATTTCCTCGAGCGACGAACGCAAGCGCTGGCGCGACATTTCGAGCAGACCGAACCGGGATATGCGGCCCATCTGCACGCGCGCTCGGTCACCTTCCATCACCTCGCGCATGCGCGTTTCGACGGCGCGCTGGTTTTTCGCGCTCGTCATGTCGATGAAGTCGACGACGATCAATCCGCCGATGTCCCGCAAACGCAGTTGGCGCGCGATTTCCTCGGCCGCTTCGAGATTGGTGTTGAGTGCGGTCTCTTCGATGTCCGCACCTTTGGTGGCGCGTGCGGAGTTGATGTCGATCGAAACCAGTGCCTCGGTCGGATCGATCACAATGCCGCCGCCCGATGGCAATCGCACTTCGCGCTCAAACGCCGACTCGATCTGATTTTCGATCTGATAGCGCGAGAACAGTGGGATCGTGTCTGAGTAGTGTTTGACCCGGTCCTTGAAGTCCGGCATCACCTGTTCGATGAATGCCTGCGCCTCTTCGAAGGGCGCTTTTTCATCGACCAGCACTTCTCCGATGTCATCGCGAAGATTGTCTCGAATGGCCCGCAGAATGATGTTGTTCTCCTGGTACAACAGCAGTGGTGCGCGCTGCTTCTCGGCGGCCTTGCCGATCGCATCCCACAGCTGGACGAGGTAGTCGAGGTCTGACTGCATTTCTTCGGGACTGCGGCCGATCCCAGCCGTGCGCACGATCACGCCCATGCCTTCGGGAATGTTCAGACTCGACAGCGCTTCCCGCAGCATGTCGCGCTCGTCGCCTTCGATGCGACGCGAGATGCCGCCGGCGCGGGGATTGTTAGGCATGAGCACGAGATAGCGACCGGCCAGACTCACGAACGTGGAAAGCGCCGCACCCTTGGTGCCGCGCTCTTCTTTGTCGACCTGGACGATGACTTCCTGACCTTCGCTGATCAGGTCGGCGATGCCGCGGCGGCCGTCGCCGTCGCCCCGTTTGAAGTACGAACGGGCGACTTCTTTGAGGGGCAGGAAGCCGTGCCGTTCCGATCCGAATTCTACGAATGCGGCCTCGAGGCTCGGTTCGACGCGGGTGATTCGACCTTTATAGATGCTCGACTTTTTCTGTTCGCGGGCGCGGCTTTCGATATCGAGGTCGTACAGGCGCTGGCCGTCGACGAGTGCAACGCGCACCTCTTCGGGTTGCGTTGCGTTGATCAACATTCTCTTCATGGGAGTTGTGTTCCGTAGTCTGGCCGGTGCCACTCGGAACGCCATCGACAGAAAGCAGGCCGCGGTTCGCCACCGCGTGATCGGATCAGCGTGAATGTCGTGAACGAAAAGAGATGACAGTGCGTTCGACGATTCGGGCGATTTCCGAGACGACTCGGAACAACGCCAACTGACCCATTACTGCCTCGCCCGTGCGAGTGCCCCTGTTTGTTCGTTCGACGATGGCGATGTATTGCCGTCGTCTCGGATGTACTTTCTGCCAGCCGCCGTTTCGCGCGCACCGTGCAGTTGATGATTAAGACGCGGTCAATCGTGTAAACCGGCCACGCCTGGTGCAGAATGTTCCGCACCGTGTGAACTTTGCGTTCGGGGCTACTTTGCCGGATGCGGCCTCACCGAATCCGGCAGCGCAACCCTGCAAACGCGGTCGGAATATAGCAGCGCCCGGTAAGTACTTCAATCGGATAGAGATTTGATCGGATCCCCCAGTGTTCGCCACACCGCCGTGCGCCTTGTCGAGATTGACGAGCACGCGGGCCAGCGTATCGACAACTATCTGCTGCGAGAACTCGCTGGCGTGCCTCGCAGCCGTGTCTATCGCATGTTGCGCAAGGGTGAAGTGCGTATCAACGGGCAGCGGGTGGGGCCTGATCATCGGCTGGTCAAGGGAGACAAGGTTCGCGTACCGCCATGGCACGGCGCAGCGCGCGACCCTGGGCAGGCAGCGCCAGGCCTCATCGCCCACCTGACGGCGTGCATCCTTTACGAGGATGCGGGCATCATCGTGCTGAACAAGCCGGCCGGCATCGCCGTACACGGCGGTAGCGGCGTGAATCTCGGTGTCGTGGAAGCGCTGCGCCAACGCAGCGGCGATGAGCGTCTCGAGCTGGCACATCGGATCGATCGCGACACCTCGGGGATACTGGTGTTGGCGCGGCGGCGGTCGGCGCTCATCGAGCTGCATGCCGCGTTCCGGGACGGCCAGGTGCGAAAGACCTACGATGCAATCGTTCATGGCCGCTGGGCGCGCAACAAGCGCAGTGTGCAGGCACCGCTGGAGCGCGTCCTCGCGGGTGGTGGTGAGCGGCGGGTCAGGGTCAGTAACGCAGCTGGCAAGGCCGCCCGCACCGATTTCGAACTGAAGCAGGCGACGACCGACTTCAGCTGGATTCGTGCGTTTCCGCACACCGGACGAACGCATCAGATACGCGTGCACTGCAAGGCCGCCGGTCATCCGATCGTCGGCGATGACAAGTATGCGGGGGATGAGCGGGTGTCTGCGGTGCGCGCGCTCGGTGTACGTCGGCTCTGCCTGCATGCAGCCGCCTTGGCAGTGCAGGTCGGCGGTGTCGCGCACCGGTTTACGGCGGAGCCGCCGGCGGACTTCGTCGACGCCTGGCGGGCGCTAGTGTAGTGCGCCGCACTACACTAGCCGCCAAGCACGAATAGGCCTTCGCCTCGCAGCATGTCGATCAGCCGTATCAACGGCAGACCGATCAAGGTATTCGGATCCCGGCCTTCGATCCGATCGAACAGCGCGATTCCAAGGGCCTCGCATCGGAACGAGCCGGCACAGTCGAAGGGCTGGTCACGGTCGACGTAGTCTGCGATTTCGGGCGCCGACAGCGCGCGCAGCGTGACATGGGTGGTCTCGACGTCCAACTGGATACGGTCGCGGGCCGAGTTGAGCAGGCAAAGACCGGTATGGAAAGCGACCCGGCGCCCGTTCATAGCAGTCAGCTGTTCGATGGCGGCCGCTGCGTGGCCCGGTTTTCCGAGTGCGATGCCGTCGAGCTCGACCGTCTGATCGGAACCAATGATCAGCGCCGCGGGATGGCGGTCGGCAATGGCGCGGGCCTTGGACTGCGCCAGGCGCCGCGACAGTTGCAAGGGGGATTCTCCCGCCAGGGCAGTTTCGTCGATCGCGGGATGGTCGGTGGAAAAGGGTAGCTGGAGACGCGCCAGCAGCGCGCGCCGATAGGGCGATGACGATGCCAATACGATTGGTAGCCGCGACACAGCCTGCGCTCCCGCGTGAGCACGCCTAAAAGGTCTGGAATTCTCGATAGTTAGCGGGCTTCGGACAAGGATTTTGCTTTGACAGACTCAAAGGCCGTCCATATGATGCGCGCCATGTTGGCCCCGGCACGTTCCGACGTTGTATTGCCGTACAAATTGGCGCGGCAGGCGGGCAGCTGGCGGGGCCGGGTCGCGCTCGACCAATTTGAACGATTGGGCGCGCTGGTCACCGGTGCCGCCACTGCGGTCGTGGACGTCGATCTTGGGTTCCGCCGCGACGAAGAAGGCCGCACCCGAGCCGACGGCCGGGTGACCGTGACCGCAAGTGTCGAGTGTGGCCGCTGCCTGTTGCCGCAGCCGTGCTTGATCGACGTCACGATCCAATTGTGCATCGTCGCCACGGATGCCGAGGCGGCGAAGCTGGGTGGC
Source organism: Pseudomonadales bacterium (assembly GCA_041738285.1). Lineage (GTDB taxonomy): Bacteria > Pseudomonadota > Gammaproteobacteria > Pseudomonadales > Azotimanducaceae > SZUA-521. The sequence goes on along the minus strand of JBGSQB010000197.1, from coordinate 21,826 downwards.
CAAGTCGATCCCTTCGTGCTCGATGGCGAGGAGGTCAGAATCAAGGACCTGGTGGAGGACGACCTGATCTTGGGCGTACCCCAGCAAGTCTGCAGTCGCGGCGACGATTGTCCCGATCGACCGCGGTACACCTACGGCGACGCGAGCGCCGATGGCGGAGCAGAAACGCGCAACAACCCTTTTGCGTCGCTGGCCGACCTGGTTGGCAAGCGACGGTGACTTGGAGCTAATGGCATGGCAGTTCAAAAGAGCAGAAAGACCCCTTCGCGCCGTGGTATGCGTCGCGCGCACGATGCATTGACCGGGCCGACGCTGTCGATCGACCCGACGACCGGGGAAACGCACCGTCGGCATCACGTGACCGCCGACGGATTCTATCGGGGCAAGAAAGTCATCGATCGTTGACCTGTCGCGTCGTGCGCATCCGCATGGACGCTGATTGGCTGCGGCTCCCCCGCTGATGACACTCGGATTCGTCTTTCCCGGACAAGGCTCGCAATCGGTCGGCATGCTCGCTGATCACATTGCAGCGCAGAAGGTCGTGGCGCGTTGCTTCGCGGAAGCCGACGATGTACTCGGCTTTGGGCTGACACGGGCGGTCAGGGACGGCCCCGAGGCCGAACTGAACCGCACTGAGTTCACTCAGCCCGCGATCCTAACTGCCAGTGTCGCGTTGTGGCGGCTGTGGGCATCGGAGTCGGGCGCAACACCATCGATGATGTCGGGACACAGCCTCGGCGAGTATTCGGCACTTGTGTGCGCCGGCGCACTCGAGTTCCGTGACGCGGTCGCTCTCGTCCACCTGCGGGGTAAGCTCATGCAGGCTGCGGTTCCCGCTGGTCACGGTGCCATGGCGGCAATTCTGGGCCTGGATGACGACGCCGTATCGCATTGCTGCGACGCCGTCGACGGGGTTGTCTCCGCGGCCAACTTCAACGCGCCGGGGCAGGTGGTGATTGCCGGCGAGGCGGCAGCGGTTGATGCGGCGATTGCGGCCTGCCAGGCGGCTGGCGCCAAGCGGGCGATGAAACTCGCCGTCAGCGTGCCATCGCACTGCGGGCTCATGAAGGCGGCCGCCGAGCAGTTCGCTGAAGCGATTGACGCGGCAGCGTTTGTGCTGCCGCAAGTGCCCGTCGTTCACAACGTCGATGCGGCAACCAGTTCAACGGTCGCTGATTTGCGCACGCGACTGCTGCGGCAGCTGTCGGAGCCGGTGCGCTGGACAAGCTGTGTCACGCACATGGCGGGCGCGGGAGTTGATCGGATGATCGAGTGCGGGCCGGGACGCGTGCTCAGCGGACTCATCAAGCGCATCGACAGGAGTGTCGACGTCGCCAACATCGATTCCGTAGAGTCGTTCGCGGCTGCCGTGTCGGCCAATCACGCATGACTGACGCAATCGGTCCTCGTGCAGCGCTCGTGACCGGTGCCAGTCGTGGCATCGGCCGTGCGATCCTCCATCACCTTGCGCGCGCCGGGTTCGCCGTTGCGGGTACATCGACCACGGCGGATGGCGCAGCAGCCATTCTGCAGGAGCTGGAGCACGCCGGCCTGAGCGGACGCGCATATGTGCTGCAAGTGCACAGCGATGCATCGGTGCAGGCGTTGCTGGATGTCATGAAAGCCGATGAGTTCTCGCCCCTGGTGCTGGTCAATAATGCCGGTATCACGCGTGACAACCTGCTGCTGCGTATGTCTGCGGAGGAGTGGGGCAGCGTCATTGATACCAATGTCACGTCCCTCTATCGGTTGTGTAAGCCGTTGTTGCGTGCAATGACCAAGGCGCGCTGGGGACGGATCATCAATCTGAGTTCGGTGGTGGCACGGATGGGCAACGCCGGGCAGACCAACTACGCGGCATCGAAGGCCGCCATCGAAGGGTTCACGCGAGCGCTCGCGCAGGAAGTCGGGTCACGCAACATCACCGTCAACGTGGTGGCGCCTGGTTTCATCGCCACCGAAATGACCGACGCGCTGACCGAGGCACAACGAACTGCGATGCTTTCGAGAATTCCGATTGCACGAATGGGGTCGGTGGACGACGTCGCGGCGTTAGTCACGTTCCTTTCGGGCGACGGTGCAGGTTACGTCACGGGTGAAACCGTGCACGTGAATGGGGGCTTGTACATGGCCTGAGCGTGCCATGTTGCGCGCACGGTCCGTTTGCTTGAACAGGCTAGGGTCACTCTATACACTACGCGCTGCCCCGCTGCAGCGCCGGTACATTCGGGAGTACGTTTTAGATGAGCAGTGTCGAAGAACGCGTAAAGAAGCTGATTTGTGAGCAGTTAGGCGTCAAAGAAGAAGAAGTAAAAGAAGATGCATCGTTCGTCGAAGACCTCGGCGCCGACTCGCTCGATACCGTAGAGCTCGTCATGGCGCTCGAAGAGGAATTCGAAACCGAGATTCCTGACGAAGAAGCCGAGAAGATCACGACCGTAAAGGAAGCGATCTCCTACATTCTCGCTCATCAGTAATCCTATCGGTCGCACTTGCGATCGGTAGAAAAGCCGCATCTACTTACTGTAATGCGGCTTTTTTCTTTGCAGCGCAGCGATTCAAAGCCGCTGAGACGGGGCGCTGAGAAAGGGAGTTTGGCTCATGAATAAACGACGCGTCGTCGTTACGGGCCTGGGCATGCTGAGCCCAATCGGAAACACCGTTGCGCAGTCCTGGGACAACGCCATTGCGGGCGTGAGCGGCGCTGCGCCGATCGAAACCTTCGATACGTCCGAACACAGCGTCAAGTTCAGTGCGTCCGTCAAGAACTTCGATGTCACCCAGTATATGGAGAAAAAGGAGGCGCGCCGCGTCGACCAATTCATCCAATACGGGATGGCCGCTGCCGTACAGGCGATCGCAGATGCCAACTTGGTGGCGATGCCTGAGGACGCGGATCGGATTGGCGTTGCGATCGGCTCCGGTATCGGCGGTATCCTGACCATCGAAGATACGCATTCCACGCTCCTGAACAGTGGGCCTCGTCGCGTGTCACCGTTCTTCGTGCCGGCGAGTGTCATCAATATGATCTCGGGCAACGTGTCGATACGCTTCGGATTCAAAGGACCGAACATCGCCATCGTCACCGCGTGCACCACCGGCACGCACAATATCGGAATGAGCCTTCGCATGATTCAGTGGGGTGAAGCCGACGTGATGGTTGCGGGCGGCGCCGAGATGGCCACCTCACCGGTCACTCTTGCCGCATTCGCGTCGATGAAGGCCCTGTCGTCGCGCAATGCGGATCCGGCTAAGGCGAGTCGGCCGTGGGATCGTGACCGTGACGGTTTCGTCCTGGGCGACGGGGCCGGCGCCCTGGTGCTGGAAGAGTACGAGCGGGCCAAGGCGAGAGGCGCGAAGATCTACGCCGAAGTCGTCGGCTTCGGTATGAGCGGCGATGCCCACCACATCACTGCACCGCCTGACGATGGCGCTGGTGGTGCCGCGGCCATGCGCAACGCGATTCGGGATGCCGGATGCACACCGGCGGAGATCCAATACATCAATGCCCACGGCACCTCTACACCGCAAGGCGACGTTGCAGAGACCAAGGGAATAAAGAGCGTGTTCGGTGCAGACACCGACGTTGCGGTGCATTCGAGCAAATCGATGATCGGCCATCTGCTCGGTGCGGCGGGCGCCGTGGAAGCGATATTCACGATACTCGCCATACATCATCAGAAATCGCCTCCGACCATCAATCTGGACAATCCCGGCGAAGGGTGTGATCTGGACTTCGTGCCCAACCATCCGCGCGATATTGCGATCGAACGGGCGTTGTCGAACTCGTTCGGGTTCGGTGGCACCAACGGCTCGCTCATATTCAGACGCGCGCCCTGAGCGCGCCGCTTCGCCGTGTGGAAACTGATCGGCGCGCTTCTCGCAGTCTTGGTGATTGCGATCGTTGGTCTGACTGTTTCGATTGTGCGTTGGCTGGATGAACCCAATGCCAACACGACGTCCGCAATCATTGAAATCGAGCGTGGCGCTTCGCTCGCCGGCATTGCAATGCAGCTGCACGACGCTGGCGTGCTCGACCACCCGCACTGGTTTCGATGGTACGCACGCATCTCCGGGCTCGCGGAGAAGATCCACTCCGGAGAGTACGAGCTCACACCCACGCACTCGCCGCGGATGCTTCTGTCCGATCTTGCAACTGGCAGGGTGGTCGAGCGGACCCTTGCGCTCATCGAGGGATGGACGTTGCGACAGGCCGTCACGGTAATGCGTACCACCGACGGATTGATCGATGACGTTGGCGACTCGGGCCGGCCGCAAACATTGCAGGCGTTGGAGGCTCGATACGGGATCGCGGAAGGCTGGCTGTTCCCAGATACGTATCGTTATCGCAAGGGCGCAACCGTTTCATCGATCGTGGATATCGCTTACGCCAAGATGCAGCGCGTGCTCGAAGACGAATGGAATGGGCGCGCCGAAGGCCTGCCCTATGAGACGCTGTACGAAGCATTGATCATGGCATCTATAGTGGAGAAGGAAACAGGTGTCGATGAGGATCGACCCAACATCGCGCAGGTGTTCGTATCGCGGCTCGAACTCGGCATGCGACTGCAATCGGACCCGACGGTCATCTATGGTCTGGGCGATGATTTCGATGGCGATCTGACCCGTGAACATCTACGCGCCGAATCGCCCTACAACAGCTACCGCCGTGCCGGTTTGCCACCGACTCCGATTTCCCTGCCTGGCCTTGCGTCCATCCGGGCCGCGCTGCACCCTGCCAGCGGCGACTATCTGTACTTTGTTGCGCGCGGCGACGGCCGCAGCGAATTCAATACTACGCTCGAGGGGCATCAGGCTGCAGTGAGACGATATCAACTGAACATCCGGAACGCGTCGCCGTGAAGGCGCGCGGCCGTTTCATTACCGTGGAAGGTACCGAGGGTGTTGGCAAGTCGACAAACATTCGCGCTATCGTCCGATTGCTCGAAGCGCGTGGCAAAGAAGTCGTGGCGACGCGTGAACCCGGTGGCACTCCGCTCGCCGAAGAGCTTCGTACGATGCTGCTCGTGGCGCGTGATGAGCCGGTAGCGGCGATGACCGAAGTACTGCTGATGTTTGCGGCACGCGCGCAGCATCTGTCGCAGGTCGTTCGCCCAGCGCTTGCAGTGGGCAAATGGGTCGTCTGTGACCGCTTCACCGATGCGACGTTTGCGTATCAAGGTGGGGGCCGCGGCTTCGACACGTCGGTGATCGAGGCGCTCGCCAACATCGTGCATGGTGATCTCGAGCCGGACCTGACGATCTACCTCGATGTGCCGGTGGAAGTCGGGCTCGCTCGAATCGATGCGCGTGATCGCGATCGCTTCGAGTCTGAGCGCCGAGAGTTTTTCGAGCGAATTCGCCAGACGTACCTCGATCGCTGCAATCGTTATGCGCGGTTCCGATACATCGATGCGTCAGGTCCGTTGTCCGATGTGCAAGCGCGAATCGCAACGGCAGTGCAGCAGTTTGCCGAGACCTCGTCATGAACGCCGGCATGCTTGCGCCCTGGCTCGCGCCCACGCTCGCGCATGTCGATGGCCTGCTCGATACGCAACGTCTACCGCACGCACTCATCCTCCATGGGCCGGAGGGTTGGGGGATCGAGCGGCTCGCGCGATCGATCGCGCTGCGCGTAATCGGACGCCTGGATTTCGCGGGCGAGATCACCGAGTTTGCGCATCCGGACTTCCGCTGGATCGTTCCAGAAGGTAAAGGCGAGCAGATCAAGATCGAGGCAGTGCGATCGATTGCGGACTACTCCGCCCAGACGCCGCAGATCAGTTCACGAAAGGTGATCGTGCTGCTGCACGCCGAAGCCATGAATGCGCATGCCGCAAATGCGCTGCTGAAGACACTGGAAGAACCGCCGCCTGGCACGCATGTGTTGCTGGTGACGAGTCTTCTGGCAGATCTGCTGCCGACCATTCGCAGCCGCTGTCAGCGACTCGACGTCAAGGCCGGCAGTCCGCGACAGGCGCTTGATTGGGTACGCGGACAGGTGGAAATTGCCGACCCGAAACGGCTCGAACTGCTGGCGTTCGAGCTGCGTTTTGCGCCTGAGGCGATTGCCGAAGCGATCCGGACAGGCGCCGCGCCGGTGGCGGCGGTGCTGCGCGAAGCCTTGCGCCGTGATGCTTCGATCATCGAAATCAGCGCACAGGCGACGTCATTCGGAGCGGATGAGTTCGTCGCACGTGCAATGTGCCATCTGATGGGTGCACTGGCCCTGCGCCATGAACGGACCGCCATGATCGGCCCACTTGCAACCCAGTTGCGCGGTGTATCGGCTGGCCGAATTCACGCCCTGTGGGATGCACATGTCGCGGCGCGAGCCTTGTTGCGCAGTACGGGCAACCCAAATGCCAAGCTCGTGCTCGAGAATCTGTTGCTGGGCTGGCGTGGCTTGGCCGCGTGATCTGGCTTCGTGACTCGGATCACACTTCTAGGCATCCACCGGCCGTTTGACAAGAATCGGTGAGACACAGATCATTCAGCCCCAAACCCCAACGTGTACAGTTGGCGCGTCGGTGCCGGATCCGCGCCGCGTCAGTGCAGGAACGCTCATGATGGAAGCCCGTCGCGGGACACGAAATGGAATTCTCTCCTTGGCGATCAAGGACAAGGCCGTGCTCTATGCGGCGTATATGCCGTTCGTGCGCAACGGCGGATTGTTCATTCCCACCAAGAAAGAGTACGAACTCGGTGACGAAGTCTTCATGCTCTTGAACCTCATGGATGAGGCCGAGAAGATCCCGGTCGCCGGTAAAGTGGTATGGGTGACACCCAAGGGTGCACAGGGCAATCGCGCAGCGGGGATCGGCGTTCAGTTCAATGATCAGGACGATGTTGCCCGCACCAAAATCGAAACCTACCTCGCGGGTGCGCTGCAGTCTGACCGCCACACGCATACCATGTAGGCGTGCTGGTCGACTCTCACTGCCATCTGAACTATCTCGACGATTGCGATGACCGGTTGCGGTCGGCGCGGGCGCGTGGCGTCGGCGCCTTCCTGTGCATCGGAGTGAATCGCGATACGCGTGATGCGGTAGCGGGTATCGCGAGTCGTCATCCTGACGTGTGGATGACGCATGGTGTTCATCCCGACAGCGTCACCAAGGATCCGGATCTGGACTGGGTTGCGCAGGCCACGTACCTCGAACGTGTGGTCGGGGTCGGTGAGACGGGATTGGATTACTACCGGCTCGAGGCAACAGATGGTTCGTCGCGTGCGAATCAACTGGCGTCGTTTGCCACCCATCTCGCACTCGGCGCCGAGCGTGGTTTACCGGTCGTTGTGCACAGTCGTTCGGCCGCGGCGGATACACTGCGATTGATCGATGGTCATCGCGACAGCGTCGGCGTCCTGCACTGTTTCACGGAATCCTGGGAACTTGCCAAGGGTGCGCTCGATCTTGGATGGTATGTGTCGATCTCCGGCATCGTCACATTTCGAAACGCCGATGCGGTGCGCGATGTAGCGCGCAGAATTCCCGCCGATCGCCTGCTGATCGAGACCGACTGCCCCTGGCTTGCGCCGGTTCCGCATCGCGGCCGCAAGAACGAACCGAGCTTCGTTGCCGACACGGCGGCGTTCCTTGCGCAGCTACGCGGCATCGACGTCGATGACCTCGCAGCCACGACGACGGCGAACTTTACCCGGCTGTTCACCCGGGTCGAGCTCAACGCCGCGTGAATTCTTCCTCGTACAGTCGGTAGTCGGTTTCCACCATTCCAAGCGCGCGATAGGTCGTCATGGCGCCGGTATTGTCACGTTCCACGTACAACCGCAGCCCGCATGCCTTTTGGTCGGCCAATGCAGCGTCCCGAACGTGCGCGTGCAGCGCGCTGTAGACACCCCGGCGTCGCCACGCTGGCGGCACATACACGCTCTGAATCCACCAGAATCGGCCATTGCGCCAGTCGCTCCACTCGAAGGTCACCATCAGTGAGCCGGCTCGTTCCTCACCCGACCACGCCACCAAGACATAGCCTTCCTCGGGATTGGCGAGCAAGTGCTTGATCCCCGCCCGCAGCTTCGACGTATCGAGTGACTTGTCTTCGCTTTCTGCGGCCATTGCACGATTGAACTCGACCAATGCGTCTATGTCCGCGGTGGTGGCGCGTCGGATCTGAATGCTCATGCCATGCTCCGGTCGAGAAATTCCAGGATCGTATCGAACCGATGGATCGCGACGTCTCGCTCCTGCAGCGAGTGCTTCGCACCGGGGTACAGCATCAGCTCGAATGGCATTCGTAGTCGCTGCAACTCCCGCATCAGGAGGGTCGAGTTGTCGAACAGAACGTTGTCATCGGCCATGCCGTGCATGAGCAGGAGGCGTCCCTTGATGCCACCCAGGTGCGGCAACGCTGCGCTACTCGCATATCCGTGTGGATTGTCTTGCGGCGTGCCCAGATAGCGCTCCGTGTAGTGCGTGTCGTACAGCGTCCAGTCGGTGACTGGCGCAACGCTCACGCCGGCTCGCAGGCGGTTACCGGCAGCAGCCATACACATGAGCGTCATGTAACCACCGTAGCTATGGCCAAACACTGCGATGCGTGATGCATCGATCCAAGGCTGCGCCTCGAGAAAACTCAAGCCGAGCAGCTGATCCTCCACTTCCGCTCGGCCGAGTCGACCGTGTATGGGTGCCTCGAATCGTGGCTCGCGATTGCCGCTGCCGCGATTATCGAGTTCGAACACGACATAGCCGGCGCGCGCGAGCAGTTGCAGGGACCATGGCGGCCAGTCGTTCACAACGCGTTGCACGCCCGGTCCACCGTAGACGTGGATGACGGCCGGATAGCGTCGGGTGTGATCGAATCCAGGCGGTGGAGTCAATCGGTAGCACAAGCGTTGCCCGTCGCTCGCGGCCAGCTCACCGAAGCGGGGTGTCGCATGTTCCTCAACATAGCGAAAATACGGATGATCTGTGTCGACGTCGTTGCGCGCGATCCAGTCGATTCGCTCGGACGCCAGCGTCACACAGGCAATGGCCGGTGGCGTGGTCGTACTCGCGTGTCGATCGACATACCAGCGACCACCCGGCTCAACGGCAGCGTCGTGCCATCCAGGCTTGTGGGTGAGCTTGTGTACGGCGTGGGGCGCATGGAACCCGACGCGGAAGAGGTGTTGCTCGGTGGGGTCTTTGTCCCATCCGAGAAAATACGCCTCCGCGGCACGCACCTGCACGACTCGGGCGACCCGACCCTGGGTAGTCAGTTCGAGCGGTCCTTCATCCCGATACAGGTACAAGCGGGAGTTGCCGCTCCGTTCGGACGTCCAGACGAACTGCTCGGTATCGGGCAGAAGCCGCAGATTGTCGTGAAGATTGATCCACGTTGACGCGCTCTCGGTCAGTTCGACACGAGTCGTGGTGCCATCGATGGACAAGCGCTTGAGCGTAAGGCGACGCTGATCACGCGACTGGACCTGGACGAGCACACTCATGGGCGACACTGTGACACGGGCGAGATAGTCCTGCGGTGAGTCTGCCCAATTCAGTGTTCGCAGCGCACCGCCCGCGAGTTCGACTATGCGCAGTTCGACCCGCGCGTTGGCGGTGCCCGTGTAGGGGTAGCGCTGCTCGCGCACGGTCAACGCGCCCGCGCTGAACTCGTAGCGATGCGCGACGGGAATCGGACTGCTGTCGACGCGGGTGAAGGCGATGCACTGCTCATCCGGCGCCCACCAGTGACCATCGAAGCGGTGCATTTCTTCCTGAGCGATGAATTCCGCGAGCCCGTTCGTCAACGTATCGGTGGCACCGTGCGTGAGGCGATGTTCGGCGGCGCTCGCGAGGTCGAATCGATACAGGTCGCCATCCCGCACGTAACTCAGATGATTACCCAGGGGAGAGAACTTGAGGTCAGTCTGGCGTAGTCCAGGCGCGGACAGGCGGCGGGTTCGACCGCGTTCCACATCGAGCAGATGGACTGCGCCGCCGCACAGGAACGCGATCTGTCTGCCATCGGGTGATCCGCAGAAGCTCGATACCCCGTTTGTAAACTGACGGCGCCGCTCGCGTTGGGCCTTCTCCTCGTCGGTGAGTGCTTGACTGTCCTGTTCGAGCGTCGATGCGTCGACTAATCGGCGTGTTTGGTGAGTCGTTACGTGGTAGCCATACAGATCGAGCCGCTCGCGCGAGTCAGGCGGGTTGGCGAGGTAGGCGACCCACTCTCCGCGGCCGAGGATCGTGAACGTGCCCGGCGTCGGTCCGGACAACGGTGGATCGCTGAACACACGTTCGACAGTGAGACGGGTCATGTCGCGTCGAACGCGTCCCTGGTGAAGTTCTCGGTACCGGCTTCCGTCACCAACACGTTGTCCTCGATTCGAATGCCACCGAAATCCATGAACGCGTCGACGCGGGACCAGTTCACATCGGCGCTGGTGCTGGACTTGCGTAGTTCGCGCAGCAGCATCGGAACGAAGTAGAGGCCAGGTTCGATCGTGAACACCTGGCCGGCTTCGATGGCGCGTGTCAGCCGCAAAGCGGGGTATCGCCGAGGCGGCAACCGCACACCACCCTCGGCGGAAATCATGTGACCGGCGACATCATGGGTCTGTAGGCCGATCAGATGACCCAGTCCGTGCGGCAGAAAGGCATCGGTGATGTGACTAGCGAACGCGGCCTCCGGGCTGCAGGACACGAGCGCATGTTCAGCGAGCGCTTCTGCAATGCGTCGATGCGCCGCCTCGTGCAGGTCAACGTAGGACATGCCAACGCAGATGGCATCGATCAGTGCACGTTGATGCGCATCGAGGGTCGCGATGAGGTGTGCAAACTCACTCGATGCGTCGCTCGCGTATGTCCGCGTGATATCCGCTGCATACCCTTTGTGACGGGCGCCCGCGTCGATCAAGAAGCTGCTCCGACGGGCGGGTGACTCGCGGTCATAGTGCTGGTAGTGCAATACACCGGCGTGAGCGTTCAGCGCGACGATGTTCGAGTACGGCAGGTCCGCATCGGTCTGCCGTGATTCACGCAGGTACGCCTGATGAATGTCGTACTCGCTTGCGCCGGCCTCGAAGGCCGCTGCCGCTGCACGGTGCCCACGCACTGCAGTCGTCGTGGCTAAGCGCATGCACTCGACCTCGTAAGGCGTCTTGCGCGCACGGCCGTAGTGGATGGCGTTGAGGAGGAGCGCCGGATTGACATCATCGAACGGCAGATTGTCAGCTGGGGTCTCGGTCTCGCCCACGAATGCGACACGGTTGTGGCGTCGCGCGGCGGCAATGGCGGCCGCCATGAGCGAATCCTCGCTGCGATGGACTTCGATGTCGATGGCACCTTGCAGGTCCGGCTGCACGGGCGGCTGATGCCAGTAGTCCTCTACCTGGTGGAAGAACAGCCGCGCTCGACCGGAGGCCGTGACGAGCAGGAGGCTCTGCGGACACTCTGCGCCGTCCATCCACTGAGCGAAGTGTGGATTCATTCGATACGGTGGCGACTGGTCGTCGAGGAAGTAGGGTCGTGGTGTTCCTGCAGCGATGATCACTGCATCGACTTTTGCCGCTGTCAAGGCTTGCGCCCAGCGGCGTTCCAGCTCGTGAATGTGATCCGTGAAGTTGCTCATCCGGCGGGATTCTATCGGTGCCGCACTGCGGATGCACCGTCTCGAGCAACCATGCTATACATACCCGCTCTTCGAAGACCCAACTCTTGCTTGCGGAGGAACTAGATGGAGTCGTTTGCCTACGCGGCGCCAGCGACACTCGATGAGGCTTTGGACATCCTGAAGTCACATCGACGGCGTAAGGTGCGCACGCAGCTCTTGGCCGGTGGTACGGACATGCTGGTGCAGATGAGAACGTCTGATCGCGAACCCCGCGTCATTGTCGACATCAAGAAGCTCAAAGAGACCAATCGACTGAACGTCGGCGGGAAGGACACCTATGTCGGAGCCGCACTGGCGGGCGTCCTGCTGACGGCGGACAAGCAATTGGTCGCCCGGCATCCGGGCCTGGTCGAGGCGGTAGACCTGATTGGTTCGTCGCAGATTCAGGGCCGTGCGAGCCTGGGCGGGAATCTGTGCAACGCATCGCCCGCGGGCGACACGATTCCAGCAATCATCGCCAACGGCGGTGTGTGCGTCATCGCATCCGCAAATGGCACCCGCGAAATCGCCGCTGAGAAGTTCGTGGTTGGCGTCGGCAGAAATGCCCTGAAGCCGGGTGAAATACTGCTCGGCATCAGATTCCCAAAGCCGGCGAAGCGCACCAGCGATGCCTACCTGCGGTTCATTCCGCGCAGCGAGATGGACATCGCGGTCGCCGGTGCTGGCGTCAGCATTACGCTCGACAAGTCCGGCAAATGCACCGCAGCGCGGGTTGCTATCGGTGCCGTCGCGCCGACGGCGCTCCTGGTGCCCGCGGCGGCAAAGGCGCTGGTTGGAACGCGCCTGGAACCGGCTGCGCTGCAAGCCGCCGGTGCGGCAGCGAGCGATGCCTCCAAACCCATCACCGACAAACGCGGTACCGTGGAGTACCGTCGCAGCATCGTCGCCGTTCTGGTGCGACGTGCGGCGAAGATTGCGGCCGAGCGAGCAGGAGCACTGAAGTAATGGCAAAGGTCCACGTTTCGACGAGCGTAAACGGTCAACACACGGAGTTTCTGTGCGAACCGAACGAGTCGCTGCTCGATGTGTTGCGCGAAAATCTCCAGCTGACCGGCACGAAAGAGGGCTGCGCGACCGGAGATTGCGGCGCCTGCTCAGTGACAATCGATGGGACGCTGGTGTGTTCATGTCTGGTCCTTGGGGTCGAGATTGCCGGCAAGGAAGTCGGCACGATCGAGGGCATCGCCAAAGGCGACGTGCTGCATCCCATTCAGCAGAAGTTTCTGGAACACGCTGCACTACAGTGTGGTGTGTGCACACCTGGACTGATCGTGGCGACCAAGTCGCTGCTGGATTCCAATCCCAAGCCAACCGAAGAGGAAATCCGCTACTACCTGGCAGGTAACCTCTGCCGCTGTACCGGATACGACAAAATTGTGCGCGCTGTGCAGGACGCGGCGCAGACGATGCGAGGAAAGCGAGCATGAGCGAAGCAAGACAGTTCAATGCCATCGGCCGGCGTGTCATCCGTCCCGACGGAGTCGACAAGGTGACAGGCCGCGCCGCGTTCGGCGCGGACTACACATTACCCGGAACCATCTACGGAAAAGTGTTGCGAAGTCCGCATGCGCACGCACGCATCGTGTCGATCGATACGAAGAAAGCGTCGCGTATGCCAGGCGTGCTGGCGATCGTCACCGGCGCCGACTTTCCGAAAGTCGGCAGCGAGGAAATCACCGGCGGCGAGGGCGCGGGTGACTACAAGGATCTCGCGACCAACGTCATGGCGCGCGATAGGGTGCTTTACCACGGCCATGCTGTGGCGGCGGTTGCTGCCACGTCGGTGGCGGAGGCAGACGCTGCGCTTGCGGCCATCAAAGTCAGGTATGAAAAGCTGCGTCCGGTGATGGATATCGATACCGCGATGGCCGATGACGCCGTCGTCATCGATGAGCAGTTGTTCACTTCCGGTTTGCCGGAGAAGCCGAGCAAACCGAGCAATGTCGCGACGGTCATGGAACTCAAACGTGGCGACGTCGAAGCCGGTTTCGCGGCGGCAGACATCGTGCTGGAAGGCACCTATCGCACGCCGACCGTGCACCAGGGTTACATCGAACCCCATGCATGTCTTGCGACCATCAATCAGGGCGGACAGGCAACCGTCTGGGCGAGCACCCAGGGTCATTTCGACGTTCGCTCGGGCGCTGCCAAGGTGCTTGGCATGAAGGTGTCCGACATCAAGGTCATTCCGACCGAGATCGGCGGCGGCTTCGGTGGTAAGACCACCATCTATGTCGAGCCGGTGGCAATTCTTCTGTCTCGACGCAGCGGACGGCCGGTGAAAATGACGATGACGCGCGAAGAGGTGTTTCGCGCGTCTGGCCCTGCCTCGGCAACCAAGTGCGTGATCAAGATCGGCGCGAAGAACGACGGCACTTTGACCGCGATGTCGGCCTGGCTCGCCTACGAGGCCGGCGCCTTCAAAGGCTCGTCCATGGCGCCCGGCGCGATGTGCGTGTTCGCGCCCTACAAGGTCGACAACTTCTTGATTCGCGGCTTCGACGTCCTGGTGAATAAGCCGAAGGTTGCGGCCTATCGCGCGCCGGGGGCGCCGCAGTCCATGTACGCGTGTGAGAGTCTGCTCGACGAGCTTGCCGGAAAGCTCGGGATGGATCCGATCGATCTACGCTTGAAGAATGCGGTCGAGGAGGGCTGTCAGGCCGCTTATGGTCCAAAGTTCAACGCAATTGGCTTTCGCGAATGCCTGGAAGCAGCCAAGCGTCATCCGAACTACAGTGTGCCGCTGGGTCCTGACGAAGGAAGAGGCGTTGCCGCGGGCTTCTGGTTCAATGCGGGCATGCAGTCGAGCGCAGAGATCCACATCAACGAAGATGGCACAGTCACTGTGATCGAGGGCAACCCCGACATCGGCGGTTCACGGGCGTCCATGGCGATGATGGCTGCGGAAGAACTCGGCGTCCCCTACGAGCGCGTGCGAGTGCAGATCGCCGATACGGAATCTGCCGGATATACGAACACCACGGGTGGCAGTCGCGTGACGTTTGCCACCGGTATGGCCGTGATTCAGGCGGCGCGCGACATCATCGGCCAGTGCAAGCAGCGGGCCGCTTCAACCTGGGGCATTGACGGCGACATGGTCGACTGGGCCGACGGCAAAGCAATACCCAAGCCGGGTGTGAATGCCGATGTGAAGCCGCTTACGCTCGCGAACATTGCCTCCAACGCGGCGCGCACAGGTGGCCCGCTGCTCGGTCGGGCATCTCTCAATGCCCGCGGCGCCGGCCCTGGGTTTTCAGTGAATTTCGCTGATGTGCGCGTCGATCGCGAGACTGGCAAGCTCGATGTCTTACGATTCACGGCGATCCAGGATGTTGGTAAGGCCATCCATCCGTCCTATGTCGAAGGACAGCTGCAAGGCGGAGCTGCGCAGGGGATCGGCTGGGCGCTCAACGAGGAGTACGTCTATAACAAGGACGGGGTGATGGAGAACGCGGGGTTTCTGGACTACCGCATACCCGTTGCATCCGACCTCCCCATGATCGATACGCAAATGATCGAAGTGCCCAATCCCAGCCATCCGTACGGTGTACGCGGCGTGGGTGAAACTCCGATCGTGGCACCGCTTGCGGCGATTGCCAATGCCAGCTGCGCCGCAACCGGTGTTCGGATTCGCGATCTGCCGCTATCGCCGCCGCGGGTGCTCGCGGCGTTGGAGCATGCAGCAAGCTGACGGATGGCGAGCGTTTTCTTCCCTGATCACCTCGCGCAATACACCCATGGCAGGCGGGAGTTCGACGTGAATGTGTCGAGCTTCCGCGACCTGCTCGAGTGGCTCGAGGTCCGATATCCCGGCATCAGCGAAAAGTTGGTCGGTAGGGTCGCCGTCGCGATCGATGGCGACATCATTCACGACCCGTTCCTCGAAACGATCGCAGCGAACTCGGAAGTTCACTTCCTGCACCGCATCGAAGGCGGCTGAGGCGTGCGATTCTAGGTTTTCAGTTCGATCCGCCAGCGCGTGGTCTTTCCATCGTGGTTTCGGTGCAGCCTGAGAAACCGGTTGTGCGCCGCCGCCAGTCCTTCCCACAGTGTGGCCGCTGCGTCGTGAACCGACTCATGCACAGCGATGCCGGTGAACAGGCGCGATCCGCGCTGCTCGATCGTAAGGCCGTCGTGGGCCACATCTTCGCCCTGGGCGCGCATCAGCGTTGCCATCAGATTGGCAAATGAAATTGCCGAATCGTCGGTGACGTTTAGCAGCCGTGCCGCATCCCGGTGACCGTGCATCCCGATCTGCAGGCCACTGATGCGACCGATGTGGCGCGCATCTTCCACGCCCAGGAGCTCGGTCAGGACTGGCAGGCCATTGCGCACGTACTCCATGGCGTAGTTGCGATAGGCCTTGGCCTTGCGTTGCGCGGGCCAGGCATCGGTGTCGAGCGCCGGCAGTCGTGAGCGATCGATGAACGGCGCCGACTCTGCAGGGCGGAATTGAAGGCGCGCATCAGCCCGCAGCGGCGCGTCGAATTCCTGGTAGTAGCCTTCAAGGCCTGGCTGCCCGTCGACGGTGGTCGCGGTGCATACGAACCCGAGCCTTGGGTTGTCTAGACTCACGCCGTTGTGTGCATGCCAACCACGCAACATGGCGCGATTGACTGCCGATGGTATGGCGCAGATTGCCGGCCCTATCCAGATCCAGCGTGGCGGCGGATAGCGTATCCACGCTTTGCGATCCGACTCCGCGAGGTACTCGACGGACACGCCACCCAGCTGGTTCGAGAAGTAGTGATACTGCGCCGCGGCGATCGCGTGCGGGAGGTGATCGAGCCCGAGTTTGCGAAGTCCCGGAAGGAATTTCTCCAGGTGCTGACGTCGAAACAGCTGAAAGACGAATTCTTCTGCCACTGTGGCGTTGCATCGGTTGAGCAAGGTCAGCACGAGCCCGGTGGTCCAGGCGTGATACAGACCGGCGACCGCTTCGGTCGAGCTGGCCGCGTCGGCGTTCGTACTTGGGGTCACTGCGCGTCTCCCTGGACGTGGTCCTGAATGGCGTTCGCGAGGTCGGCTATCATAGCGGTGCGACAGGTTTTGCAGCGGAGTAGTGCATGCGCAAGGTCACGATTATCGGTGCGGGCAGCTTGGAATTCTCCAGTCGCCTCACAGCCGACATTCTCAGCCATGCGCAGATGGCCGACACGCATTTCGCGCTCGTGGATGTGGACCCAGAGCGGCTCGCGTTCGCCGGTCGGATCGTCGACCGCATCAAACGCGATGGTGGCTATCCGCGCGCAACCTACTCGCTGCATCGCGAACGCGCTGCCGAGGCGCTTGCAGGCGCAAGCGCCGTGATCGTCAGCATTCTGGTTGGTGGCTTTGATGCCATCGAAGCGGAGATCGACATACCCAGGCGCTATGGCGTCGACCAGGCAATCGGTGACACCCTGACGCCGGGCGGCATCATGCGTTGCCTGCGCACTCTGCCTGAACTGGTGGCCATTGGCCGCGACGTGATGACGCACTGTCCGGACGCGTGGGTACTGAACTACACCAACCCGATGGCCATGCTGTGCTGGGGACTGTCACGCGCGGTGCCAGGCATTCGACTCGTGGGCTTGTGTCACTCCGTCCAGCACACCACTGCACAGTGGGCGAAGCGCCTGGACGTGCCAATCGACGAAGTGGACTACCTCTGCGCCGGGCTGAACCACCAGGCCTGGCTGCTGCGATTCTCGCGTCAGGGCACGGATCTACTGCCGCGCATTCGTGAACTCGCGGTCGAACCCAAGCTCTGGCAACGCGATAGCTCACGGATGGAGTACATCAAGCACTTCGGCTACCCCGTCACCGAGGCCAGTGGTCACAATTCCGAATACTCACCCTGGTTCCGCAAACGCGCCGATCTCGTCGCGGCCTACTGCCCTGGCGGCAGCTGGAATGGCGGCTCCGGATTCATCAAGGAGCTCTACAACCGGCCGGACTGGCGGGCGGTGATGGAGGCCATGGCGGACGGCAGTCAGCCATTCAGCCTCGCTCGCAGCAACGAGTACGGCAGTCTGATCGTCAACGCGCTGACGGGTCAGGGCGAGACGATCATCTACGGCAACATCACCAATGAAGGACGCATTCGCAACCTGCCGGCCGATGCGTGTGTCGAAGTGCCCTGCCGCGTCACGGCGGCCGGAATCGAGGCGATGCCGGTGGGCGATCTGCCCGATCACCTGGCCGCCATCAATCAAACGCAGATCAACGTGCAGCGGCTGGCGGTTGGCGCAGCGCTCGAGCGGGACGCGGAACTTGCGTTCCAGGCGATGGCAATGGACCCACTGACCGGTGCGGTCTGCACGCTCGATGAAATCCGCGATCTGACGCGCGAGTTGATGAGCGCCCACGCGCGTTGGCTACCCGGATTCGCGGACCGACCACTCGCCGCGCGACCGCGACTGGCCGCGATCGCCTGATTCACCCGCGTGGCGCAACTCGTCAACCTCGGCTCGCTGTGCATCGACAACGTGTATCGGGTCGATGCAATCACGCGGGCGGGAGAAACGGCGGCAGCGTCCAGCTATGCCCGCTTCATGGGTGGCAAGGGATTGAATCAGTCGTTGGCGGCGGCTCGTGCCGGCGTTGCCACTGCGCACGTTGGCTGCGTTGGCGCCGATGGCGAGGAACTCGTGGCTGTGCTCGCCGCAGCAGGTATCGACGTCCGTGGAGTCAGGCGCACGGCGCGTGCGCCAAGCGGTCACGCGGTCATCCAGGTGGATGCTTCCGGCAGCAACGCGATCGTGATCGTGGGTGGCGCCAACCGCTTGATCGAATTCGCAGACATCGGCGCTGCGCTCGACCTGATCGAGCCGGACGGCTGGCTGTTGTTGCAGAACGAGATCAACGACGTGCCGGCGGTCCTCGTTGCCGCCGCCGCGCGCCGCGCGCGCGTTGTGCTCAACGTCGCACCGGTGGATGGTCGGGAGGCCGACTATGATCTTTCGAGCGTCGAAGTACTGATTGTCAACGAGCTTGAGGGCGCGGCGCTGAGCGGCGAGCGGGAACCGCAAGGCGCGATCGCTGCGCTGACCGCGCGCTACCCGACTCAGCACGTCGTGCTGACGCGTGGAGAACACGGACTCCTGTACGGAAGAGGTGCGGAACGCATCTGCCTGGAGGCGTTCAAGGTTCCAGCGGTCGACGCAACAGGAGCGGGAGATGCGTTTATCGGTTATTTTCTCGCCCAATTGATCGCGGGCGCATCGATTCACGACGCGCTCATGATGGGGTCTGCGGCCGGTGCGCTGGCTGTGACTGTCGCGGGCGCCGCAACGTCAATCCCCCGTGCTGTCGACGTGCGCGCATTTCTGGAGCGACATGGATCTGGTTGATTCATTCCGCGCACGGTTCGCCGCCGACCCGACGGTGTACTGGGCGCCGGGACGAGTGAACTTGATCGGCGAACACATCGACTACTGTGGCGGTCGTGTCCTGCCAATGCCCGTTCAGTACGGCACGCATGTCGCCGTCGCAGTTACCCGCCAGCCGACCGTTCGCGCCATGAGCCACAACGCCGAGGAGTCCGTGCGGTTTTCGATGGCGGCGCCGGCCCAATACCCAATCGGCCATTGGGGCCGCTACGTCGTCGGCGCCGTCGACATGTTCGCGGATAGTTTGAGGGGGCGTGGCATCTGCATCCTGGTTGAAGGTGATGTGCCTGGTAGCGGTCTGTCGAGTTCGGCGAGCCTGACCGTGGCGCTGCTGTCGGCCATCGGTGGCGCAGTGGGTTCGCCTTGGCAACCGCTCGAACTCGCGCGCGCGGCGCAACGCATCGAGCACGACTATGTGGGTGTGTCATGCGGGTTGATGGACCAGGCTGTGATCGCGGCGGGAGTCGCCAACGCTGCGTATCTGTTCGATTGCTCGATCGACACCGGATACCCGGTCCAGCTACCGTCGCCCGCGCCGGCGCTACTGGTCATCGACACAGGCAGGCAACGTGCGCTTGTGCACTCCGCATACAACGAACGCCTCGCGGAAACGGAACGCGCCGCCAATGCGCTCGGGGTGCCCCGAATGAATCTGGCGCCGGCCGCCGCGCGCCGAGAGCCGCCTGCGATGGACGCGATCGCACGACGACGTCTACGTCACGTCGTGTCGGAGCAATGGCGCGTGGATGAGGCGGTGACCGCCATTGGTGCGGGCGACTGGATGGGATTGGGTCAGCTGTTCGACGCGAGCCACCTGTCGCTGCGCGACGACTTCGAAGTGAGTTGCCCCGAACTCGATACCCTGGTGCGCTTGATTCGTGCACATCCAGCATGTGTCGGGGCGCGCATGACGGGTGCCGGGTTTGGCGGATCCATAGTCGCGCTCGTCGCCGCGAACGAGGCTGAGGCTGCAATGCATGCTGTTGCCGGGCCATACCAGCGCGCCACGGGATTGATCGCGCGGGGCTTCACAGCCCGATCCGTGGGTGGGGTAAGGCAGGTGTATGGCTGAACGTCGTTACAACGCGCTCACCGGCGATTGGGTCATCGTGTCTCCGGAGCGCGTCAATCGACCCTGGCAGGGCGCGCGCGATTCGCACACCGAAACGGGGCAGACCTGGTCCGAGGACTGCTATCTGTGTCCGCGCAACACCCGGTCATCGGGCATCGTCAATGCCGACTACCTGGGACCATTCGTCTTCGATAACGACTTTCCCGCGCTCGCGGGTGATGCCTCGCCGGTCTCTGACGATGCGCTGCTGCGGCGCGAGATCGTGGATGGGCGATGTCGCGTGCTGTGCTATTCGGATCGACACGACCTGTCGCTCGCCACGCTGAATGCGACGACACTTGCAGGCGTCATCGACGTCTGGCGCGCGCAGTCGATCGAATTGTCGCAAGACCACGCCTGGGTGCAGATCTTCGAGAACAAGGGTCAGATGATGGGGTGTTCGAGCGAGCATCCCCACGGACAGATCTGGGCTACCTCCACGATGCCGTCGATTCCGCTGCGCGAAGACACGCATCAGGCCCAGTACGAACTCGCTCACGGTGCACGCCTGCTGCTCGACTACGCGCGTCGCGAGATCGGCACAGGAGATCGCGTCGTTTACAGGAACTCCAGCTGGCTGGCCGTTGTACCGTTTTGGGCAGCATGGCCGTTCGAGATACTCGTGATGCCCACCCAGCCGTGTGGTTCGTTCGAGGAGGTTTCGCCGTCGAGTGCAGCGGACCTGGCGGATCTGCTGCGGCGTGTTCTGTCGGCCTACGATGCACTGTTTGGCGTGTCGTTTCCCTATTCCATGGGCTGGCATGGGCGCGGACGCGGGCTGCGCGATCATTGGCAGCTGCATGCTCACTTCTATCCGCCCTTACTGCGGTCGGCGACCGTACGCAAATTCATGGTCGGGTTCGAGATGCTCGCCGAGGCACAACGCGACCTGACCCCGGAATCGGCCGCGGCGCGGCTGCGTGCTCTGATCAGCTGAGGTCGACGACGGCGTTCAGGTCGGCAAGCGCCTGCGCTTCGCTGACCACCTTGATGGTCGTCATTCCCAGTACCTTGGCGGGCTTCAAGTTGATTCCCAGGTCGTCGAGATAGACCGATTCCGCGGGTTCGACGTCGAGCGCGCGACAGGCGCGCAGGTAGAACTCGGGATTCGGCTTGCGAATGCCCTCCTTACTCGACTCGATGACGAAGTCGAACAGATCCATGACCGCTTGCATGGCCATGGCGCGCTCACTCGTGCGGGCCATGCCTGGTCCTTCGCCTGAGCGGACGTTGTTGGTGAGACAACCGACCCGGTAGCGGCGTTTGCAGCGCTTCAGCGCGTCCACCATACGGGGTCTAATGTTGCCCGACAGCAGTTCCACCACGGCGCGACCGGCGATGGGGTGTCCGAGCGCGCCGCTCTCCGCCTCGAACGCCGCATCGAATGCGTCGAGGTCGATGCGACTGGATTCGAACCGAGCCCAGGCGTTGTCCTCAGGGTTCGTGGCATTCACCTTGCGAATGAAGTCGAGAGGGATGCCATTGGCTTCCTCGTAGCGATTGAACGCTTCGAATGGGCTCGTCGTGAGGACTCCACCGAAGTCCCACAGTACGGCTCGAATTGGCATGATCTGATGACCTCGGAACGTGTTCAGAACTGCCTAGTGTGGTGTCCCGCAGATATCTTTGCATCCTGAGCGCGCCGGACGACGCCAGCGCTAGGCACGGCGAGGAGGCATATCGGGCCATATGGCGACGAGCCGTAACAACGCGATGGCGC
>JBGSQB010000228.1:0-13439 GCA_041738285.1 Pseudomonadales bacterium | reverse complement strand
GGGTCGCGATCGTGCCGATGGGGCTGTGCTACCCCGGTCGCGGCAACGGCGGTGATCTGCCGCCACGACCCGAGTGCGCGCCGCTTTGGCACCCGCGGTTGCGTGCGGCGCTGCCGAACATTGAACTCACACTGCTGATCGGGGCTTATGCGCAAGCGCACTATCTCGGTCCAAGGCGGGCGCGAACGCTCACGGAGACGGTGCAGAACTGGCAGATGTACCTGCCCGATTACCTGCCGCTGCCGCATCCATCGCCGCGCAATACCCGGTGGCTGAAACAGAACCCCTGGTTCGATGCAGAAGTGGTGCCTGCACTGCGCGCGCGGGTCGCGGAAATAGGGGACGGTTGACCTATTTCGCCCCGCGCACTAAGTCGGGCCGCCATGGAAGAACAGCGAAATAGGTCAACCGTCCCCTAATTTCCCTGTCCCCGCCTAGTCCGTCACCGCGCCGAGGCTCGCGGAACTCACCACGCGCGCGTATTTGGCGAGCACGCCGCGATCGGCGTACGGCGGCGGCGCACGCCAGGTTTTGCGCCGAGCGGCAAGGGTCGCGTCGTCGACGTGAAGGGTGATCTGGCGGGTACGGGCATCCACCGTGATGCGATCGCCGTTCTCGATCAGTGCAATCGGACCGCCTACAAACGCTTCCGGCGTGATGTGGCCGATGACGAAGCCGCGCGAGCCACCGGAGAAGCGGCCGTCGGTGATCAGCGCCACGTCGTTCGACAAGCCGCGGCCATTGATCGCACTGGTAGGTGACAGCATTTCGCGCATGCCCGGTCCGCCCTTGGGACCTTCGTAGCGCACCACCACGACGTCGCCCTTCACCACGGTGCCGTCCATGATCGCGGCCATCGCGGCTTCTTCACCGTGGAACACGCGCGCCGCCCCCGCGAACGTCAGGCCCTCGTGACCGGTGATTTTTGCGACTGCGCCTTCCGGCGCGAGGTTGCCGCGCAGGACAACCAGGTGACTGTCCTTCTTGATCGGGTCCGAAAACGGCCGAATGATCTTCTGATCCGCGGGATAGTCGGGAACCGACGCGAGATTCTCCGCCATCGTCGCACCGGTCACGGTCATGCAGTCACCGTGCAGTAGACCCTGGTTCAGCAACCGCTTCATCAGCGGTTGAATGCCGCCAATGTCAATCAGCTCCGACATGGCGTAGCGGCCCGCCGGGCGCATATCGGCCAGCACCGGTACGCGCTCGCCGATGCGGGTGAAGTCGTCGATCGAGAGCGGAATCTTCGCGGCGTGGGCGATCGCGAGCAGGTGCAGCACCGCGTTGGTTGAGCCTTCGAGGGCGATCACGGTGGTGATTGCGTTCTCGAACGCCTCGCGGCTCAAAATGTCGGATGGCTTGATGCCGCGCTCGAGCAGATGGACGACCGCGGCGCCGGCGCGATGACTGTCATTGCGTTTGTTGTCCGACACTGCGTTCTGCGCCGAGCTGCCCGGCAGTGACAGGCCGAGTGCCTCGATCGCGGACGCCATGGTGTTGGCGGTGTACATGCCGCCGCAGGAACCCGGGCCCGGGATGGCTGTCGTTTCGACCTCCTTCAACTCGATGTCCGAGACGCGCCCGGCGGCATGACCACCGACCGCTTCGAACACCGAGATGATGTCGCGCCGTTCCTTGCCCGTCTGAATGGTGCCGCCGTAGACGAATACGCTGGGCCGATCGAGTCGCGCCATGGCAATGGCGCACCCCGGCATGTTCTTGTCGCATCCACCAATGGCAACGAAGCCGTCGAAGCCTTCCGCACCGACCACGGTTTCGATCGAGTCGGCGATCACTTCCCTCGAAACGAGGGAATAGCGCATCCCGGGTGAGCCCATCGAAATACCGTCGGATACGGTGATCGTATTGAACACCACGGCTTTGCCGCCGGCTTCATCGGCACCCATGGCGGCTGCGTCCGCAAGCGCATTGATGTGCATGTTGCACGGCGTGAGGCTGCTGCCGGTGGAGGCGATACCCACCTGTGGCTTGGTGAAGTCGTCATCGTTGAAGCCGACTGCGCGCAGCATGGCGCGCGCGGCGGTGTGGGTAACACCGTCGACGACTTTGGATGAGTATTTGCGACGCTGATCGTTGGCCATGATGTGTCTATATCCGCTTGGTCATGACAATGGAGTTGCGCTGATAGTTGTACAGCGCCTTCTTCGGCGCTGGCAGATCGTCCACCACGCCGTCGACAAAACCCTGCTCTTTGAACCAGTCGCGCGTCTGAGTGGTGAGCAGGAACAGTTCTTTCAATCCGAGCCGGCGCGCTTCTGATTCAACCTTACGCACGAGCGCCGCCCCTTGCGCGATCGGATCGTCACGATAGCCCGGATGGGTCGCCAGGCACGCAAGCTCTCCCGCGGCGTTACCTTCGAACGGATACAGGGCGCAGCAACCGACCACGATACCGTCGAGTTCGGCCACGAAGAAGCGCTCGACTTCCTGCTCGAGGCGGTCGCGTGAGCGCCGCACCAGGGCTCCCGTCGCCTCGAGTGGCGCAATCAGCTCGACGATCCCTGCCACGTCGTCGGGCGTCGCGCGGCGCACATGCTCGGCGCCGTCCTCGCTGATCTGGGTACCGCAACCCTGGGCTGTGAACAGCTCGCGCAGCAGCGCGCCGTCTTCCTTGAATCCCACCAGGTGACACCGCTCGATGCCAGCGCGGCATGCGCGCAACAGTTCCACCAGACGCAGACGTGTCGAGTCGGTAGCGGTCAGCGAATCGAGGGCTGCGTCGAGTTCTACGGGCGTCATCTGGCTGTGCTCGACACTGTCGCTGGTTGTGACGCGCGCGATCTCGTCGAACGTGATGAGCTTGTCGGCGCCGAGCGCGATTGCGACTTCGGTTGCGAGTTCCTCGCTGGACAGATTGAACGCCTGACCGGATGGTGAGTAGCCAAGCGGTGACAGCAGCACGATCGAGCGTTCCTCGAGCATTGAGCGAATCGCTTCGTGCTGCACGCGTCGCACGCGACCGGTGAACAGGTGATCGACGCCGTCGACCACGCCCACTGGACGTGCGGTCACGAGATTGCCGGACAAGACGTTGATGCGCGTGTTGTGCAGTGGGGTGTTCGGCAGTCCGAGGGAGAACAGGCCTTCGATACGCACGCGCACACGGGCGACAGCCGACTGCACCTGCTCAATGGTCGGTTCGTCGGTGATGCGGCGATGCTTGTGAAAGCGTGGCGCGAGACCTGCAGCCGCCAGTGCAGCATCGATCTGCGGGCGGGCGCCGTGTACCAGCACCAGGCGCGCGCCGAGTACGCTCAAGAGCGCAAGGTCGTGCACGATCGGTGTCACGTGCTCGTGCACGATCGCGTCGCCCCCAAGGAGTACGACGAATGTCTTGTGCCGGTGCGCGCTGATGTACGGCGTCGAGTCGCGAAACCAGCGGGCGTACTGGGTCAGTTGGGTCATGGCGGTGCGATCACAGTGCGCGGACGAGCGCGGGATTATAGCGGTTCAGCGCGGTTGGCAGACCTGCGCAATGATGTCCCGCAGGATGGTCACCGTCGGCGTAATACGGTCCATGTCGAGGTATTCGTCGGGTTGGTGGGCCTGATCGATCGCGCCAGGTCCGAAGATCACGGTCTCCATGCCGAGTTGCTGCAGAAACGGTCCTTCGGTGCCGAAGGCAACTGTGCCTGCTTTACGTCCCGACGACTTTTCCAGGGCGCGAACGAGCTGACCATCCTGCGGTGAGGCGAAGGGGGGTACCGGGGTCGACACCGGTTCAATTGTGACCGACACGCCATGGCTTTCCGCCGAACGCTCCATCCGTGTTGAGAGTTCTGCCACCACCTCGGCGCTGTCCATACCCGGCAGCAGCCGCAAATCGATCTGCAGTTCCGCGCTCGCGCAGATGCGATTGGGGTTATCACCGGCGGTGAGGCAGCCGAGATTCAAGGTTGGAACAGCGACTTCAAAAGCAGGGTTGCGATAGCGGGCGGCAAGCTGAGCGCGATAGCTGATCAATTCACCCATTGCGCAATGCATCGCATCGAGCGCGCTGCGGCCGAGCCCCGGATCTGACGAATGACCCGACGCGCCGGTCAGCTTTATCGTCAGCATCATGAAGCCTTTGTGCGCGAACACAGGCATCAGATCGGTCGGCTCGCCGACGATGGCGTAGTCAGCCTTGGGTCGCCCACCCTCGAGCAATGCCCGCGCGCCGGCCATGGACGATTCTTCGTCGGATGTCGCCACGATCGTCAACGGCTTGGTCAGGCGCGCGCTTGCAAACTGCCGCGCCGCTTCGATCGCAATCGGGAAGAAGCCTTTCATGTCGCAGGTGCCGAGACCAAACAGCCGTCCGTCGCGCTCCGTCAGCTTGAAGGGGTCGGCGGACCAGCGTGCGTCGTCGTACGGCACGGTGTCGGTATGGCCCGCGAGCACGAGCCCGCCCGTGCCGCCGCCCAGGGTCGCTATGAGATTGGCCTTGCCGGGCATCGCCGGGAGCGGCTGGACTTCGACTGCGAAACCCAGCGTCTCGAGCCAGCCGCCGAGGTGGTTGATCACGGCCAGATTGCTCTGATCGAGCGCCGATGAAGTGCAGCTCACGGATGGTGAGCCGATCAGCGTGCCGAGCATCTCGATGAAATCCGGGGCGCTCATGGGGGTACGAGTGGCCGTTTGAGCCATTGTGCCCGCAATTCGGGTGCGGGCGCGAATTCAGGTACCGACTCCCCCGGGCCGCTAACATGGTTGAGCGGGACGGACAGCGGAGGAGACTCGTGGCCAGTGACCGGCGGCTCGGCATCGTCCGCGCGCGTTGCGTAGCGCAGCCGAAAGAGCATCCACGGCTGCAGGTCGACTGCGTATGCCTGTGACCGCCGTAGTGACTTCATCGTGATCGTCTGCGCCCGGCGGCAGTCGCAGAACCGCCGTAGCGCCGCACCCGACTCGCGGCCGCTCTGGTGATCAGACGACTTGCCCAACGTTCGTCATCGACGCAAACATCGACCGATATCGCGTCCACATGGCAGGCGCTGGCAGTCGTGCTGTTCACGCTGTTGATGCAAATGCCGCTGACCCACACACTTGTGCACAGGTTGCAACGACCACGGCCGATCGATTGATGCAGGTGTGTTTGCGGATCGTCAGTGCGCTGTTGATTTGCCTCGTGATGAGCTGCACTGGCAATCCGCGGCCGGATCTCGAGCGGCTGTACAGCACGGCGCGCAGCGGTGTCATGCAACCGCCCGTGGTGCTGATCCACGGCGTGATGGGTGCGAAGCTGCGAGACCGTGTCACGGGCGAGGAAGTCTGGCCTGGTTCGATCACGCGACTCATCGTTTCGAACCACCGTGACCTGGCGCTGACCATCAATCTCGATTCGCTGGAACCGGAGAAGTCGAATCTCGAACCGTTCGCGCTGACTGACGCCGTGGCGGGAGTCGACTTCTATCGGTCGATCACCGCGGTGCTGGAGCGGGCGGGCGGATATGAGCGCAGGGAAATTGGTTCGCCCCGCACCGCGGGTGACCGCAGCTACTATGTTTTCCTCTACGACTGGCGGCAGGACAATCAGAAGAGCGCCGCAAAGCTGGCCCGCTTCATAGAACAGATACGCATCGACCACGCCGATCCGAGCCTCGAAGTCGACATCGTCGCCCACAGCATGGGCGGTCTCATTGCGCGCTACTACATTCGCTACGGTGAGACCGACGTTCTCGACAGCAACGACTTCCCGATCAACCACTTCGGGGCGAGTCGCGTTCGACGCATTGCGTTGCTTGGAACACCCAATCTCGGATCGATGACCGCGGTGCAGTCTTTCATTGCGGGCAGGCGGTTGGGCCTGCGCCGTATTCCGACGGAAGTCCTGATGACCATGCCGAGCCTGTACCAGACGTTTCCACACGCCATCAACGATTGGCTGATCACGACCAATGGTGAAGTGCTCGACCGCGATGTGTTCGACGTGGAGACCTGGCAACGATTTCAATGGTCGATGTTCGACCCCACGGTCGCGGCGCGAATCACTGCCGGAATGCGCCCGCCACAGGCTCGCGCGCATCTTGCGCGACTCACCGCTTACTTCGATAAGCGGCTGGAGCGCGCGCGACGCTTTCTGTGGGCGCTCACCGTTCCCGCGCCACAGGCAGTGCCGCTGATCGTGTTTGGAGGTGACTGTGCGCTGACGCCCGCGCGGCTGCTGGTGGAAGAAATTGACGGCGATTCGGTGCTGCGCCTTTGGCCGAGTCAGGTCACCAACACCGTTGCAGGCATGGACTACGATGCGTTGATGCTCGAACCCGGCGATGGGACTGTTACCAAGGCTTCGTTGCTTGCGCGCGACGTTCTTGATCCGTCAGTCGCGCGCCACCGATACAGCTACTTTCCGCTCGCCTATTCGATTCTTCTGTGCGAGCCACACGAAACACTGACCGCGAATATCTCGTTCCAGGACAACCTGCTCCATGCACTCCTGAGCCACGATGAACCTCATTTGCCGACGGTACAAATCAAACGGTAGATCGGTTAGAAAGGTGCCCTCTACAAGGAAACGACGATGTACCGATCGATTGTTGCGATGGTGCTGGGTTTGGTGTGGTCGTGCGCGACGCATGCGGCCTCGGATTGCGCAGATGCGCCGAATACCTCTGACAGCGCCCTGTTGCCGCGTTACGAAGGTGCATGTCTACTCGCGAGCCGCACTACAGCGTTCGAGCAGTTTCGGCTGCCGCTCGGCAAGCCCGTGAAGGTTGGCGAGAAATGGACAACGGAGCCCGTCGAGATGATCGAGGGGGAAGTGACGCGCCTGATGTATGCGGCACCGCAGGGTCGCAGCGCGGTCGAAGTGCTGCGCAACTACGAGATTGGCCTGGCCCAGCGCGACTACGAGGTGATGTTCTCGTGTTCTGCCGCCGCATGTGGAGGCAATGCCCAGTTGCTCAACAACATCGTGTTCGAGCGATCGACCCGGCGCAGCCTTGGCGATGACACGATCTACTATGCGTTTCAGGGCGCGGATCAACAGCACTTCCTCGCTGCCCGTAAGAAAGATGGAAGCGTGTACGTGTCGGTGTACGTCGGCAACAGCAACTTCAAGTCTGCCGCGACCAGTGCGCTGATGGGGCGCGCCATTGTGCTTGCCGACGTCATCGTGCCCGCGCCGCTCGAGATTAGATTGGTCGACGCCGCCGAGATGGCGCGACGAATCAATGCGACCGGGCGCGTGGCACTGGACAACGTCTACTTCGAATTCGGCAGGTCCGTGTTGACCGCTGAGGCGGCTCCGGCGCTCGATGAGATGACGAAGCTCTTGGTGAGCGAGCCTCGGCTGAATGTGTACATCGTTGGACATACCGACAATGTCGGGGCATTCGAGGCCAATCTGGCGCTGTCCAGGGCTCGGGCCCAAGCCGTGGTGGCGGCCTTGGTTTCGCGGGGCGTGCCGGAGTCGCGACTGTCTGCCGCGGGCGTCGCCTCGCTTGCGCCGCTGGCCAGTAACCGCTCGGAGGCCGGCCGAACGGAGAATCGGTGGGTGGAACTGGTCGAGCGCTGACCCGTTCGGGTGGTAAACGTGAATGAGGTCTAAATCGCTGCGGCAGGTAGTTGAAATGCCGCGGATCATGCCGTTAACTGGTCCGGCATCGCGCTGGGCGGCGAACGGATTCGCGGCATGCGCCGCGCGCAAGGATTCAGATGGCAGCCATCGACACCCAACTACAAGCACCGGCCCGCGCCGAGCGCCTGCTCGATCTGCCAGGCGTGCTGGATGAGCTGGTGCGGGCGGGTCTCGTCGGCCAGCGTGACGCGGAAGACATCCTGATCGCGCCGCGCACGACCAAACAATTGAACATGCATCCCCTCGAGATCGTTGCCGACCGCGAGCTCGATGACCTCAGGCGTCCGGGCCGCAAGCTGGATCTCGAGCTGCTGACCACGTGGCTGTGCGAACAGGCGGGCCAGAAGTACTACCGCATCGACCCGCTGAAGGTCAATGTCAACAAGACCACCGAGGTCATGTCGTACGCCTTCGCTCAGCGGCACAACATCCTCGCGGTGGAAGTACGCGACGACGAAGTCGTCATCGCCAGTGGCCAGCCCTACATGTCGCAGTGGGAAGGCATGCTGAACCAGACGCTGCGTGGTCGTCGAATCAATCGCGTCATCACCAATCCCGGGGATCTGTCGCGCTACACGCTCGAGTTCTACACCATGGCGCGCTCCGTGGCGAAGGCCTCGGACGCGGGTCTGGAAGTATCGAGCGTCACCAACTTCGAGCAGATGCTCGAATTGGGGTCGATGAAGTCCCCCGAGGCGAACGACGCCCACATCGTCAACATCGTCGATTGGCTGCTGCAGTACGCGTTCGATCAACGTGCGAGCGACATTCACATCGAGCCGCGACGCGAGAAGGGACATGTGCGGTTTCGGATCGACGGTGTCATGCATCCGGTCTACGAATTGCCTGCCGCGGTCAATGCCGCCGTCACCAGTCGATTGAAGATTCTCGGTCGGATGGATGTGGCAGAAAAGCGACGTCCGCAGGATGGCCGTATCAAGACCAAGAGCCAGGATCAGGACGAAGTCGAGTTGCGTCTGTCGACGCTGCCCACTGCGTTCGGCGAAAAGATGGTGCTGCGTATCTTCGACCCGGACGTGTTGCTGCGTTCGTTCTCGGAACTCGGGCTTGGCGGCGAGGACAACGTGCGGTGGCAGAGCATGGTGCGTTCACCGAATGGCATTGTGCTCGTGACGGGGCCGACCGGATCGGGCAAAACGACCACGCTGTATTCCACACTCAAGCAGTTGGCTACGCCCGAAGTGAATGTCTGCACCATCGAAGATCCGATCGAGATGGTCGAACCATCGTTCAATCAAATGCAGGTGCAGTCGAACATCAAGCTGACCTTCGCGTCCGGCGTGCGCGCGCTGTTGCGGCAAGACCCCGACATCATCATGGTGGGCGAGATTCGCGATCTCGAAACCGCAGAGATGGCGATCCAAGCGGCGCTCACCGGACACCTCGTGATCTCGACGCTGCACACGAACGATGCGCCCACGGCTGTGACTCGATTGCTCGATCTCGGCGTTGCACCCTATCTGATCAAGGCGACCGTGCTCGGAATCATGGCGCAGCGCCTGGTGCGCACGCTGTGCCCGCACTGCAAGCAACCGGAAGATACGGATCTGGAGGCGTGGAATCTGCTCACCAAACCATTTAAGGCGCGGCCTCCGAAGCAGGTACAGCGTGCCGTCGGCTGTCTGGAGTGTAGAGGCACGGGCTACATGGGTCGAATGGGGATCTACGAAATTCTGCCGCTGTCGGAGAACATTGGTTCATACATTCGCGCTGACTCCGACATCGTCGAACTGCGGCGTGAAGGTATGAAGGAAGGGATGCGGACGTTGCGTTTGTCGGGCGCGCAGAAGGTCGGCGCGGGTTTCACGACCATTGCGGAAGTTCTGCGCGTCTCGCCGTCGTCGCAGCAGTAGCTTTCTCGTGCTCGTAACGCAGACGCTGCCCGCCTCGTTGCGTGGCGCAACCGATGAGCGGTGGCGACAGTTCACCGAAAACCTCGATCCCGCGCTGCTCGCTGAGCTCGAATACGCGCTGACGCAAGATGCCGCGCTACCTGCACAGTTGACGCGCGCGCTCGCATTGAGCGAGTTCCTGGTCGACGTCGCGTGCCGACAACCCACCTGGTTCGTGCATTTCACCAGCGCTGCGCAGTTTCGCGCTCCGCCGCCACACGACCTGATTGCGGATGCACTTGCGGACGCAGCCGACGAAGACTCACTCAAACGAGCGCTGAGGTTGCTGCGCAATCGTCACATGGCGCACTTCGTCTGGCGTCATGTGCTGCGGCTCGCGGACTTCGAAGAAACGGTCGCCAGCGTGACGCGGCTCGCTGAGCAGTGTATCGACGCTGCGCTGTCGAACCTCTATGCGGTCGCGATCGAGAAGGACGGAACACCCATCGGTGCCAGCAGCGCGACCGCGCAGCACCTGGTTGTCATCGCCCTCGGCAAGCTGGGTGCTCGCGAGCTCAATCTATCGTCCGATGTGGACCTCGTGTTCGCCTATCCCGAGGCCGGTCAGACCGATTCCGGACGTCGCATCAATCAGCAATTCTTCGTCCGCCTTGGTCAGCGTCTGGTGCAGGTGCTCGATGATCCCACCGAAGATGGATTCGTGTTTCGAGTCGACATGCGCTTGCGTCCCTATGGTGATTCGGGTGCGTTGACGCTGAGCTTCGATGCAATGGCGCAGTACTTCGAGGAACAGGGTCGCGACTGGGAACGCTACGCATGGATTCGCGCGCGACCGTGCGCCGGAGATCGTGCCGCAGGCGAGCGGTTGATCGACGACTTGCGGCCGTTCGTGTTTCGGCGCTACCTCGACTTCGGCGCGGTGCAGGCGCTTCGAGAGATGAAGTCTCGCATCGATGCGGAACGCAGCCGCGCGCGGATGGCCGACAACATCAAGCTTGGGCCGGGCGGCATTCGCGAGGTCGAGTTCGTCGCGCAAATGCTCCAGCTGATCTGGGCCGGTCGCAAACCCCATCTGAAGATCTCTCGCGTCGGCGCGACCCTCGCGGCACTGGTCGAAGAAGGCCTGATGGAAGCACCCGAGTGCCGCGAGCTGACCACAGCCTACGAATTTCTGCGCGATGCCGAGCACGGTATTCAGGCGCTGCGCGACGAACAGACCCAGCAGTTGCCGGCGTCCGCGCCGGACCGACTGCGCCTTTCGTTGATGATGGGCTTTGATTCGTATGATGCTTTCATCGCTGAACTGAACCGCCATCGCCAGCGGGTCGCGCGCGCGTTCGAATCGATGATCGGCAACGACAACGCCGATACCGAGGTACGTCCCTCCGAGTACACGGCGCTGTGGCAGCGCGACGAGGTGGCAATCGTGGCGGCACACCTCGAGGCCCGCGGGTTCGGGACGCAGGCGTCGGTTGCTTCCGAGATCACGCGCCTGCGCACGCTGCGCGACAGGCCCTGGGTCAGTGGTGAGGGCCGCAATCGGTTCGACCTCTTGATGCCGCGTTTGCTCGAGTCCATGGCGGGCAGCGCTCGGCCATCGATCGCGCTCGAACGGATCGTGCCGCTGCTGGAGTCGGTCATGCGTCGATCCGCATACTTCGTCCTTCTGCTCGAAAATCCCGGCGCGCTCGAGTTGCTCGTGTCGATGTGCGCGGGCAGTCGCTGGATTGCGGCGGAACTCGCCCGCCACCCCATGCTGCTCGATGAGTTGCTCGACTCGGATCTGTTGCACACGGTGCCCGACAAAGCGCGGCTCGAAGCGGACCTGCGTCGGCGTCTGGCGGGGATCGACGATCTCGAGCAGCAGATCGAAATCCTGCGCAGCTTCAAGGAGGCTCACGAATTTCGCGTCGCGGCGTGCGAGATGCGCGACATCCTGCCGCTGATGAACGTCTCGGACTACCTGACGTTTCTGGCCGAAGTGATCCTCGCTGCGGCGCTCGACATCGCCTGGCGACATACGGCGGGGGATGACGCCTATCTCGCGCAATACCGACCTTTCGCAATCATCGGATTCGGCAAGCTTGGCGGTCTCGAACTGGGACCCGGATCAGATCTCGACATCGTGTTCATTCACGATCTGCCCGACCAACACGCGCGGTTTCTGAATCGCATGGTGCGGCGGCTGATCCATGTGCTGACCGCGCATACCCATGCGGGCGTGCTCTATGAGGTCGATACGCGCCTGCGACCGTCGGGTCGGCGCGGCACGATGGTCAGTTCCCTTGCTGCCTTTCGTCAGTATCAGGAGGGTGACGCCTGGGTCTGGGAGCATCAGGCGCTGGTGCGGGCGCGTCCGGTTGCGGGAGATGCGGCCATCGCCACCCAATTCAACGAGATCCGTCGCAGCATCCTCTGCACGGCGCGTGATCGGACGACGCTGCGCGCTCAGATCGTCGAAATGCGGCGCCGCATCGAAGACAGTTCCGAGGGGGCGGTGGACGTCAAGCGCGAGCCGGGCGGTATCGTCGATATAGAGTTTATGGTCCAATATCTCGCGCTGGCTTGGGCCGCTGAATATCCCATGCTTGCGGACTGGACCGACAACGTTCGGATCCTCGAAACCGCGGCAAAGGTGGGATTGCTGACCGACGAGGCTGCACGAGGGCTCAAGGACGCCTACCTCGCACTGCGCGCAGAGCGGCATCGAACGGCCCTCGACATCCCGGACGATGAACGCGCCCTTGGTGTGCTGGCGCGCTATCGCGCGTTTGTCAGATCCCAGTGGGAAGAGATGCTCGACCGGCCGAAGGAGTAACCATGCCGCAGACACCGAACTTTGCCGATCGTGACGGATGGATCTGGGTGAACGGAGCCCTCATCCCGTGGCGCGATGCCAAAGTGCATCTGCTCACGCACACGTTGCACTATGGATTGGGTGTGTTTGAAGGCGTTCGCGCCTACGCAACGCACCGGGGCGCGACGATCTTCCGGCTGCACGAGCACACGGAACGTCTGTTCAACAGCGCGCACATCCTGCGCATGGAGATCCCGTATTCACGCGAAGCCTTGAATCACGCGCAGTGCGAGGTGGTCAAGGCGAACGACCTCGATGAAGGGTACCTGCGGCCGATGTGCTTTCTCGGATCCGAAGGGATGGGGCTGCGCGCAGACGGGTTGTCGGTGAACGTGATGATCGCCGCCTGGCCATGGCCGTCGTACATGGATCCAGCCGCGCGCGAGCGCGGCATCAAAGTCCGCACCTCTTCCTACACCCGCCATCACGTCAACATCACGATGTGCAAGGCGAAGGCGAACGGCAACTACATCAACTCGCTGCTGGCGCTGCGTGAGGCGCTCGACTGCGGTGCCGAAGAGGCGCTGCTGCTCGACAACGAAGGCTACGTTGCCGAGGGCAGTGGCGAGAACTTCTTCATGGTCAAGAACGGTGAGATCCACACGCCGGAACTCACCTCGTGCCTCGACGGTATCACCCGCCGCACGATTTTCAGCCTTGCCGGTGAACTCGGACTATCCGTGCGCGAACGACGTATCACCCGCGATGAGGTGTACATCGCGGAGGAAGCGTTCTTCACCGGTACGGCCGCGGAAGTGTTACCCATCCGCGAACTCGACGGCCGGCACATCGGCAACGGTGCGCGCGGCCCGATCACGGAGCAACTCCAGACCCACTACTTCGACCAGGTGCGAGGCAAACGCAATGCGCATCCTGAGTGGCACACCGCGGTCGCCGACTACGCCTGACGTGTCCGCGGTTATATATGCCGATGTGGGGGCGGGCCTGGCGCAGCGGCGCACCGCCGCGAACAACTGTACGAGTTCTCTCAGGGCATTCGTGGGCAAGCCTGCTCCCACTTCTTCAACGCCACCATGCGCATCCTGATCGTGGCGCCGGCGTGGGTCGGCGACATGGTGATGGCCCATACGCTGGTGCAGCGGCTTGACGAAATGCCCGGCGT
>JBGSQB010000226.1:0-58841 GCA_041738285.1 Pseudomonadales bacterium | reverse complement strand
CGACGTCGTGACGGGCGCCAACGGCAACACCCGCCGCCGCGACGCGAGCGTGGTCAACGATCCGGCTGCTGGCACGCGTACCCGTGACGTAATTCATACCGGCCCGGATGGCCAGACCCGCACCGCTCAGAGCACGGCGCAGCGGACCGACGATGGTTTCGAACGCGACGTCATCTACACCGGCAAGGACGGCCAGAGCGCGACCAAGTCGATCGATGTCATTAAAGACCCCGACAGCGGCACCACGATCCGTCAGGTCACGTTCGATCGCAATGCCGACCAGCCGTGATCAGTCACCCAGCGCAATCGACAGCATGAGCAACACTGCCAAGATGAGAGCGGTGACCTTGCAGAACATGACCGGACGTGCTCGTTCGATGCGAGCGCCATGCGCATGATCCACGCTGGGTCGATGGGACTCATCGGCCACCGGGCGTAGCAGGCGCCAGCTGCGCAATGAGCTGGTATTCGGACTTGCCGCCAACCTGTGCGCGGCGCGCGCAGTCGTTCTCGAATTGACGGTCGCAGGCAACTAGGCGCTGCCCTGCGCCTTGGCACGCGCGTTGCGCACTTCCGCGCGGGCCTGTTCGGCCAGGTGTTCGTAGTTGCGTGAGATCGCCGCTACTGTGGCGTCCGCGTCGGCGCCCAGCGTCGCGTTGCGCATGGCATCGAAGCTGTCCTGGATGCACGCCATGAAGAAGTCGGGGTCGGGCATCATCTCGCGGCACGAGGTGAACCCGATGACCAGTTCTCCGTAGTAGCTGCTGACCGGCATGATCAACCCCATGTTGTCGGTGACGGGACCGAAGCCCACTGTCGTCACCGTTTCGCAGCCCATGGAAAACAGCGGTACCTGTGGTCCGGGCACGTTGGTGATCGAACAGTTGAACACGGGGGCGACCTGGTTGGATCGCGCCGCCTCCGCGGTCTGGCGCGCCGCGAGATTTGCCGTTGCGGCGGGTACGAAGTCTGCGAATCGCGTCATCAGATCGGCGCGTATCGCATTGCTGATTTCCTTGGCTTCGGCCGTTCGTTCGTGGACCGCCTGCAGACGTTTAAGAGGGTCAGCGATGTCGGTGCCAATGGCGATGAAGATGGCGCCGACCTGATTGCCCACCTTCTGCTCTTTCGACTCCTTGCGCAGATTGACGGGTGCCATTGCCACCATCGTCGTCGATGGCAGTTCGGACTTGGCCTCGAGGTATGCCCGCAGAGCACCGCCACACAGCGCAAGCACCACATCGTTCACCGTGGCGCCCTTGACTGCGTTCTTCATGGCACGCACTTCATCGAGCGGGAAGCGCCGTCCGCCAATCACCCGATGCGGTGTCACCGGTCCGTTGAACCGCGTCTTCGGAATCGGCTGTATCGGGGCAGGCGTGCGCGCCGGCGCCGTGGCCGCGAAGCGCTGTTGCACGGGTAGCGTTTGTGCGATCAGCTCGGCGAATGCGATCGGGCGCAACAGGTTGTTGCCATAGGTGCGCATCATGAGTTCGGTATCGGTCGGCACTGGGTCCGGTTCCCAAGCCCGCTTCGGTGGCGCGACGGGCGCCATCTCCGGGGTCAGGTCGGCCATGGCCATCGTCATTTCAATGCCGGAGGCACCATCGATGGCACAGTGATGGGCCTTGGTGAGCAGGCCCACGCTACCGACCGGTACCCCGTCGAGCCGATCGAGACCGTGAATGATGTACGTCTCCCACAGCGGTCGGGTCACGTCGAGCGGGCGCGCCAGTATTCGCGCGCACACCGTGTAGAACTGGCGCCAGTCGTGCGGCTCCGGCAGTCCTACTTCGCGGATATGGAACTCGATATCGAATTCGCCATCCTCGATCCAGTACGGATGATCCAGGCCAAAGGGCACGTTCACCAGACGTCTGCGCGCCATCGGCATCAGGTGCAGTCGCTCTGCATAGAACCGCGTCACGAGTTCCAACGTCAGCGGCCCGTACGGAGATTTGGATGGATCGAGAATGGCGACGGAACCGACGTGCATCGGTGTGGTTGGCGACTCCATGTACAGGAAGGACGCATCCTGTGCGCTCAGTTGCTGCAACATGTTGATCCCCCCTCTTAGAGCACGTCAGGACGACGCCGGTCTCATCTCGTCGAACGCCGCATCGAGACAGTCCATGAGCCGATCGCTGTCGGGCACCCGCTCGCGGCAGGCGCTGACCGCGATCGTGATTCCTCCGCAATAGCTGAACACGGGAAAGATGAGCCCCATCCCATCGCTGACCGGACCCATGCCATACAGCCGATCCAGCCGGGCGCCGCACATGTAGAGCGGATGCTGCGGCCCGGGCACGTTGGTCACGACGCAGTTGAAGGGTGGGTTGCCGCGCTCGGAGACGGCCGCCGCAACAGAGAGCCGCGCCGCGAGCGCTGCCAGTTGTGCAGGCACGTACTTGGCGTAGTCGGTCATCAATCGCGCGCCGACCGCGTGGGTCAATGCTTTGGATTGGCGTGTGCTGTCGCGTACCGCGGCGAGCCGCTCGAAGCCGTTGTCGATGTCGGTACCAAGACGGGCGAGCATGGCGGCCACTTGATTGCCTTCGGTGTGTTTCTCGGCTTCCGTGCGCACATTGATCGGCGCCATCGCTATGAGTGACGAATCCGGCAACTCTCCATGCGCCTTCAGATACCTTCGCAACGCACCGCCAACCAGCGTGAGCACGACGTCGTTGATGGTTGCACCTTCGACCCGAGACTTGATGGCCCGGAGCGCATCGATCGGATATTGGCGCGCATCGAACACGCGATGTGGCGTGATATTGGCGTTGAAACGCGTGCGCGGCACAACCGCGTTCGACTGACGCGATTGACTCGCAACGGTCTCGGATACGCGACGCATGGCTGGGGCCGCTTTCGACCAGACTTCCATCATGCGCAGCGGCTGGGTGAAGTTGTTCCAGGCCGTGCGCGTCATCAACTCGATCGGCTGCGGGTCCGGCTCTCCGCGCCAGACGGAATCGGCGGGTTTGACGTGGCGTTTGACGGGCTCGAGGTCGTGCAGCACTTCCGTCAATGCGGCGCCGGATGCGCCATCGATGGCAGCGTGATGAATCTTGAGTACCACGGCAAATGCACCGGACGGCAGCCCGTCGATGCCCCCGAGCCCGCTCACCACGGTCATCTCCCACAGCGGGTGCGCGCGATCGAGTGGGAACGAATGCAGTCGCGCGGCCTGGCGACACAGCTGGCGCCAATCTCCCGGGGGTGGCAGTGCGATGTGGCGAACGTGAAATTCCAGGTCGAACGCCCGATCCTCGACCCAGTACGGATGGTCGGCGTCCCCCGGGACGGAAATCAGCTTGCGGCGAAAGCACTTGGCCAGATGCAGCCGCTGCTCGATGTTTGCAGTGATGTCACGAAAACGGACGGTCTGATGGGGTGCCGTTGCAGGATCGTAGAGCGCGAGTGTACCCACATGCATGTGGGCGCGGGCTGTTTCTGCGTAGATGAATGAGGCGTCCTGGCCGCTGAGTTGCTGCATCGAAGCCCCCACTTCGGTGCTGGAATGAAAGCACCGTGCCCGATGATCTACAACTTGCATACGTGCGCGGAGAGGCACAGGCTGACAGGATTTGCGGCGCGATCGGCAACCGTGGAAGGGAGGACATCATGATGAGCAAGGAATTTGCACTGGCCGTCGCCGCGCTGATGTCGGCGTCGGCGATGTTGACTGCCGCGCCGCTCGCGAGCGCGGAAGCACGGGTGTTGGAACTGTGGCACTGCGAGTTGGCAACGGGCAAGACGCTTGCCGACGTCAAGCGTGTCAACGGCAAATGGCTCAAGTTGCAGAATGAAGCCAATCCTGGCGCAGACATTCAAAGCTGGGGCTTGTCGTCCATTGTCGGTAAGACGGCAGATTTCAAATACATCGATTCGTTTCCATCGCTCGACGTGTGGTCGAAGTCTCGTGCGGTGAGCAAGACGCCTGCTGGTGTAGCCATGGACGCTGAGTTGAGCGAGGTTGCCGACTGCACTTCGAACGAGTTGTTCGACGCCGAATCGCATTAGGTTCGACAAACCTGGCGGGAGGACTGTTACCGGTCCTGTTGGATGGTGCTGAGGAAGTCGACCAACGCGTTGATCTTCGCTCTTGCCGACTTGCCAGATCCGTCCAAGTCGGCGAATGCGTCGCCCCAAACTGGCATTGCTCGCAAGCCATGCGCCGCGACTGTCCCGGCACCATCGACGATGTTTTTAACGCGCGCGTGAGGAAACACCCCGCCGTTGCGGGTCGCCAGATAACGCAGGTCCGGGATGTGACTGGCGATATCCACGGCGACCGGCCCATCGCCCTCACCGTAGCGACCATGGCAACTGGCGCAGTGGGTCGCGAACAACTCGCTGCCGGAGTAGGTAGGGGTGACGGAGCAACCGGCGAGCATCAGCATGACGGCCAGGTTCATGCGGTAACCCGAGAAGGCTCTGATCACGGTATCTCTGCTCATGGCCAGATGCGCAATTGCATGGCTTACATCGAGCATGCCAGTCGCGCGTATCGGTGCGCAATGAGGTAGCCGTCAAGGCGTTCATTCGAATGTGGGATGTACAATCGAAACAAGGCGGTGCACTCGCCGGTCACTCGAAGGAGCACAAGAAGACGCATGTCCTCTACAAGCTGGCAGTCGATTCTCGTAGGGGTTGGCGACCCCGGTGGCCGCAAGCAGATTGCGATACGCAAAGCGGCCAGGATCGCGGCGATCTGTGGCGCACGGATCACGCTGTTTCACGCATTTTCCCTGCCGTCCCCTGTGACGGATGCGATACCGTCCGATGCGACGGCCTTACTTCGGGCGGCGGCCAAGCAGCGTCGCGAACAGTTATTGAGACTGGCTCGACCATTGCGCGCTCGAGGCATCACCGTGCAGTGCGAGGCGGTGTGGGACTTTCCGCCGGCACACGCCATCGTGCGCCACGTTCTCGACACTAAACCCGACTTGGTGGTGGCCGAGTCCCATCGTCACTCACGCGTCGCGCGCTGGTTTCTCGCCAACTCGGACTGGGATCTGATCCGTGAGTGCCCGTGCCCGGTCTGGTTCGTCAAGCAGGAGCGCCTTCCGAAAAAGCCACTCGTGATGGCCGCGGTCGATCCAACGCACGCGCACGCGAAGCCATCCGGACTGGATGATAGGTTGCTGCAGGCGACACGCGTCGCGGCTGCGCAGCTGGGTGGGCGGATCGAAGTCATCCATGTGCGTGACTCCAGAGGCGATACACCGGCGCGTCGCGGTCGGACGCGCGAGTCGAAGTCTGTGCCCGAGGTGGGAATCGAGGCGATCGAACACCTCGCACATCGGCATGGCATCGAAGCAGCAAACACCTTGTTGCGCGCAGGCGTGCCGGCAGACGTGCTCGCGGATAGCGCCGCTGAACGCAAGGTGGACCTGTTGGTCATGGGCGCCGTCTCTCGCAGTGGGTCGAGCCTGTCTCACATCGGGAGCACTACGGAAGCTGTCATCGATCGCGTGGGGTGCGACGTGCTCGTCGTCAAACCGCGCCGGTTCAAGACGGCGGTGAGACGCAAGCCGGCGACGCTCCCCAACGCGTACAAGTGAGCTTCTCCGGGCTAGCTGGCTGAAGATCGACTTCGTCGCTTCAGATACGCGTTGGATGCAAGACTCGTAGCCAACATGACGCTATTGATGTCCTGGTGATCAGTCCAGGCTTGCACCTGCTGCCGATCCGGTTGCATCCAGAATCGTTCGATCCGATCGCGTAGCGGTGCGTAGGCTCCCAGCCGGTCGAGTTGCCGATTCGTCGGTGCGGGCAGGCCCCGCGCGCACATGTCATCGATCACTTGCAGGCCGATGCTGACGCCAAATTCCCGGAACGCGAGCCGGTGTGCCGCGGGCAGTTGAAGCGTACCGGAAGCAGCGAATGCATCGAGTCCGCGCATCGCGGCGTCGAGCACGCCGTCGAGCAGTGGCAGTGCGACCGACTTACCTCGTGGTGACTGTATCTGACAGATGCGCATCGCATCGAACAGCAGACCGCCGATACCGAGTGGATCATCCGTTGTCCATGAACGACCGCTACACATTGTGGCCAGATCGCTGACGACCGGATCCATGAGCCTGGTCAGAGATGATGGCGCGTTGTCGCACAGTTCCAATGTGCTGATGAGCCCATCGAGCGGATCATGCTGGCCCGATGCGGCAACCAGCGGATAGCGCAGATCGATACTCATTTTCCAGTAGAGGCGTGCCGGCGCGGCGGGGGCTCGGAAGCCGCGGTGAGCGGCGATGGCGAGTTCCGATGCCCATTGCAGGTACCACATATCGGCGGTCCACTCGGCCATTCGACCGAGTGCATGCATCCACTTGGTCAAATAGTGGAAGTACTGGCCGTCCTGGGTCCATTCCTTGCGCTCGTCGAAGCGCTCAGCCAGCGGACGTTCGGGTTCCGGCTTGCCGATCCGCAATCCGCCGATGGTCGGATGTGCACGCCCTTCCTCTTCGCTCAATGTGCTGATCCAGCCGGTGCGCGCATCGTCTGGCCGATGCCTGCCGAGCACCTGGTGCACCTGTTCGACGAGCAGGA
This sequence comes from Pseudomonadales bacterium, assembly GCA_041738285.1. Taxonomy (GTDB): domain Bacteria; phylum Pseudomonadota; class Gammaproteobacteria; order Pseudomonadales; family Azotimanducaceae; genus SZUA-521. Next base: position 52,289 of record JBGSQB010000226.1, on the reverse strand, counting down.
TCGCCAGCTCAAGCCAGCGCTCATCTGGCGCCCGCGCATGCAGAGAAAGGAAGTTGCACACGGCATGAGCATCGGTCCAGAGGTAGCGGCGAGGCGCTGCCTCACCGACCAGTCCGGTCGCGGTCGCAAAGCGCGACATGAGTCGTTTGGTTTCGAGTTCGCGTGCGTCAGGCAACGGCGCTTCCCCCCACAACAGGCTACGCCTGCCGCCAATTCGAGCAGATGCGGGTTCCCACGTATTTCAATCCGCGAGCCGAACGGCATAGGTTGAGGGCCGAGGTGACGGAGATTTCAATGAGCAACGCTGAGCGCGCTAGACGCGCGATGGTGCGTGATCAGATCCATGCCCGCGGCGTGAGGGACCCGGCGGTGCTTCGGGCGATGTCGAGGGTCGAACGGGAACTGTTCGTTCCCGAGGATCTGCGCGAACGCGCCTACGACGATGCGCCGCTACCGATCGCGGAAGGCCAGACGATTTCGCAGCCGTACATCGTTGCGTTCATGACGGAGGCCTTGACGCTCCAGCGTGATGAAAAGGTGCTGGAAGTCGGGGCCGGCTCCGGTTACGCAGCGGCAGTGCTGTCGCAGATCGTGCGCGAAGTTGTCGCGGTCGAGCGGCTCGACGCACTCGCCCGGACTGCCGCCGATAATCTCGCGGCCGCCCGCTGCAACAACGTGCGTGTGATTCATGCGGACGGCACGCTGGGTTGGGAGGCGGAAGCGCCCTTTGATGCGATTTTGGTGTCCGCGGGTGGTCCCGCCGTGCCCGAGGCTTTGAAAAGGCAACTCAAAGTTGGCGGCAGACTGGTCATCCCCATTGGCACCGATCCGCGCGCGCAGGAGCTTGTGCGAATCACACGGATCGACGAGACGAACTTCCAACGGGAGGACCTCGCGGACGTACGGTTCGTGCCGCTGATCGGAACCGAAGGTTGGGAAGTGGAGGCTCCGGAGCCGCAGACGCGCCGCGGCAGAGTGATCGAGCGGCGCCCTGCGGCAGCTCAGGGGGTTCCGGATCTGCTCGCCCGCCATGGCGAGCGCTTTGATCGTGTCGACGCTGCACCGCTCGATGCATTGCTCGCGCGCATTGGCAATTCCCGCATCGTGCTCATTGGCGAGGCGAGCCACGGTACGTCGGAATTCTATCGGTTGCGCGCCAAGATCACGCAGCGACTGATCATCGAGAAAGGATTCAACATCGTCGCTGCCGAAGCCGATTGGCCGGATGCCGCGCGTATCGACCACTACGTGCGCCATAGTGATTCAGCGCCGTCGGAGTGGACGGCGTTTGCCCGGTTTCCGACCTGGATGTGGCGCAACCAGGAGACGCGCGAGTTTGTCGACTGGCTACACCGGCACAATGCCGACGTGCCGTATCCGTTGCGCACCGGTTTCTACGGCCTGGACCTGTATAGCCTCTACGCTTCGGCGCGTGCGGTCATCGCCTACCTCGATGACGTGGATCCAGATCTTGCGGAGGTCGCCCGTCGTCGCTACGGATGCCTGACGCCGTGGGAGAGTGATCCCGCCGCTTATGGTCACGCCGCGCTCACCGGCGCCTACAAACACTGCGAGCAGGACGTCGCCCACGTGCTTGCGGAACTGCTGCACAAGCGCATGTCATTTGCGGAGCAGGACAGTGAGCGGTACCTGGATGCAAGCCAGAATGCGCAGGTCGTTGCGCAAGCGGAGTCGTACTACCGCGTCATGTATTACGGATCGCGCGCATCGTGGAACCTGCGTGACAGCCACATGTTCGATACGCTCAAGCAGGTGATGGCGTTCCGCGGTGAAGGCGCCAAAGCTGTGGTATGGGCGCACAATTCACACATCGGCGATGCCCGCGCGACCGAAATGTCGAGCCGCGGCGAGCACAATATCGGTCAGCTGTGCGCGAGCACTTTTGGCCGAACATCTTACCGCATCGGCTTCGGCACCGACCACGGCAGCGTTGCAGCCGCTTCGAATTGGGATGCGCCGATGGAGGTCAAGACGGTACGGCCATCGCATCCTCAGAGCCACGAATACCAGTTTCATCTGACGAAAAGTCCCGGTCTGCTCCTGGGTATGCGAGATGCAGCGCCGGAACTGCTCGATGCCGTGTGCAAGCCGCGTCTGGAGCGTGCCATTGGCGTGATCTATCGGCCGGAGAGTGAGCTTGCGAGTCACTACTTCGAAGCACAACTCGGTCAGCAGTTCGACGAGTACATCTGGATCGATGAGACATCGGCCATCCAGCCGCTCGATGTGAAGCTGCTGCAAGGGATGCCGGATACCTATCCGTTTGGCATTTGAACGGCGCGTTGGCGCCTGTACCCGACACCCTGGCTGAAACCGGTGTAGGCGTGGCGGCAACTGCGCTCTGGCGCAGGGGACACGCTATAGTCCCTGGTCCAAACGGAAGGATCGACCAGCGATGGAAGCCGGCCGCCGCAGCCGCACCGCGGAAGGTGCGGCGTTTCTGCGAGCCCTGCATCGTCACGTGGACGCACAGCCCTGGATCTTTGTCGACGAGGCCATCGAGTCGTTGCTGCCGACGCCGGCGCAGCGGTTTCTCAGACGCCTGGACGCGCTGGCGGGCACTTGGATCACCGTCTTCAGACGACGACGCAGTGGGCTCGACACGATGCGCGCGCAAATTGTGGTGCGATCGCGCTACGCAGAAGATGCGCTGGCAGACCTGGCGCCTCGGCAGTATCTCGTGCTCGCGGCAGGGCTCGATACGTTTGCGCTGCGCTGCGCCGGCGAACCGATCCACGTGTTCGAGGTCGACCATCCGGCCACGCAGGCCTGGAAGCGCGCCAAGCTCTCGGCCGTTCCGGACAACCTCACGTTCGTGCCGGTCGACTTTGAGCGTACGACGCTCGCGCAGGCGCTGTTGGCAACGTCGTTCGAAGCGGAATCGTCAACGTTCGTATCCTGGCTTGGTACCACCTATTACTTGACGCGCGAGGCAATCGCACAGACGCTGCGGGGCGTGCGTGAGCGGACGGGACCCGGTACGCGACTCGTACTCGACTACTGGAGCGAAGCGCCGATCGGCAGCGGTCGCGACGTTGCGCTGCTGGCGGGCACCCGATTCGCGACCGCGCTCCAGAGCGAGCCGATTCGCTCGCTCTTCACGCCCGCCGCAATAGAACGCCTCGTTGGTGAAGCCGGCTGGCGCGTCCGTGAACATCTTACCCCTGCGATGCAGAACGCGCGTTATCTGGCGAATCGTCGCGATGGCCTGTCGGTGCCGACGTTTTCGTATCTCATTCAACTGGAGCACTGACGCGATCAGGAGGGCGCAGGATTGCGCGCGGTTTCATCGTGTCCCAACTGCCTGCCTGCGACGTAGACAATCAATGCCGCGAGTATCAGGAACGGAACCGCCTTGGTGAACTGGTGCAGCGGTGTGAGCGCCTGATTGATCGTCGCCGCACCCGATATTCCCATCGAATCGTTGGCCAGGCCATGCACCATGATTGCTGGAATCAGACTGCCACCCAGGCGATTCATGAAGTACACGGCTACGACCGAAACGCCGATGCCACCGGCCACGAATGACGGCAGATACATCGACAAGTAGCGTACAAGGCCGAGTCGTTCCACGACGCCTGAAACCACGTCGCGTGGCACATGCCACAGGGACCATACGATGCCGACCAGGATCGCGGCAGCTAGCGGGGTCATCAGATGATCCTGCAGCCAGGGCGTCGCGAACCCGCGCCAACCGGCTTCTTCCAGTACGGCGCCCTGATCGAGAAAAGCCGCCGTGGCGATCGCAAACAGAAGCGACAGGCCCAGCGTTGAGGCGGAAGTCGAGTACGCATCCGGCGCTATGACTTGGCGAACCGCGTAGGCTCCCAGTAGGCAACCAATCACGCACAACACAAGGAGTGCGTATAGCGCAATCGCTGCACTGATGTGTTCGGTTCGGAAGGGACTCAGTCGCTTGAGCAGCGCGGACCATTGGCTGCGGTCGTTCAGCCATGCGAGCACCATCAGAGCGGCAAGCGTTGGTACGCTGGAGCCCAGAACCAGCAGCCACAGATCAGGTTCGGCCAGAGCAAGGCGCACGACGTTCCAGAGATTCGACGTCCAGGCGATGCCCGTGATCGTCGATGCGCGCCGTGCGACCTCGGCGAAATTCATCGATGCGCCGGTGAACGCGCTCAGGATCGGTACGAGTGCCAGCAGTAGTACGGACAGGGCGACGAACACCCAGAATGGTTTCCAGGCACTTGCCATGAGGTGCTCCTTGTGCGAATCACCGTTGGATGATTTGCTCAATAGCGCCTGTCCAGCGTGCGCGCAAGCGGTGTCATGACAAAGCGCATCACCAAGGGCGCAATCCGGTTGAACCTCAACGGCTTCGGGTCGACGATTGGTATGGGTGTATCGGGTGAGGTCTCGTTGCCCAAGCAACGTGCGGCCTCTCGACCAAGCGCTAGACCCATCGCGATGCCAGCGCCGGAATAACCCATCGCTGCGATCGCGCCGTGACCGAGGCGAAAGAAGCGCGGAACCCGATCGGGCACGACACACAGGTGTCCCATCCAGTTGAAGCGCCAGCGTGGTGGCTCAATTCCGGCGAACACCCGGCGGAACTTTGCATCGAAGCCGCGACTGAGCGCGCCGAGCGAGGCCCGGTCGGACAACCTCGGTAGTACCGAGGCGATGAACCTCCCGGCGGAATCCTGCATGCCTCCAAATAGAGCGAGTCGATTGGTGTCCCCGAATGGGATCATCCCTGGCATGAATGCTGCGCCGCGATCCAGAAGTGGCTCACTGGCCAGCATTGCCATCGGCACGCGGAAGAACACTTTGTCGAGTCCGGGCCACAGACCGTCGGTATACGCGTTGGTACAGATCGCCAGTCGCGAAGCGACGACGCTTCCATGGGGCGTCTCGACGTGCCAGTGATTTGCGTGCGAAAGCACTCGAACAGCGGGACTGCTGGTGTGTATGGTCACGCCCGCCGCGAGCGCCGCATTGGCCAAGCCGCGCGCGTACGCCAACGGGTTCAGAGTCCCGCCTTCCTCATACAGCAAGCCACCGAAGTAGCGATTCGTAGTGAGGTAACGACCGATGTCGCGTTGAGAAATCAACTTGGTTCGACAATCAAGATCCGACCAGCCACGGTGTATGGCTTCGAGTTCGGTGAATTTCTCGGGAGTATGCGCGACCACCAATACGCCGGATTGGTTCACGTCGGCGTGGAAACCATGTTCGTTTGCCAGACGTACGACGAGACGACTCGCGTCTCGGTTGAATCGATTGAGGGCCGAACCACGTTCTTCGCCGAACTGCTCGATGACGCTTCGTGGTGAACGACCTGGCCAACCGGGTAGCCACTGACCAGCGTTCCGTCCCGTCCCGCCCCAACCTAGTTCGCGTCCCTCGAGTAGGGTGACCTTGTGGCCACTCTGAGCCAGACCCAGTGCACAGGAAAGACCCGTAAACCCGCCGCCGACGACAATTGCGTCTGCGGTGGCAGGCCCATCGAGCGTGATCGATGCAGGTCCCGGTGCAGAAACGTGCTGCCACAATGATCGTGTCACGACCGACCCTGGGGATGATGAGAACGCGGCAGCGTAATCCAACCTGAGTTCGAAGACATCCACACTGTGGTACAACGTCTGTGCACACACTGGCAGGAGGTGATCTTGATGAGCGAGCAACGCGTGCAGGAATCGAGTCCCGGTCGGCGGCGCGTCCGTCCGCGCAGCAAGCCCGTACCCGCTGAAGGTGACAACGGGCTGTTCACGGAGTCTTGGTTTCCGGTTTGCCTTTCCAGCGAAGTGCCACCTGGCCAGGTCATAGGCCGGCATTTCTTGGATGGTCGTATCGTCATCTTTCGCAGCGATGCGGGCATTGTTCAGGTCCTGTCGGCGTATTGCCCGCACCTTGGCGCCGACCTGGCGGCCGGGCAAGTCGTCGGCGACCGCATTCAATGCGGATTCCATCGCTGGGAGTTCAACCAGGAGGGTTGGTGCGAAAAGACCGGCATCGGCGATCCGCCGCCTAAGACCGCATGCCTGTACAACTTTCACACCGTGGAGAGATTCGGACTTGTATGGGCGTTCAACGGCGCGCAGCCCTGGTGGCAGATCCCCGACTATCCCAAGGCTGACAGCGAAATCGACTTCATGGTCAGCTATGACGTACCGGCGTTACCCGTCGACCCTTGGGTGGTTTGTGCCAACACACCCGACTGGCAACACTTGAAGGTCGTGCATCGGCTCCAATTCGATCACGAGTGGTTGTACGACAAGATCGCGTGGACCGACTATTCGATGGAATACGATCTCGAAGCCAAGCTCGACCAGGGTGACGGCCCCACGCTGAACGCACGTGTGGGGATATACGGCACGAGCTTCTTTCGTTTGCATGGCGAGTTCATGGGTCAGTGGATCGCTGCGTTGACCGGGTTCCACCTCGTCGCACCCGGCAAAACGCAAGTCTTCTACTCGTTGGGCACTAACAAGAGCAATGGCACAGCTGAAGACGACGCCCGTGTTGCGATGACGCACCAACTGTTGTTTCGATTGGGAAAAAGCATCGTTAGTGACGACCGACCTATCTTGCATTCTCTCAAATACACGCCGGGCGTCATGACGCACTCTGATCGGGCGCTGACGCGCTATCTGGCTATGGTGCGGGCATTCCCGCGTTCGCATGAGTCGTCAGATTTCATCAAGTAATATCCATTAAGGAGTTCGCGACATGGCAAAGCTGGGTCAGGTTCAACACTTCAATAAACCACTCGAAGACAGCATGGGGTTTTCTGCGATCGTGCATGCGAATGGCCTGCTCCATCTGGCAGGCATCATTTCTGTGGACGAAACAGGCAGCGTGGTTGCACCAAATGACATGAGTGCTCAGATAGAGCGGATATACGACATCATGGAGGCGACGCTCGCCAAGAACGGCGCCACGCTGGAAAATGTGGTGAACGAGGTGATGTACACGACCGACATGGCAAAGTTGTTCGAAGCGGTTGGTGCTCGCGCCAAACGGTATCAGGGCGTCGCCAACCCAGCGACAACCGCCGTTCAGGTGGTCGCGCTGGCGTTCCCTGGAGCGCTACTCGAGATTCAGGTCACCGCTCAGCTCGACCAAGAAGAGTGGTCGCCGCGTATTCCACCGCTCGGGTCACCGGTATAGGGGCGAACCTATGTGGGCGGCGCAACGACGAGTTCCAACCCGTCGAGTGCGCCGCTGACCTCGATCTGACAGCTCAGGCGCGAGCTCTGTTCATTGAACCCCGGCACTAGCGCAAGCAGCTCCGCTTCGTCGGCTCCAGCTGGAGCGAGCAACGCCATCCAGTGCGCGTTCACATACACATGGCACGTTGCACACGAGCACATGCCGCCGCAGACTGCATCGACACCGGCTTTCAGGTCACGTAGCCCCTCCATTACGACTTGTCCGGGCGCGAGTTCGATTTCGTGGTGATTTCCCTCGCGGTCGATTGCTCTGATCGTTGCCATCACGTTCTCCTGTCATGGTCCCCATGCCGGATACGGCAAATCGTATTCTGCGTTCGAGGAAGGACATTCCAACGATGTCCTCCTTACGACCGTCGCGCCGCGTGCCGAACAGCAGGATTCTCAGATGGTACTGAAACAGGCTGGCGATGATCGCCACGGCATCATCCTCGTTCATGTCCTTGTGCAGTTTTCCTTGCTGTTTGTAGTGTCTGAACAATCGATGAAAGTCTCGTGCTCGCGTCTCGCTGACGATGTTGATTGGATTTCGATGCGAGCTGTTCGAAAGGAAGAACTCCTCGGCGAATGGCATCAACAAATCGCGATTCAGCCAATCGGGGCCCAGTTCATAACAGCGTGTCAGCGCTTCGATTCCTGAGAGCACATCGTCGGGAAGGTTCGATAGCACGGTCGCCGCCGCCCGTTTGACGCGCTCCATTTCCGGTTCCATCAATGAGTGGAGCAGATTGAGCTTGGTACCGAAGTAGTTGTAGATGGTCGCGGGGCTGACGCCCGCTTCCAGGGCCAGGTCCTCGACATTGGTCTTGGCATAACCCTTCGTACGGAACAGCTTGTTTGCCGCGCGCGTGATGGCTGCAGCTCGAAGTGCCTTCTGGTTCTGTCTGACGGAGGTCATGGCGAGTGCGACTGCAAGGTGTAGGCATGACACCAGTTAGAGTCAGCTCGTGCAATCTCCAGATTATCGAGAGCCAATGAATCAATCGTGGTGTCTCGAATGGAACAGTGGCCGCGAAAATGCAGGCAATCAGATTGGCAGATCAAGATTCGACGCATCTATAGGGCTCCAAAAAAATCTTAGAGAAAGTATTCAATTTCTCTTTCAACTGTGTAAATGTGACGTCTTCATACCTGCTATCGAACTGGAGGGGGCGATGGCACGACAAGATCAAGTCTACTTCCGTCGCGAAGAAGCTGAACGAAAGATGGGCTTCGCCCGCGCCGTAAAGGCAGGTGGCTGGTTGTTCATATCCGGTTGCACCGCCACGGGGCCTGACGGAAAGGTTGTTGGTGTGGGTGACATGCTGGCTCAGACCGAACGCGTGTACCAGATCCTCGATGAAGTGCTCAAGGCCAATGGTGCCTCCTGGGAACACGTCGTGAAGGAAGTGATGTACGCGACGGACCTGGACGCGTTCGTTGCGGCGACGCCTGTGCGCCTTGCGGCATACAAAAGCTGTGCGCCACCGGCTGCCACCGGCGTAGAGGTTCCCCGACTTGTTCATCCGGACATGCTCATCGAGGTGGAATTGACCGCTTGTTTGTTGGAATCCTGAGTTACAACGTTGGAGAAGCCCATGCATCCACCGACCGGAACGTACCCGCGTGTTCTTGGCCTGACGCTCGTCGTTGTCGCGACGGCGTCGATGTGGTCTGGTCGCGCGGTGGCAGCCCCCTCGACCGAAGAGGATGTCAGGGGTATCGAACAGATCGTCGTCACGGCTCGCAAACGCGAAGAACGCCTTCAGGACACTCCAGTGTCGATCACGGCGTTCACGAGCGAAGCGTTGACGGAACGCAACATCTCCAATCTCGCGGAGATCGCGCCTTACACACCTGGACTCACCTTCGATCCGGGCACCGGCAATACGGGCGGTGCGTTCAACGCGCAGGTCTGGATGCGCGGCGTTGGGCAGTCTGATTTCCTGTTTACCACCGATCCGGGCGTGGGTATCTACGTTGACGGCGTGTACTACGCTCGCCAACTTGGCGCTGTCATGGATCTCGTCGAACTCGAGCGCATCGAGGTGCTGCGCGGTCCACAGGGGACGCTCTATGGGAAGAACACTACTGGCGGGGCCATCCAACTCATCTCCAGGGCGCCCTCTGAGGAGTTCGTTGGCAACGTGGCGGTGACGGTTGGTCGCTACGATCGACTGGATGTACAGGGCAGCGTCGATCTTCCGCTTGCCGACGGTAAGCTGTTGACGCGTCTGTCGTATGCGGTGGCCAACCGTGATGGTTACGTAAGCAGGCACCTGGACGAGGGCGATCAAGGCGACATCGATAGTCGTGCGGCGCGATTGATGACCGATTGGATCGTCAGCGAAGATCTCGACGTTCGCTTCATCGCCGACGTCACGCGCAAGCGGCAGAACTCGATCGCGAACTTCGCCGTCGACGCCAATGCCGCCGCGCCATTCACTGCTATCTGGAACGTTGCTACCGGTAACAACTATGGACCCGGCAGCATCACTGGGGGCATGTACTCGACCAATGCGACGGGTGCCAACTCCAGCGAACTCGATGACTGGGGGCTCAGCACGACGGTGAGCTGGGACATTGATGCGGTGACCCTGAAGTCGATCACGGCCTATCGCAACACGGACGCCTATTTTGGTGGCGACCAGGACAATTCTGCGCTCGACTTCCTGCAAACGACCAATGACAACAATCACGATCAATTCAGTCAGGAGTTCCTGGTTAGTGGCGCCAGTTTCGATCAGGCATTGGACTGGGTGGGAGGAGTCTACTATCTGCGCGAAAATGGGGATGACACGTTCGACGCGGGACTCGGCCTTGGTCTGTTCGAGGGCCTTGAAGCGTTGCCTGGACCGATTCCGGGAACGCCGTTCGGAGGTCCCGGCAATCCGGCCAATGCGGCTTTGGACATCAACACGCTGCGCGACACAGAAATCGAGATTGAGAGCTTCTCCGTCTACGGGCAGGGAACGTACCATTTCACGGATCGTTTCTCGGCGACGGCTGGTCTGCGCTACACCACCGAAGACAAGGACTTCGAGGTGACAGTGCTGCGCAACAGCACCGGGACTTACACGATCGCCCCCGGCGCGGCCGAGCCAAGTGATAGCTGGTCTGAGTGGTTGCCACGTGCGGGACTTGAATTCAAAGCCACCGACGACATCCTCACGTACGTCTCCGTCTCGCGCGGATTCAAGTCGGGTGGGTTCAACGGTCGTCCGTCCGCGTTGGCGGTTGCTGTGGAAACCTTTGATCCCGAGTACGTTACGGCGTACGAACTTGGTGTGAAGTCGACGTGGCTCGACGATCGCCTGCTGGTCAATGCGGCGACGTACTTCAGCGACTACACGGACATCCAGTTCACCGCCATCTGCTTGAGTTGTGGAAGTCTGATCGTCATTGTCGATAACGCCGGTGAGGCTGAGATCAAGGGTGCGGAACTCGAAATGACAGCGAGCGTGACGCCGAACTTGTCGATCAACGGCCTCGTCAGCTATATCGACGCTGAGTACACCGACTTGAACTCGGGGGTGCAGGGCATCACGTTGGACTCGAAGTTCCCGAAGACGCCGGAGTGGGCTTACAGCATTGGTGCCATGTACACCGCGAATCTGGGTGACAGTGGCTCGCTGACGGCACGATCCGATTGGTCGTATCGGAGCAAGGTCTACCATGTGGTGAACAACTCACCACTGCTGGTTCAGGACAGCTACGGCGTGTTGAGTGCTCGGGTTGCGTATCTATCCGCAGATGAGAGCTGGGAGCTGGCACTGTTCGGTACCAATCTCACCGATGAGGACTACACGACCAACGGCATCGAATCGATTGGGTTCGTCGGTACTGCCGATGCCAATCCGGGCCGCCGTCGTGAATGGGGCGCGTCGATGACCTATCGATTCGACTGACCGCTGCAATGGAAGCCAAAGCGGGTCGCGGCGGCCGTAAACTGGCCACACGTGCGCCAGGCGGTTTTATGCCGGCCGAGGGCGCTGATGGTCTGTTCACGCAGTCCTGGTTTCCGATTTGTACATCCGACGAAGTCGGCGTTGGTATTGTGAAGGGATTCGACTTCCTCGACGGTCGTGTAGTGGTGTTTCGCGCGCGTGACAACTCGCCACAGGTCGTGTCTGCCTACTGTCCCCACCTTGGGGCTGACTTGTCGGTAGGAGAGGTCAAGGACGGTAATCTGCGCTGCGCATTTCATCACTGGGAGTACGACAATACGGGAAAGTGTGTGAAGACGGGCGTCGGTGACCCACCGCCGCCGAAGGCCTGCCTGTTTAGGTTCCCAACGCGCGAACGGTGGGGTTTGATTTGGGCGTTCAACGGCGAAGAGCCTTTGTTCGATGTACCGTCGTTCGATCTTCCCGACCAAGATCTGCGCTGCAAGGCACTGTATTGGACCGACATGGATCTGGATCCCTGGGTCATCATGTGCAACACGCTCGACCTTCAGCATTTGAAAGTCGTACACAACATGGTGTTCAACCACGCAGACCCGGACTCGAACATTGATTGGCAGCCGTATCAGGTGATGTTCGATCTAGATGCGACGATTGCGGATACCGGACATCACTTGAAGTACCGCCTGGGCATTGTCGGCTCGAACATCTTCTACCGGTCTGGGACGATTGATGGTCGCTACTTTGGTGGAATGGCGCCGATGTGCATCATCCGGCCGGGCAAGCTTCGAATCTGGAACGTCTATGCGACGACGATGGGCGATGGCTCGCCCGCCGCATTGGCGCAGGCGGACGCGTTTATCGATTCGGTTGTCGAATTGTCACGTAAAGTCATCGGTGAGGACGAACCGATTCTGAGGAGCATTCGATTTGCGCACGGTCACCTCACCCGAAGTGATAAGGCGCTCGCGAAGTTTCTCGATCACCTGCGCGCCTATCCACGGGCGCACCCGTCAGCCGAATTCATCTGTTGAACAGTCGCGACGGCCAGCATGGTCCATGGCCGCGGCCGGGCTATGCGTGGTACGTGGTCGGTCTACTGTTTCTTGCCTACGCGATCGCATTTGTCGACCGCATGGTGCTCAATCTGCTCATTGAACCGATCCGGTTGGATCTAGGTTTGACCGATACGCAAATGGGATTGCTCTCCGGGGCGAGCTTCGCGATCTTCTACATTACGCTTGGTTTGCCAATTGGCTGGCTCGCCGATCGCGCCAGCCGAAGAACGATCATTGCCGTGGGCATGGTGTTGTGGAGCGTGATGACGGCGGCGTGCGGACTGTCCCGTGATTTTCTGCAACTGTTCCTCGCCCGTATGGGCGTTGGGATCGGTGAGGCCACGTTGTCGCCGTCAGCGACGTCACTGATCAGCGACTACTTCCCACCGGATCGTCTGGCCAGTGGCATGGCCGTGTATTCGAGCGGCATCTCCTTTGGGATCGGCATCTCCCTTCTCGTTGGCGGGGCCGTGTATGAGTCCGTCAATCAGATGGCGTTGCCGGCACTCTGGGGACTAGCCACGTTGCAATCCTGGCAGGTGACCTTTCTGGTCGTGGCGACACCGGGCGTGCTGCTCGCGTTCGTCATGTATACGGTGCGTGAGCCGGAGCGTCGCGGCGTGAGTGCGACCAGACCGAGCACGTTCAAGGCGGAAATGATCGAGGTAATCGCATTCGCGAAGAAGAATCGCAGCACCATTGCGGCGATATTCGTAACGTTCTGTATGACCTCTATTCTCACGTACGGTACCAGCGCTTGGATGGCGCCCTACTTCATGCGCGTACATGGATGGACGGTGGGGGAGGTCGGCTGGACCTATGGCTGGATCATGTTGATTTGCGGACCTGGCGGTACGCTGGCGGGGGGCTGGCTGGCAGATCGGTTGCGTCGACAGGGGCATTTGGATGCGCGTCTGCAGACCACTTGCTACGCCATGCTGGCACTGACCCCGCTGGCAGCGATTGCCCCGATCTTGCCGAGCGTGGAACTGGCGCTGCCGGCGATCGCCATCTTCTGGTTCATTGCATCGATGCCGCTTTCACTGGGCTATGCGGCGGTGCAGGAAATCGCACCGAACGAGATGCGGGGACAGCTGGCAGCCGCGTTGCTGTTCATGGCCACGATTGCGGGGATGGGGTTTGGCCCGACGGCGATCGCGCTGCTGACTGACTACGTGTTCGAAGATCCAATGGACCTGGCCTACTCGATCTCGATCACCGCGTGCGTGGCAGCCGCTGCTGCCGCGGTTGCCGCGGCGTCAGGACGCCGGGCGTTGCGCACGAGCGTCGCGGCGGCCAAGCACTGGCAAAGCAACATGGCCTAGTGAGGTCGAGGTGCATTTCTGATGAGCGAAATTCAACTGAAACATCATTCCTTGCCTGTAAAGCGGCTCATCCCGGCGGAAGGGGAGAACGGCGTGTTCACGCAGTCGTGGTTTCCGATCTGTTTGTCGGAGGAGGTAGGCGCAGGCGCAGTTGTCGGCCGCAGCTTTCTGGATGGCCGAGTGATCGTAGTGCGAAGCGAAGCCGGACTGGCTTCGGTCATGAGCGCGTACTGTCCACACATCGGAGCGGACCTCGCCGTTGGCACGGTCGTGAACGATAGCGTGCAGTGTGCATTCCATCATTGGCAATACGACCTATCGGGCAAGTGCGTGCGCACTGGCGCTGGCGACCCGCCACCGCCGGCTGCCTGCCTGTTCAAGTTTCCAACCGAGGAGCGATATGGCCTGGTCTGGGCATTCAATGGGACTCAGCCGCTGTTTGAACTGCCATCGTTCGCTGTGCCAGACGACCAACTCGTGTGCAAGACGATTGAGCTGATGGACATGGACCTCGACCCGTGGGTCATCATGTGCAACACACCAGACGTTCAGCACATCAAGACCGTGCACGGACTCGTCTTCGATCATCCCGAACCCGATCAGACGATTGAATGGAATCCGCATTCGATGTACTTCGATCTTGCCGGCAGATTCGGCGAGAAAGGACCGCGGATCGATTATCGGGTCGGAATCGTTGGCTCCAACATCTTCTTTCGGCAGGGTAGGATTGACGGCAGATTTGTCGGCGGCATGGCGCCTATGGGGATCATCGGTAAGGGACGCCTTCGGAACTATCTCGTCGCCGTCACGACGAAGGGAGCATCCGACACTGAGGTGTTTCTCGATGAAATGCTCGATCTGTCGAAGAAAATCATCGCCGAGGACTTGCCGATTTTGAAATCGATTCGATTTCGACAAGGCACGCTGACACGCTCGGACAAAGCGCTGGCGCGTTTCCTCGAATACGTCCGTGCGTTTCCGCGCGCTCATCCATCGGCGGCGTTCATCCGATAGAGGCGTTCGATGGCGTCATCGCGCAGGCTCGAGGTGGCATCGAAATATTGCCTGCCATGCAAGCGATGAATCGAAGTCCTCCACATAGCGTGCGACCTTCCCGTCCACAACCGTAAACCAGAACACGTACGAGTTGTTGTAGGGCTGACCCGTGTTGCTGGAACCTCGACCCCTGGCGACCACGGCAACCTCGTTTCCCTCTGCAATGAACCTGATCGGGAACAACCCGTGGCCGGGCTCATGGCCCATGCGCAATCGAGCCTGGGGTAGAAACTGTTCCCGAATCAGTTTCATTCCTTGCCACACACCTGATAGCGGTGTCTGTCCCGTGACGATGAACTCGACGTCTTCGGCCATGACGGCGTAGGGGTCGGCATCCTCACCGCGCAGCACGCACTCGAGGTCGGAAAAAAAACGGCGCGCCACCGCTTCGGCGGTTGAAGTGCTGGGGTTACTCATGCGCACCATCGCTCATTGATCATTTGACACATAGCTTCTTCCATACAACTCCATCTCTATGGCGCTTGTATCCGGATACAGCGCGATTGCGGTAATCAGACCATTGCTCACATCGAACACACAGCTGCAGGCATCTCTGCGACTATTGAACATTCGGTCGTTGGGTGCTCTGCCGTGGATGATCAGCTGACATGCGACCGTGCTGCTTTGGCCGATGGCTTTGCTGAGTTCGAGCTGAACGTCGGCGAGAACACGGCGCGCTGTGTCGACGAGTATGCCTTTCACCATTGCTAGACCGGGGTAGTGACCGGACAACGGTGTCGTTCCGTTGACCGTGACCACGACGTTCTCTGAAAGCAACGCGTACGGATCCCCCGCCTCGGGCCGATTGATACGATTGATCAACTGTTGAATGAGTGTTTTGGCCGGGGTGGTGGAAGTCATGTGTTTGCTCACGAGAGCGCCGATTTGGTCGCGCGACTGCTTGAATGACACGCGGCGTATTCTGACAAGTTTCCATGGTCGCCGCCCAGTTCGTGATGATGTCTCGGCAAGCGCTAGGAATCCATCCTCGAATGCGGCCAGTAGCTGCTGTTGCCGGTCAGTTGACCGGCCGGGTCGACACGAGCGGCAGCGCGTACGAACATTCAGCCCGCCGCTCAGGTGCGCAATTTGCCGGCAAGGGCGCGTAGCATCGTGGCGCCGTCGCCTTGATATGCGCTGCCGTGCATGCATGCGAGCGTGGTCGGGTTCAACGCCGCTAAGCGTTCGAGCACGGCGCCGGTGTTGGCAGCGTTGGCGTAGTAGTTGAACTGGATGCGCATGAGTTCGCTCGATGTCAGGATGTCGCCCGACACCGGCGCGTGCTCGCTGCCGCCTTGGGTGAACAGATCGCCGCAAAACAGAATGCGGCGCGTCTCTTCGAACAGGAAGCCGTTCTCCCATCCGTGGGGAACATGGGGCGCATCGATCCACTGCACCGTGTGTCGGCCAAGAGACAACACCTCGCCGTCGGCGAGTACCGTCGGGGGTCGATCCGCCAGGTCCGTTACGCTCGTCATCGCTGCGATCTGGCCGCACAAGGGCGTTGCGTTGGGGGCCGCGTGCAGGAACTCATTGAGGGCGCCGCACTCGTCGGCTTCGACGTGGCAGAACGACACGTATCTCAGCTGTTGCAATGGTAGTACCGATGCGATTGCACCGCTGACTGCTCCGAACGAACTTCGCAAGCCGGTGTGAAACAGCAGCGGCGCATCGTCGATCAGCAGATACTGGTTGTACGTGAACCCGTCGGCTGCGTCTGAAGACGGCATGGCTGTGCTGATTCGATACAGGTCGCTGTCGATTGCATCGATACGGCTGATTGGTGGAGTCATGGCGCTCGCCTCCGCTGTCGAGGGTACGTAGACTGCTGCATCATGTTTGAGAATCCAAGGATGTGACAATGGCCACCTACATACCACCGACGCTGGATTGGGTACGTCGACAGGTTGAAGTGTACGAAGGCAGCGGTGGCACCAAGGGCACGACGCTGCTGGAAACCGGACTGCCCTGCATCATCGTGACCCACAAGGGCAACAAGACCGGCGGCATCCGCAAGATTCCGCTCATGCGGGTCAAGGTGGACGACAGCTACGTGCTGGTCGGATCGATGGGCGGACAGCCAAAAAATCCGGTGTGGGTGTACAACCTGCGCGCGCATCCGGATGTGGAGATTCGCGACAGGACCGAAGTCCACAAGATGCGCGCGCGTGAAGTGAAGGATGACGCCGAGCGCAGTCGTTTGTGGGAGGCGAGTGCGCGCGCCTATCCGCCGTACAACGACTATCAGGCGAAGTCGACCCGCAAGATCCCGGTGTTCATCGCCGAACCGGTGTAGCTCATGAATGCGCTGGACGATCGCTCGCTTGGCTGGCTGAGGTGTACAGCGCGATTCTCGATGAACTGGTCGCGCGGCACACGACCTGCTGGAGCGCCTCGGACTGGATGACCCAGTTTGGACACGATCCAGCGCGAGCGAACTACCCCGACCGATACCGACCGTTGGTGCCGCCCGCGCATTGGGGTAACTACGATGTGCCCGGCTGGACATGAGAACACCAAAGTCTGGCCTTACTGACGCAGCGGCGCGGGCCTCGGTCTGAGGCTCTACGACCAGATCTTCGCCAGCAATCACCACGGCGCGTTCGACAAGTGGTGGGCGTACGCGGCGAAGAACTACGTCAGTTGGGATGGCGACAATCCGGTCGGCCTCGATCTCTACTACGATCCCATCGTTGATGAGCACGTGGCTCATGGGCCGACGGGCGTCGTGGTGCCCGCGTGGTATTTCGCGCCGCAGCGTCCCGCCAAGTTCAAGCAGCCAACGGTGGTCGGAGTCGACTTTCCGCGGGTTGCTCTCAGTGCGGCGCGATGGGAGGGTGAAGCGCTACACCTCGCCGCGCATCCGCAAAACGCGGTTGTGCTCGGGACACGAACCAAGTTAACGATCATCAACGTGGGCTCCGCCTCTGCTTGGAGAATGACGCGCTCCAATGGTGAACAGGTTGCGCTGCCTGTTGCGGACGAACGGGTCATCGTCGAGCTGGTCGACGACGATCAGGCCGTTGTCATTCGACCCGACGGCTAGCGGAACTCTGCACGCCAACGTGTTCAGCGGCGAAATCTGCAAAAGGTTCGGGAGTAGCCTGCACACCCATATGTCCCGCACCCGCAACGTAGTGCACTGAAGTCACGGCTTCGAGTTGCGAAAGCCGCTCGATGATGCGTAGCGCTGGCGGCCGGGATTTCCCGCCACCGATCAACATTGTCGGCACCTTCAGCCGCTCGTAGTCGCGCAGCGACGTGGTGTCGAACGACACGGCACTCGCCTGGCGGCGCAGCACGATGCGGTTCGCGATCAGCCGCGTTCGCGCGCGCTCCGGCAGGTCGAGCCAACGGGTCTGTCCCCAGTACTCGATGAAGGTTGCGATCCCTGCATCGTCGTCGTCGCGCTGCGCTTTGCTGACGACGGCGCGGTCTTCATCGAGGACATCGCGGTCTGCCTGCGGATCGAGCACGCCGAATGCCATCGGTTCGATCAGCGTCAACGACTTTGCGTTGACCCGCTGCAGCGCAACTGTGAGAGCGATGAAGCCGCCCATGGAATGACCGATCAGATGCGCAGGCTCATCCGCCATGCAATCGCGCACGGTCTGCACATGGCTCGAGATGGGATCCGTCGTGTCATTGCCAACATCTGAGTAGAGGTCCGGAATCGTGATCCGTAGGTCATCCGCTTTCGAAAGCAGTGCGCGTGCGAAGCCCTGCATCGGCTTCGCGCCGGAACCGGCACCGTGAATCAGGACGACGTGAGTACGACCTGACCCCAGCCGCAAAACATCGTTCACCGCGACGCGACGACGATGGGGCCGCGCGCGTTCAGCTGCTCCATGTCGAAGCCGGCGATGCGTTTGTAGGTGTCAGCGACATCGCTCAGTTCTTCGGTCGAGATGACGTCATGCAGCCGGTCGAATCCGTTGGGCGCACGCTCCTCCACCAATTGCATGACGCGTTCAGGCCCGTTCCCGCGGTTGGCGAGCACGATCTTCGATGTCGCGGGCAGGCGTTCCGCTTCGAACGCAGCGAGTGCCGCCTCGGTGGGTCCGAGACGTTGAATTTCGCGGGTTAGTACGCGCGCGTCGAGAATCGCCTGGGAGGCACCGTTCGAACCGATCGGATACATCGGGTGTGCGGCGTCGCCGAGCAGCGTCATGCGCCCCGAGGTCCAGCTGGAAAGCGGGTCTCGGTCGACCATCGGATACTCGTAGACCTGGGCCGCGGACGTGATGAGCGCCGGTACGTCGAGCCAGTCGAACGCCCAATCGCGAAACTGCGGCAGGAATTCTTCGAGCACGCCGGCGCGGTTCCAGTCTTCCCGCCGCCAGACGCGGTCGGTTGGGAATTTTCGTTCGGCTACCCAATTGATCAGCGCTTTCCCGGTCTTGGCATCGGCTTCAGTGACGGGGTAGCACACGAATTTCTGATGCTCGTGCCCCGCCATGATCATCGTGCTGCCCGATAGAAAAGGCGGCGCGAAGGTGGTGCCGCGCCAGAGTATGGCGCCGTTCCAGATGGGCGGCCCTTCGTCGGGGTGCAGCTCGGCGCGTGCGGTCGAGTGAATACCATCGCATGCGATCAGCAGATCCCCGTCGGTTTCCGCCTTTGCGTTCCCCGTCACGGGATCGATGAACGTCGCGGTGACTCTCCCATTGGATTGCGACCAAGTGTGCAGGTGCATGCCGGTCAACACGCGCTCGCGGGGCAGCCGCTCGCGTGCAGCGTCGAGCAGCGCCATCTGCAGCTTGCCGCGATGGATGGACAGTTGCGGCCATCGATATCCGGCGGCGAGCCCGCGCGGCTCGCTCCAGATGTGCTGACCGCGTTTGGTGTAGTAGCACAACTCGCTGGTTTTCACCGCGATCGCCGAAAGTCCGGCCAACAGATCCAATTCGGCCAGTTCGCGGGTGGCGTGCGGCAGCAGGTTGATACCCACGCCGAGCGGCTTGATGTCGGCAACGGATTCGCACAGCAGCACGTCTTCGTCGATCTGATGCAAGCTGAGCGCGAGCGCCAATCCGCCGATGCCAGCACCTGCCACGATCACGGTCATTCGAAAGTGCTCTTCATGGTCTGCGAATGCGCGCGCGTCTTGTTCTCAAGACTATAAGCGCCGAGACTTGAACGCGAGTCAAGCCCAGGCAGCGCAAGGGAGCTTTCAAATGGGCGCACCGTTCCTCTTGAGCACCGCGCGTGAGCGCATCGGCGAGCACCTCGGCATCAGCGACTGGGTCTTCATCGACCAGGTTCAGGTCAACGTGTTCGGTGAAGTCACACGCTGGCGCACACCTGGTCACTGCGACCCGGAGTACGCGAAGACGACGCGCTATGGCGGCACGCTGATGCATGGGTTTCACATGATGTCGCTGCTGTCGCATTTCTACCGCGATTCGAAGTTGTGGCCGGAAGATGGTCAGAATCCGCTGAACTATGGCCTCGACAAAGTCAGAGTGCTGCAACCAGTCGTTATTGGTGACGGCGTGCGACTTCGATCTCACATCAGTCTGCTGGACGCGACGCCCAAGTCGAAAGGTGAATGGCTGGTGAAGACCTGCCACGAAATCGAGGCGGCTGGGGTCGATCGCAGAGTGTTGTACGCGGAGTATTTGACCTATTGGTTTCCGAAGTAGAAGTCTGAATCGAAATCTCGCACTGGGGGTTGAAATGAAGTTACTGAAGGTGTCTGCCGTCGTTGTCCTGGTGGTGCTCGTGGTGCTGATCGTGGCAGCACCGATTGGTCCGTTACCGGGTCTCTTCATCGGTGGACAACCGACAGCAGCCCCAGCGCAGTGGCCCGATACGTCGGGTGTCCATGAAATCAAGCTGCGGGTGCCGGGTGCTGTGCCGCGCGTGGTGATCATCTGGGTGATCGAGCATGCGGGCGACCTCCATGTGGTCGGTGCACGGGATAGCGGTTGGGTGGCGATGATCGGCGCCGGTGCGCCGGTGGAGATGCGACTTGGCGACAACACGTATGTGCTCAACGCAGTGCCCGTGGTGAGCGGTTGGGAGGACGTACTGACGGCCTACGTCGACAAGTACCGCGCCGATTATCCAGACATCATTGCCGGATTCCCCGCAATCGACGAAGCAAAGGGCGCGGTTGCGGTGTTTCGATTGGAGCGCACTTAAGTGAGTGGGAGCGGGCTTGCCCGCGAATGGATTGCGGAAATCCAAGCACTTGTTCGCGGCGGTGCGCCGCTGCGCCAAGCCCGCTCCCACCAACTCCGATACGACTGTTACGCGGTCCTGCGTGTCTGAGCCGGCGCCGCGCGCTTGCCGTCGTAGACGAACTCGGCGCCATCGAGATCCGTGGCCGGGATCTCCACCCGTTCGGCCCAGTAGTCCTGATTGTGCCGCCACTCGGGCTTATCACCGCGCTGGGGCAGCCGGTCGATATCGCGCATCAGGTAGTTCGGGTTGAAGTTCTCCGCTTCGATCCACGGCAGTACCGGCATGCCCGCGTCTTCGTCGCGCAGCGCAACTTCGACTTTCTGCGCACCAATCTTATCCATGTGATTCAATAAGTTACAGACGAAATCTCCGAGCATGTCTACGCGCAGGGTCCAGCGGGCGCGGAAGTATCCGAACACCCAGACGAGATTCGGTACGCCGGTGAACATCATGCCGCGATAGTTGATCGTGTCGTGCCAGTTGACCGCTTTGCCATCCACGGCAAAGGGGATGTCGCCCATGACCGACAGGCGAAAGCCCGTGGCGGCAACGATGATGTCGGCCTCGATTTCCTCGCCGGCGGCGGTGCGAACACCCTGTTGTGTGAAGGTATCGATGGTGTCGGTGACGACGGTGAGCTTGCCTGCCGCCGCGGCTTTGAACACATCGCCTTCCGGGCAGAACGCAAGGCGCTGCTGCCACACCCGGTACTTCGGTGTGAAGTGCGGTTCGAACTCGAAGTCCTCACCCGCAAACTGGCGCACCAGCGCCTTCAGTTCTTCGAAGACGACGTCGGGTTCAGTCTGGCAGCGCCGGTTCATGAGGTCCTGGTCGTACATGATCTGCGCGCGCACCACCCGATGAATCGTTGGCTCATCGATACCGATCTGGCGCAGCCGGTCGGCCAACTCGTTCTTGTTCTCGCTACAGAAGAAGTACGTTGGCGAACGCTGCAGCATGGTCACGTGCTTAGCTTTCTCGGCGAACGCCGGAATCACGGTCGCCGCGGTTGCACCCGAGCCGATCACCAGCACGCGCTTTCCGGTGTAGTCGATGTTGGGGTCCCACAGCTGAGCGTGAATGAACTTGCCCTTGTAGTTGGCAAGGCCAGGCCAATCGGGGATGTAGGGATCTTCGTGGTTGTAGTAGCCCTGGCACATCCACAGGAAGTTGCAGGTGAAGGTGAGGCTCGAGTTGTCGGCGAGGCAGGTGGCCTCCACGGTCCAGCGACCATCTTTGCTCGACCAACTGCAGCGTGTGATGCGATGCCCGTAGCGGATGTGCGGCGCAATGCCGTTCTCTTCGATCACCTCGCCCATGTACTTCAGAATCTCTTCGGCGCTCGCAATCGGTGCGCCAACCCAGGGTTTGAATCGATAGCCGAACGTGTAGAGATCGGAGTCGGATCGCACGCCTGGATACTTGTGCGTGTCCCAGGTGCCCCCGAACGTCTCTTTCATTTCCAGAATCGCATAGGTCTTACCCGGGCACTGCTGCTGCAGATGGTAGGCCGAGCCGATTCCTGAAATGCCGGCGCCGACGATCACGACGTCGACGTGGGTTGCGTTTCCACCCTTGGGTTGGATATGTCCCGTTGCCACTACACCTCTCCTTATCTCGAAAACCGCCAACAAAAGCCGAAGACTACCATCGCATTCAGACTGCGAAGTACCTTGCCAGCGCACTTGTCCATGACGGGGGATCGATCGTCAATCAGGATATCCACCGACCGCTTGCAGCGGCGCGGCGGTTGGGCGATGTTTGACGGCCATTGGGGAGGTACGTCATGCCCGCTCGGTTGTCGGTGCAGCTCTACTCGCTGCGCGAAGAAGCAAAGAGGGACGGGATCGCGGCGGTGATCGATCGGCTGGGGCGCATTGGCTACGCCGGAGTCGAGTCTGCTGGGTTTCATGAGCTGCGTCCCGAAGCGTTCGCCCAGCGCGTCGCCGCAGCAGGCATGGTCGTCTCCAGCGCGCACGTTGCATTGCCCGAGCACGACAAGACTGACCGGGTGCTGGACCAGCAGGCGGACACCGGCAACGACACGCTGGTCGTGCCGTTCCTGCCGCCCGACGACTTCCAGGATGAAAGTGCGGTGCGCCGTACGGCCGACCGTCTCAATGAATTCAACGAATCGGTCCGCGCGCGCGGTGCATATCTGGGTTACCACAATCACTGGTGGGAATTTGCGACCCGCATCGGCACGCGGAGCGCGCACGATTTGCTGTTCAGCTTGCTCGATCAGTCGGTGTTTGCCGAAGTCGACACCTACTGGGCCCGTGTCGGCGGCGTCGATCCTGTGCGTGTGGTCGAGTCGCTCGGCGCACGCGCACGACTGCTCCACATCAAGGACGGTCCCGCCGACAAGCCGGAGTCCGCCATGACCGCTGTTGGCGATGGCGTCATGGACATTGCCGGCCTTGCGGCGGCGAGCCACGCAACCTGGCACATCGTCGAGCTCGATCGCTGTGCAACCGACATGTTCGAGGCGGTTGCGAAGAGCCACGGGTTCATGACACGCGAAGGCTATGCGGTCGGTAAGCCATGACGCGGGTCGGCCTGATTGGTTGCGGAGTCATCGCCAAGGTCTATGCCGAGAAGCTCAAGGTACTGCCGCACATCACACTTGCGGCGTGCGCCGACATGATGCCGGAGCGGGCGACCGCGTTTGCGGCACAGCACGGCACACGAGCGCTGTCGGTCAATCAGGTCATCGATGGCGACGACGTCGACATCGTGCTGAACCTTACGGTGCCTCAGGCTCACGCCGACGTGACACTGAGGGCGCTCAACGGTGGGAAGTCGGTATTCAGCGAAAAGCCACTGGCTATCGGCCTTGCCGATGGTAAGACGCTGATCGCCAAGTCCGCGGCGCAAGGTGTGCGACTCGGTTGCGCGCCCGACACGTTCCTTGGCGCCGGGCTGCAGACCTGCCGCAAGCTCATCGATGACGGTGCGATTGGCGAACCGGTCGCCGCCAACGGCTTCATGCTTTCACCGGGGCCGGAAAGCTGGCATCCGGGTCCGGCGATTTTCTATCAGAAGGGCGCTGGGCCGCTGTTCGACATGGGCCCCTACTATCTGACGGCGCTTGTCGCACTGCTGGGGCCCGCGCGGCGCATCACGAGTTCCGCCCGAACTACGCGTGCCCAGCGCACCATCGGCAGCGAGCCGCTGCGCGGCCAGCACATCGATGTCGAGGTGCCGACCCACGTCGCGAGTGTGATCGACTTCGTTAGCGGCCCAGTCGCGACGCTCGTCACCAGCTTCGACGTGCAGGCGAGCCGCAATCGCTGGATAGAGATTCAGGGCACCGAAGGCACGCTGTCAGTACCGGATCCCAACACGTTCGGCGGCGAAGTACAGATCCGCAAGAGCTATCGGCACGATTGGGAGACGATCGCGCACACCCATGGCAACGCCAAGCAGAGTCGCGGTCTCGGGCTCGCCGACATGGCGGACGCGAAGAGACACGGCCGCCCGCATCGTGCATCCGGTGAGCTGGCGCTACATGTGCTGGAACTGATGGAGAGCGCGGTGCTCGCATCCGAATCGGGTCGGCATGTGAATATTTCGACGACCTGCGTCCGGCCCGCGCCGCTGCCCGCTGGACTTGCCGACGATACGTTCGAGGGGTGAAACGATGACACTGAAGTACGGCATCATCGGCGCCGGATTCATCACCGAGTTTCAGCTGCGCGCGCTGCGTTCTGTCCGTGGCGTGGAGGTTTCGGGGCTTCATTCCCGCACAAGACCCGAACGCCTCGCCGCGTACGTGCGCGACAACTGTCTCGGAGACGGTGTGGTGTATGACTCGATCGCCGCGATGGTGCCGCATGTCGACGTCATTGCCTTCTTCGGCCCCAACTTCACGCGAGTTGCGGCACTCGAACAGGTTGCAGACGCGATGGCGAAGTCCGGTGCGCGATTGAAGGGTCTCATCGTCGAAAAGCCGCTGGCGCGCAATCTCGCGGAGGCTGATCGCGTGCTTGCGCTCGCGCGGAAGATTGGCGCGCCGACCGCGTACTTCGAAAACCAGATTCATATGAAGGCGGTTCAGGTGTCGCTTGCGCAACTGGGTCGCGTCATCGATGCGATGGGTCCGCTGACGCTCGCGCGCGCCGCGGAGGAGCATGCCGGCCCGCACAATGCGTGGTTCTGGGATCCGACCCAACAGGGCGGCGGGGTGCTGTCCGACATGGGTTGCCACTCGATTGCACTGTCGTGGTACGCGCTGACCCCGCCGGGGAAGCGGCCCGACTTTCTGGTGCCGGAATCCGTGCAGGCGGAAGTCGGGCTGTTGAAGTGGGGCCAACCGCGTTTTCGCGAACAGCTGAAGAAGCGCTTCGGCATCGACTATGCCAGGACGCCAGCCGAGGACTTTGCGACCGGCATCGTCACCTATCACAATCCCGAGACGGGTCAACGGGTGAAGGGGCAGTTCACCGTATCTTGGATGCACGACAAGCAAGGACTGCGACTATTGCTCGACGCCCTCGGTCCGGGCTACGCACTCGAAACGAACAGCCTGCGTTCACCGCTGGAAGTGTTCATTGGCGATGCGGCCGCCGCAGGGGTTGCGGATGCCGAACTTGCACTCGAGAAGTCGACATCGAGCCAGGGTCTGCTGGCAGTGCAGCCGAATGAACCAGATCTGTATGGCTACGTCGACGAAAATGCGGACGCGGTGAGCGCTTTCAATGCCGGAAGACCCGCATTGCTCGATTGGAACTACGGCTACGAGATCGTGCGACTGACCATGGCCGCGTATCTTTCAGCGGAAGAAGGCCGGCGCGTTGATCTCACGGATGCTGCCACGCAACGGCGCCTTGCGACGTATGTGCCGGCCATCCAGGCTGGGCACGGCGCATCACAGCTTTATCCCTGACACGCGATCAGATGAGCGACATGCCGCCATCGACGATCAATACCTGGCCCGTGGAGAAGCCGGCCTTCATCAAATAGAGATAGGCCTCTGCAACTTCTCCGGGGTCGCCGGCACGCGGCAGTGGCTGGCGAGCGGTCATGCTCTTCAACTGCGCCTCGCGTCGCTCCGCGGGGATGCTGTTCCAGACTTCCGTGAGCACGTAGCCGGGGCACACCGCATTGATGCGCAGTGGCGCAAGATCGACCGCCAGTGCGCGGGTGAGGTGTTCTATGGCGCCGGCCATCGCCGTGCTGAGCACTGCGCCTTTGCGCGGTCGGTGAGCGATTACGCCATCCGTGATGGTGATCGACCCATTAGTCGAGATTTTGCCTTGCGCATGCTTGATCGCCGCAAGTGCACCCCAGAAGCGCACCGTGAAGGTACTGTTGGCACTCGTCAGGTCGAGTTCGGCGACGGGTCCGCCACCGCGTGCGGCGCCCCAGTCACCGGCCGTGTACACCAGATGATCGAATGCATCGATGCGCGCGAAGAATTCCGCCACCGACGCTTCGTCGCGCACATCGACCGCCCAACCGGTGGCGTCTTTTCCCAGCTTCGCAACCGCCTCATCGACGTGGTCTGGGTTGCTGGAGCCGAGTACGACCTTCGCGCCGTCATCGCGTGCGGCCCGTGCAACCGCGAAGCCGATGCCGGAACTCCCACCGATGATGACCGCACGTTGGCCGCTCAACGAATTCTTCGACATGGGAGGCTCCTGGTGACTGATCCGCTCGATGCTAACCAGACTACCTTGCCGTGGCGAGGCCTGGGGAAGCGCGGAACTTGTTCAGCGCTTCCCTAGTGGTAGGCTGACGTCTCGCACGTGGGAGCGAAGATGTCCGATCGAATCGACGTACTGGTGGTGGGTGCCGGCTTCGCCGGCATGTACGCCGTCTACCGTTTCCGAGGTCTCGGTCTGAATGTAAAGGTGCTCGAAGCCGGCAGCGATGTTGGCGGCACCTGGTACTGGAATCGCTATCCGGGTGCCCGCTGCGACGTGCCGAGCCTCGAATACTCCTACGGCTTCTCTCCGGAACTCGAGCAGACGTGGGATTGGCCCGAAGTGTTCTCCGCACAGGCGGACATCCTGCGCTATGCCGATCATGTGGCCGACCGCTTCGATCTTCGTCGCGACATGCAGTTCGATACCCGCGTGATATCCGTCGAGTGGCGCGATACGGAGCGCTGCTGGCGTTTGACTACGCAGACCGGTGAGACCTTCGAAGCGCCGCACTGCGTGATGGCAACCGGTTGTCTGTCGGTACCGATCACGCCGCAGATTCCGGGAGCGGACCGCTTTGCTGGGGACGTGTACCACACGGGCAATTGGCCGAAGACCCCCGTAGATCTCGAAGGCAAGCGTGTCGGAATCATCGGTACCGGTTCGTCCGGCGTGCAGGCCATTCCGGAACTGGCGCGTCAGGCTGCGCATCTGACGGTGTTTCAGCGCACGCCGGTGTACACGATTCCAGCCAACCGCAAGCGCATGCGTGACGCCGTGCAGCAGGAGTTCCGCGATCACTATCGCGAGATTCGGCAGATGCAGCAGAACAACCCCGGCGGCGTCTCGAACTTCCGGCCGCGCAAGACCGTGGTGCGCGATTCGAGCATCTCGACCCCGACACCAAATCGGTTGCTGGATCTGACACCCGAGCAGCGACAGGCCATGATGGATCGCTTCGGCCTTGGTGCCTTGCTCGGCTTCCGAGACATCTACACGGACACGGCGGCCAATGAAATTGCAAACGATCTATACCGCGACACGGTGCGTACGATGGTTCGCGATCCGGATGTCGCTGAGCGCCTGCTGCCGCAAGACTATGGCCTCGGCTGCAAACGACAGGTGCTCGATCGGGATTACTACGAGACGTTCAACCGCGGCAACGTATCGCTCGTGGATCTTTCGCGAACGCCGATTGAAACGATTGCCGAGGACGGCGTCACGACGTTGGCCGGACACCATCAGTTCGACGTGCTGGTCTATGCGACCGGCTTCGATGCAATGACGGGTGCCTTGCTGCGGGCCAATGTGCGTGGCCGTGGCGGCCTGAGATTAGAGGACAAGTGGCGCGATGGGCCGGTTACCTACCTGGGTCTGCAGATGGCCGGATTCCCGAATCTATTCACTGTCACGGGGCCCGGAAGCCCGTCAGTGTTGTGCAACATGCTGGTCGCAATCGAGCAGCACGTGAACTGGATCGGTGACTGCATCGCTCACATGCGGGCGAGCGGCATCGAGACCATCGAGCCACATCCCGAATCGGAGGTCGAGTGGGTCGCGCACGTGAATGCGGTTGCGCAGGGGACCATGTACACCGCACCTTCATGCAACTCCTGGTACCTGGGCGCCAACATTCCCGGTAAGCCTCGCATCTTCATGCCCTATGTTGGCGGATACCCGCGGTATCGGGCGCGCTGTGAACAAGAGGCAGAAAGCGGCTACGCGGGTTTTCTAGGGAACCTCTGAACAAGGTCTATTTCCGCCATGGCCGCGTTGGGGCGCACACCGGAAGCATCGCGAATTTACAGCATATTCGCGATTTGCCTCCGGGCGCCGCGCGCCGCACGCCCCGCCTTGCCCTGACGAAAATATCCACTTGTTCAGAGGTTCCATAGTTCAGCCGTCTGGCTGAACGATCGCCTCGAATACAGTCGTGGCTCGATCGATGAACACCTCACGCTCGCGACCGCTGAGCGGTGTTTCCCGAATCAGCCGTTCGACCAGGAAGCCAATGAACGCCGCGGCAAGCACGCGCGCACGCGCCGAGGCATCGTCACCGCCAAGCCAATCCCGGATTGGCCCTAGAAACCGCTCCTGAATTGCGAGGTTGAGCAGCGGTGCCGTGGTGGGTGATGTAGCCGCACGCAGCAGGAACTGGAAGCTGTGGGCGCGCGCCTCATCGGTGTGGGCGCCGCCTGCCATCATGATGGCGATGTCCTTGGCGAAGGTCTGACGGTTCCACGCCTGCAGTAGATCGGGTCGGAACGAGGCTTTCAGTGCCGCAGTGAAGAGCGCCTCTTTGCCGCCGTAGTAGCGCTTGATCAGCGCGACATCCGCCCCTGCTTCCGCCGCGATGTCGCGCAGGGCGGTGCGGTCGTAGCCGAGGCGGGCGAACTGACTCTTCGCCGCTTCGAGGATTGCAGCGCTCGTTGCGTCGGCGTCGCGTTTGCGTGGCTCGATGCGATCACGCCTGGTGACGACGCGCATCAACCCGCAAGCCGTTCATGCAGCCCGGCCTGACGATCCAGATCGGTCAGCGTGTGCCGCCAGGCTTCATCCATGGCACTTGACCACTGCGCTCCGCAGGCATCCTGCACGACCTCTGCGACGATACTGAAGAACGTTGCGAACACCGTGCGCGGTACTGCGAAGCCTTCGTGATTCATCGCCTCGGCCTCGATGAGGTAGTCGGCGTAGCGCCGCTCGCCGACGAAGTCGAGGATTGCCTCGAACACCCTCATCAGCATCTCACCTTTGATAGCGCCATCCGAGTCGCGCCAGAACTGATCGCGCAGGTTCGGCTCGCGCGTGAACAGAAGTTCGTACACACGCACCGTAAGATCGCCGCCGCGCTCGGATGCGATTTCGAGGCTCGATGTGATCGCGTCCGCGTGAACGCGCGAGGTCCGTGGCGCGCGATCCGTCATCGACGTGCGCTCAGGCACGCGCTGGGATGATGACCGGCATCGTTTCGTAGCCATGCACGAACGATGAATAGTTGCGCGTTGGTTCTCCCACCAGTTCGATGCTTGGGAAGCGCTTCAAGATCTCCTCCCAGATGATGGTGAGCTGCATCTCGGCGACGCGATTGCCCACGCAGCGGTGCACGCCAAATCCGAACGACAGGTGCTGGCGCGGGCGTACCCGGTCGATGACGTAGTCGTTCGGATTCTCGATCACCGACTCATCGCGGTTGCCCGACACATACCACATGGCGACGCGGTCGCCCTTGCGGATGGTTTTGCCGGACAGCTCGATGTCGCGCGTCGCAACGCGGGCCATGTGCGCGAGCGGCGTTTGCCAGCGGATGGTCTCCGAGACCATCGGTGTCACCAGGCTCGGGTTGGCGCGCAGCTTTGCGTACTGCTCGGGATACTTGTTGAGTGCGTAGATGCTGCCCGAGATCGTGTTGCGTGTGGTGTCGTTGCCGCCGACGATCAGCAGAATCACAGTGCCCTGATACTCCATGGCGTCCATGTTCCGGGTGGCGTCGTTGTGAGTCAGCATCGAGATCAGATCGTTGCCGGGCGCAGCATTGATGCGTTGGTTCCACAAATCGCCAAAGGTGCTGAAGCACTCGAACAACGCCTGACCCTTGTGTTCCCAGCTCTTGACCGGTCCATGTCCGGGCATGTTGGTGACCATGTCCGACCAGTAGGTGAGCTTGCGCCGCTCTTCGAACGGGAAGTCGAACAAGGTGGCGAGCGTCATCGCCGTCAGTTCTTTGGAGACGCGGTCGACCCAGTCGAACTCCTCGCCGATCGGCAGGCTGTCGAGGATTTCTCCGGCGCGCTGGCGAACGACCGGCGCCATCGTTGCCACGTTGGCAGGCGCAACCGTCGGTGTAACAGCCTGGCGACGCGGGCCATGCTCGGGTTCGTCCATGGTGATGAAACCGGCGCCGTTGCGGCGGCGTTGCCCCATGACCTTTTCCTGCTCCGCAACCGCCTCGAGATTGGCAAGCGCAATGCCTTCGGCCGACGAGAAACCTTCGTGATCGGTGTCCACGGCCATGATGTCGGCCCAGCGCATGATCGACCAATACGGGCCGAACTCGCTTTCCGCGGTGTAGTGCACCGGATCTTCGCGCCGCAGGCGTTCGAAGTACGGCCAGAAGGTATCGTTCTTGAATCGATCGGCGCGGGCGGGGTTGATCAATTCGAGCGGCGTGGCGGCGGCCTCGGCGGCGGCGCTGGCGGCATTGGCTTTCACGGCGATGTTCATGGCGTTGCCCTGGCGGGGAGGTTCGGCGCAAATCTGGTGGAAATCCGAGCGTATGTCAATGGCCGTTGACTTACGCGCCGGGTTGCGCGCCGCCGCGGTCCTCTCGAATCCGACAGTTACTGCACGCCTGGTCGCAGCGTACGATCTGGCCCGCTGCTGGACATATCTTGGGGAGGGATTGTGCAAGCACGTCGCATGCTGTCTCGGGTTTCCATCATTGCTTTCGTATTCGCGGGCGCGAGTGCCACGCAAGTGTTTGCTGCGCAGGAAGATCGGCGCAGCGCGGTTCTGGAAGAGATCGTAGTCACCGCGCGAAAGGTCGAGGAATCGGCACAAGAAGTGCCGGTCGCGATCACGGCGCTCAGTAAGGAACTGCTGAGCCCGACCATTCGCAACCTCGCCGACATCAACGGCTTTGCGCCGAACGTGCAGGTCGGTGAGGACGGCAGCCGGTCCGGCGGCGGTGCGTCGATCACGATTCGCGGCATCAGCCCGACCCGTACCGACGACAACTCGTTCGACTCGCCCATTGGCGTGATGATCGACGGCATCTACCTCGGCTCGCTCGCCGGACAGGTACTCGAGAACTTCGACCTGCAGCGTATCGAAGTACTGCGCGGACCTCAGGGTACGCTGTTCGGACGCAACACGGTCGGTGGTGTGGTGCATGTGATCCGCAGCCGACCGACAGGTGAAGCGGGCGGCCGAGTGCAGGTGACGCTCGGCGAAGACGGACAGCAGGAGTTGCGCTTCGTCGGCAATCTGTCGCTGATGGAAGACGTGCTCGCCGCCAAGGTGTTCTACACGAATCAACAGGCCGACGGATTCCGCAGCAACGTAACGACCGGAGACGACCTGCCGGCAACCGACTATCAGAATCTTGGCGCTACGCTGCTGCTGACGCCGCACGAGGACTTCGAAGCGACGTTCACCATGGAACGTTTCGATGATGAGAGTGATCTCAATGCGTATCACACCAACTACAACACCGCACCGGGTGTGTTCCCGCCGCCCACTGACCCCAACTCCACGGACTACAGTGGCGGCTTCCTCAACTGTCTGCTGAATCCCTCTGTGTGCCGCACGTCGCTGGCAACGCCCAGTAAGTCCGAGAGCGACACCAAGAACGATGCGGAGCTCAAAGTGGACGCGTACACCCTCAACATGTCCTTCGACTTGAATGACAACATGCAACTCGTGTCGGTCACGGGCTACCGCGACATGAGCGAGTACCGGATCTTCGACTTCGATGGATCCGCTGCACCCTTCATTACGATCGAGCGCTGGAACGACTACGACCAAGTTCAGTCAGGAATTTCGCATTGACGGCGCGTGGGACAATTTCAAGATGACCACGGGGATCTACTACTGGAACAGCGAGTTCGATCAGGACTGGGTAACCGGTGGTCGCTTCTGGGCAACGCTGTTTGGCGGTGTCGCCTACAATCCGCCGGCATGGCAGGCCTGCATCGCCGGCGCGCTGGCCCCCGTCTACTGCGATTCCGGGCTGCCCAATGGCGTCGCGCCGGGCGCGGACGTCACGCAGATTCTGTACGAGACACAGGAGACCACTTCGATCGCTGCGTTTACGCAGGTCGATTGGACCTTCGCCGAGGACTGGACGCTGACGGCCGGTCTGCGCTGGACCGAAGAACGCAAGGATTTCAAGGCAGGGCAGGCATATCTGTCGGACGTGGCGCGCCAGCGCGAGCGGAACTTCCCGGAGTACGCAGATCTGGACAACACCTGGCGTGAAGTGTCGCCAAAGCTGGGCTTGACGTACCAGTTGAATGAGACGTCGATCCTGTACGCATCGTACGCCGAGGGTTTTCACTCCGGCGGTTTTTTCGGTGTGAACCAGAACACGCGTGACTTCGTTCGCGACCAATACGATCCCGAATACGCGGACTCGTACGAGATCGGCTACAAGAGCATGCACATGGAGGACCGGTTGCGTGTGAACGTTGCCGCGTTCTACACGGACTTCACGGACAAGCAGGAGCAGTCGATTCAGGTCGATCCCGATACGCTCACGGTCGTCACGACCTTCGACAACGTCGCCAACGCGGTGTATTGGGGTGTCGAACTCGAGACGGAGTACGCCTTCAATGAGTACTTCCGAGTCTTCTTCAACTACGGCTACCTCGATGCGGAATACGAGGACTTTGAGACCGACATCAACGCATCCGACGGTGTATCCATCATCGAAGACGCGTCGCACCTGAAGCCGCGCAATGCGCCCGAGTCGACCATCGGCCTTGGCGGGACGGTCACCGTGCCGGTTGGCGCGGGAATAGTCGAAATCTACGGCAAGTACGCGTGGGTGGATGAGGTCGAAACGAGTCTGCTGAACATTCCTCAAGGCAGGCTGGAAGATCGCAAGGACGTCACCGCGTCGGTTGGCTACTTCGCAGAGACGTGGTCGGTCGTCGCCTTCGGCAAGAATCTCACCGATGAAGAGAACGAGATTTTCGTGCCGATCGCGACCCTGTTCGCAACCGGATCGATCACGCCGCCGCCCAGGCACTTCGGTGTCGAGGCCGAGTACCGATTCTAGTCGAGCACGTCTGACCAAGACTGTTGCGGCGCCTGCGGGCGCCGCAGCAACTTCTGGTTGCGCTTCGAATCACCTGCCGAGGAGAAACGCCGTATGAGGCTCACGGTCTTCCTGCTGCTCACGCTGTGTGCGAGTGCATCCCATGGAGCGCCCGCGACCGCGCCGTTGGTCATGCCGGACCTGGGGGCCATCGCGTCCAGCCTGCCGGCCGACGACATCGGCATCATGGCGCGGTTTCATTTCGCAACACACACCCGGAACTTTGATGAGTCGCGCGCGTTCTACCGCAAGCTCGGCTACACCGAAGGTATGGGTGGCTTTCCGCTGTCCAATACGCGGCGGATGGCCGAGGCGCTGGGTATGTTCGACGTGTGCCAGTACGAACTCGTCAAGGGTGAGGTGATCTCTCTGCCCGGAAGCTTGAACATCGCGAACATCGATCTGCTGCAATTCAAGATCCCATACAACGACGCACCTCCCTACGAGCTCCCGAATCATCTAGGCATGGCGTATGCGGCGCTCCTGACCACGGATCTGGCATCGGATGTGGCCTACCTCAAGTCCGAAGGGGTCACGCTGCTATCCGAGCCCTATGGCATCCCCGGTGATCGGTTCGTGTTTTTCCGGGACCCCGATGGTGTGCTCTACAAGCTATTCGAGGCGGCTCCACCGCACGGCGACAAAGACGCGAACATGCATCTCGTCGCCATGAGCCACATCGGCGTCAACGTCAGTAACCTCGAACAGTCACTGAGTTTCTATCGATCGCTCGGCTACACGCTCACCAAGCCACTGGCTCAGGAGAAGGGGTCGATTGAAGAAGCGCGGGCGTGGGGGCTCGACACGCCGTTTGAAATCAAAGGCGTGGACATCGCGCTCGGTCGCGGTGATCACCACGTGCTGCGACTGGTGCAGTGGATCAAGCCTTTCAATCCAGAGCCACCTTACCCGCCGCCAATCAACCACATCGGCATCAACCGTATCGCGCTGCTGGTGCCGGATCTCGACCGTGCGGTGAAGATCCTGAAGGGGCAGGGTGCCAAGTTCCTCTCGGAGATCGCGCCCTGCTGTTCGGGGACCGGCGACGACACGAGCGGCATCGTGCATGTCATCGACCCTGATGGGATCTTCCTGGAATTGGTTGGCCCGATTGCCAAGCAGCCGCTCGAGCCGCCGCCGCCAGGATGCCCGCCGCTCGAGATCAAGATGCCGCCGAAGGAAGATTCGCCAGGCGAGTAGGCCTGCCCGCATTCGAAGCCGAGGTGCGCGTGCACGAGTGCCGAGTCGTCGATGAGTCGTTTCTGTCGAGCGCAAAAGTACGGGCCTCGGCCGCGCGCGAGCTTGCCGTCAGCGCGGCTCAACTGTTTGCGTGCTTCGAAGACAACGCCTCATGGTGCCAGTGGGTGCCGGTGATTCGCCATGCTGCATGGACAAGCGCTTTGCCGGTCCGGCAGGGGAGCACGCGCAGGGTAAGTCTTGTTGGCGGTGTGACGCTCGATGAGGAGTTCTGGGCGTGGCAGCCCGAACGCCGCATCGGATTCCGTGTGACCGCCGCGAGCACGCGCACGATCGCTGCACTGCTCGAGTGTTTTGACATCGCGCCGGTAGGCGAACGGCGTTGCAAGCTGCATTGGCGGATGGGGGCGGAACTGCGTGGGCCATGGCGCCTCATTGAGCCCGCCATGCGAGCAACGCTCGCGCCCTCGATGCATCGCATGCTGGGTCAGCTCGAGCATGTTGCTGCGCGCTATCCGATGGCGCCCTGACGTCCAGTCGTCGACAAAAGCCTGCCGAGTGTCCGATCGGAGCATTCGCGAACTACCGCTGCCAGGCAGAGTGTGCTACTTGGTCAATGAGACGACAGCGATCTGGATTGCAAGGTGATCTGGGTAGTCGATAAGACGGTGACGGGACATCTGCTGACACGCGGTGAACTGCTGGCGGAGTTGCCGCTGCGAATTTCGTTCGAGTATGCGGTCGAGCACGGCACCGTGGTCGGCGGATCGCTTTCGATCAAAGTGCTCTACAACACCCGAATGGTGCGCAGAACGTTTCCAACGCTCGACACCGACGAGTTGAAGCTGGATGTGCAGAAGACTGCAAGCGATGCGGTCAGCGAACATCTCGCGATGCACGGCTTGGGGACCATGCGCGACGACGTCGAACCGACCATCATCGCGGTCCACTGAGCCGGGCGGGGCAACGTCTCGGATCCACCACGACGTCGAACTCGGCTACGCAGAAGGACCGGACAATGGCCCGCCGCTGATTCTCCTGCATGCGCAGCACATGGAGTGGTTCAGCTACAGCGAGGTGATGCCCGGTCTGGCCACTTCGTTTCATGTCTTCGGCGTCGACTACTCCGGACATGGCTCGACGACCTATCCCGACGACTACCCCATGACGGCCAACCAGGTCGGCTGCGACAGCTGCGACGCGCGGTTCGGTGCGGCGTTCTACGACGGCAGCTGGGACGACGGATTCGATCACGCGCAGGCGCTCAAGAAGATTTCGTGCCGCGTACTGTTGGCTCACGCGAACTTCAGGTACCTCGAGGACGGACTTGCCCGCGCGATGAGCCAGGAAGAGGCCGACAGGGCGATGTCGCTCCTGCCCAATGGCGAGTAGCTGAGGATGGATGCATCACACGTCGTGCACCTGGATCCGCCGGCCGAGTTCATAGGGACCCTGCAGAGCTTTTTTCTCGAGTGAGGCATGCTTAAGGGACGACTGGGTCCTGGCATCTGCGGAGACGCGAGCGCGCGGTACTCAATGTGCGGTTGCGAACGCAGACGCGTATGCTCGTCGATACACGAGGAGGCCGGCCGGGTTCATGGCAACAAAAATAGCTGGCAGAGTAACGGAGCGGAGTCCCAACGACCCCAACTCCCCCCACCAAAATCGACTACTCGATGCACTACCTGCTGCGGAGTACGATCGTATCGCCGTGCACCTGGAGCTGATCTCGATGGACCTCGGCGACGTGCTCTACGAACCGGACATCAAGTTGCGGCACGTCTACTTCCCAACTACGTCGATCGTATCGCTGCTATACGTCATGGAGGATGGTGCGTCCGCCGAAATCGCCATCGTTGGCAACGAAGGCATCCTCGGCATTTCGTTGTTCATGGGCGGTGATACCACGCCGAGCCGAGCGGTTGTACAAAGCGCCGGGCACGGCTACCGACTCAAGGCCGATCTGCTGAAGGCAGAGTTCGGCCGGTTCGGTCCCACGATGCATCTGCTGTTGCGCTATACCCAGGCGTTGATTACGCAGATGGCGCAGACCGCCGTGTGCAACCGCCATCACTCAGTCGACCAGCAACTGTGTCGATGGTTGCTGTTGAGCCTTGATCGTCTGGACTCGAACGAACTGTCGATGACCCAGGAACTGATCGCCAACATGCTGGGTGTCCGCCGGGAAGGCGTCACCGAGGCTGCGGGGGCATTGCAGAAGAACGGTCTGATCCGATACAGCAGAGGGAAGATCACGGTACTCGATCGCCCGCGTCTGGAGGCGCGGTGTTGTGAGTGCTATCAGGTGGTAAAGACCGAGTTCGATCGCCTGCTGCCGTACATGACGAGATAGCGGTCCACGATCTTTCGAGTCTAATTCAGCAATCCCAAACTCAGCTCATCGTGCGCACAAGCAGGTGATGGGCGACCAGTGTGGCACACGCGCCCGCTAGCGCTGCGAACGCGCCATGCAGGAACGGGTTGCTGCTGATCGTGCCGAAGTTCGCGAACGCCAGGCCCGCCAACACTGCGCCAACTGCGCCAAGGGCCAGATCCAATACCAACTGCACGCCGTCGTCGCGCACGAGCTTGCCGGTTAAGTAGCCGGAAGCCAGTCCGAGTACAGCCCAAGTGAAAAACAACAGCATCAATCGGCATTCCTATATTGATGCGGACAGTGTGCCTGCACCGAACGGCCTGGTCCGTACGCTGGCGCACTTACGTTCTTGCCGAGGTGGACGCTACAGATTGGTGTATGCACTGTGCGCCAGCGTACCGACGATCGCTCTGCATGCCCCTATGGTCAATCAGGTGCATTTCCCACATCTCGCAATTTCGCGAGCAGGGATCTGGAACAACAGAGGTGAAAATGGACAAGCCAATCGTGCCCAGCGTCGATCAGATCAAGGGCAAGTGGAAACAGCATGTAGGCGCAGCAAAAATCGCCTGGGGCAAGTTGACCGAAGACGAGCTGTTGAGACTCGAAGGTCACCAGGACCGGATTGCTGGCGCAGTGCAAGAGCGCTACGCGATCACGCGCGATGAAGCGGATCGCCAGGTCAAAGATTTCTTCGCAAAGATCGCGAGCTGAAAGTCGCACCAAGTCAACAACAAGGCGGTCGACCGGCCGCCTTTGAATCAACAGTACGTGAATGATCAATTGGAGAAGCACAATGAACTCGAATCCCAGAAATCTCATACTCGCATCTGGTATCGCGCTGGCGATTGCCACGGGCACCAGTGCGTTTGCCGACGACACGGTAGCGCAGCAAGTTACCGATGCACGCCAGGAGACTCAGATCTGGACCACCTACGCTCTGAGTCCCTACTTGCGTGCCAATGACCTCAAAGTCTCGGTACACAACGGCAAAGCCACGCTGACCGGGAGCGTGGAAGAGGACGTCAACAAGGACCTGGCAAAGCAAATCGCCTTGGGCGTTGGTGGCGTCAAGGAAGTCGACAATCAGATTGTCGTCCAGGCGGACTACACACCGCCCGCACGATCGTCAGATAGAAGCTATGGCGAACGCATCGACGACGCGACCGTCACAGCGAAGGTGAAATCGAAGCTGCTGTGGAGCACTTATGCCGATGGCATGTCCACCAACGTCGATACCAAGATGGGCAAAGTCACCATGACGGGCACAGCCGCCTCCGCGGCCGCCAAGGAACTTGCAGGCACCCTCGCCAGCAACACGGCTGGCGTCCTGTCGGTGGACAATCAACTGATCGTCAAACCCTCCACAACCGCGGCTGCACCCGCCAAGGAACCTGCTGCTGAGCCCCATGTCGTCTCCGATACGTGGATCTCGGCGAAGGTTAAGTCCACGTTCCTGTACTCCAGCAACGTCGACGGCTCCGATATCGCAGTCGATACCACCGGTGGCGTCGTCACACTGACTGGGAAGGTCGACAGCGGTGCCGAACGCGCGCTGGCAATTGAACTGGCGAAGCACATTCGCGGTGTCAACAGCGTCGAATCCAAAGGTCTCATCATCTAGCACCGAAGGGCCGCCGCAACCCCGTATCCGGATACCTTGCGGCGGTCCATTTTCTGTTGGGAAGCGCGCTATGCGCTGGGATCCACGCTTGAAACTCACTCTTCTGGTTCTGGCAACGAGCCTGGTCTTGGCGGCTGGTTGCGCAACGCTTCCAGACACACAATCGCAAACGACCCCGCAACCCGAACAGGTCGATTTCGAAGGTACCCGGGGTGTTGTTTCGCAGCGGACGAGCGATGCGATCATCGATCGGCTAGAGGATGACCCAAGCGGCTCCGAAATCCTCAATCGGCATGTTGCTTACGAGCAGGCGGTCAATAGTGGCAGGCCGCTGGTGCTTGGCAACAAGCTCACACTGCTGCAGAACGGTCCGGCAACATACGCCGCCATGTTCGAGGCGATTCGAGGCGCCAAGGACAGCATCAATCTGGAAACGTACATCTTCGACGGTGGCGAAGCGGGCCAACGCGTTGCGGATCTGCTGCTGGAACGACAAGCGGCCGGAATTCAAGTTAACGTCATCCACGACAGCATCGGGTCGTTGACGACGCCAAAGGCATTCTTCGATCGCCTGCGCGACGCCGGCATCGCGGTGCTGGAGTTCAACCCTGTGAATCCTCTCGAGGGCAAAAAATCCGACTGGTTGCTGAACAACCGTGACCATCGTCGGCAGTTGATCATCGACGGACGAATGGCGTTTACGGGTGGCGTGAACATCAGTGACACCTACGGCAGCGCACCGCTTCGCCATCAACCACACCATACCGAAGAGACGAGCGACGTATCGAGCGGCTGGCGCGACACACACGTGCAGATCGAAGGCCCGGTCGTGGCAGAGTTTCAGCGGCTATTCATGGAATCCTGGCTGCGCCAGGCCGGTGCAGCGCTCGCGCCGCGTGATTACTTCCCTGAACTCACAGCGCAAGGCAATGAGATCGTGCGCGCCATTGCCAGCACGCCGGAAGATCAAAGTAGTCCGATCTACCTGACGTTGATGTCAGCGATCGGCAACGCCGAAAAGTCGGTCAATCTGACCATTGCCTATTTCGCTCCGGATCCAGCGCTGCTCGATGCGCTCACCGGTGCGGCGAAGCGGGGAGTGGACGTACAACTGGTACTACCGAGTTACTCCGACTCGTGGGCAATTTTCAATCTCGGCCGCAGGTACTACACGCATCTGTTGAAAGGCGGCGTCAAAATCTACGAACGTCGCGGTGGTGTGATGCATGCCAAGACCGCGAGCATCGATGGCATCTGGTCCACGATCGGCTCCACGAACCTCGATTGGCGGAGCTTTCTGCACAACGACGAGATCAATGCAGTGGTTCTGGGAACCGACTTTGCGCGGCAGATGAATACCATGTTCGCCGAGGACATCGCGCAGTCCCAGGCCATTGAACTTGAAACATGGCGTCATCGACCTCTGTTCTCGCGTGTCAAAGAGCAGGCTGCACGGCTGATTGCTTACTGGCTGTAGCAACACGGCAAACGCCCAGTGCACGGATCACCCTATGTACGCCAGCGTACCGACCCGCGAGATCCTCTACGCATATGCTGTTGATATCTGCTGAACAACTCAGCGGCACTTGAGATTCGGAACATGCTCGAAACTATCGCAGTCATCTTGGTTGTCTTGTGGGCCCTGGGACTGGTGTCTTCCGTGACCCTGGGCGGCTTCGTCCACATTCTGTTGGTCCTCGCCGTAGTCGT
This sequence comes from Pseudomonadales bacterium, assembly GCA_041738285.1. Taxonomy (GTDB): domain Bacteria; phylum Pseudomonadota; class Gammaproteobacteria; order Pseudomonadales; family Azotimanducaceae; genus SZUA-521. The sequence goes on along the minus strand of JBGSQB010000226.1, from coordinate 12,187 downwards.
GATCGCCATTCGACTCATTCAAGGCCGACGGCTCTAAGCAATTCACACCTCACTGGAGGATGATCCTCAATGAACGTCAATTCGACTACTTGCGAGCGTTTGGTCATCGGCATCGCTGCCGTTGCGACGCTACTGCTTGCCGCGTGCGCGCCATTCGACCGCTCTGCGCCTCGGCAGGTAGCGGCGAGCAACCCAACCGTAAGCTATCAGTATCGAGATGATGACGAACCGATCCAGACCAGCGATCTTGCAGAGACGTTTTGCAGCCAGTATCAGCTGGCACCGCGCGCCTTGGGGTTGGCACGTGATCGTGCGGGCGCGAAACTGGTCAACTTCGAGTGCGCAGGGGCTTCGGGTCTGGCGTTGTCGGCCGTCAATCCGAGTTTGACGTACACCTACGGCGGTGATCAGGAACTTCTGGACGCATCGAGAAGGGCTCGAGCGCACTGCTTGAATAGTGGGCTGACCAGCGAAACGTCCAACATCCGGTCCAATACCGACGGCACCAAGACGATCACTTTCCGGTGTAATCCAAGCTAGCCTCCGCGCAACCATAGAGCCGCGCTGCACCTGTATGTACGCTGGCGCGCAGACGTCGCTCATCGAAGCCCGTACCTTGCTGGGATGCCAGCCAAACTGCCAGCCCCGGCATTGAATTATTTGCTCGACACGCTACCGACGCGAGAGCGGCGCCGCGTCGTGGCGACGTGCAACAATGTCGCACTCACCCGCGGCGAGGTGCTCTACCAATCGATGCAGCGCCTCGATCGCGTCTATTTCCCGACGTCAGGTTTCGTTTCGCTGATCGTTACCGTTGATGACTCGGCGCAACTCGAAGTGGGTTTGGTCGGGGATGAGGGCGTATTGGGGGTGGCACTTGCGCTCGGCGCAGCCGCTTTGGGCGTCCAGGCCGTTGTACAAGGCAGCGGACGTGCACTGTGTATGAGTGCCGCGGCGTTCAACAAAGAAATCTCTCTCGGCAAGTCGTTAGCATGCGTGACGCGTCGCTACGCGTTTGTCCAGCTGCGTCAGCTATCCCAAATGGTCGCGTGCACGCGCTTCCACGTCGTCGAGGCACGGCTGGCGCGCTGGCTATTGATGACCCGGGATCGTGCACACGCAGATACGTTCTATCTCACCCATGAGCTGCTAGGAACAATGCTTGGCGTTCGTCGGGTGGGAATCACGAATGCCGCGGGCACCCTGCAGAAGCGCAATCTCATTCAATACAGTCGTGGCAACGTGACCATACTTGATCGTCGTGGACTCAAGGCGACGTCATGCAGCTGCTACCAGGCCGACAGAGACGCGTACGCAAGCGGTGTCCAGTAGAGGATGTCCGCCTGCCGTAGTTACAGCACATCGTCGAACGGATCCCGACACCATCGGAAAAAGAGCATCCGGCTCCGTACGTCAGCGCACAGAGCGATGCCCTGAGCGAGTGGATAATTCGACACGGAGAACCAATACAAGCTCATTCGAAGGAAACTACACAATGATCACCACCACTCATTCGCGCATCGTCGCGACCGTCGCTCTGATGCTGGCGTTGATGTCGGGCTGTGCATCAACACGAACGCAGGAAAGCACTGGGCAGTACTTTGATGACACGGTTATCACGACAAAGGTGAAGGCTGCGATATTCGGCGACTCGGATCTGAAGTCGGGTGAGATCAACGTCGAAACGTTCAAAGGCGTTGTACAACTGAGCGGCTTCGCAAGCTCTGCGGACGCGCGCGCCCACGCGAGCACTGTGGCCCAGGCCGTTGACGGTGTGAAGTCGGTGAAGAACGACATACAGGTCAAGTGATGTCGTCAGATGGTGCCACCGGGCATCTACTGCCGGATCTGCCGTACGACTTTTCGGCGCTCGAGCCCGTGATCGACTCGCGCACGATGCGATTACACCACGATCAGCATCACGCGGCGTACGTAAAGAACCTGAACGCGGCACTGGAGGACCATCCGGATCTCAAGGGTCGAAGCCCGATTTGGCTACTGATGAATCCGAGCATGATCCCGGTGGGGATTCGTGCCGCAGTTACCAACAATGCAGGTGGCCATCTAAACCACAGCTTGTTCTGGCGGGCGATGACACCGCCGTTGACCTGTGAACCCAGTGGCGCACTCGCGGACGCGCTGGTCCGAGACTTTGGGAGCATTGAGGCATTCAAGTCCCAATTTGTGGAAACGGGCAAACGCTTCTTCGGCTCCGGATGGGTGTGGCTTGTGCGATCGCAGCTCAACGGCGGCGAACTGAAAATCGTATGCACCTCGGGCCACGACAATCCGTTGCGCCAAGGGCTCCGCCCGGTGCTCGTGAACGATCTTTGGGAGCATGCCTACTACCTGAAGTACCAGAATCGTCGCGGCGAATATCTGGATCGCTGGTGGAGCATAGCGAACTGGAACGAAGCGGCCAGACTCTTTGCCACCTCCGATCATTCCGCGGTCGAGAGCTGGGAATCCGAAGGCGGACAGCTGGCCGCGGCCCGCAGTTCCCGATAGCCGCCTCGAAAGGGGCGGGTCACAACGAATCCAACCAAGGAAAGAAGATGGAGTCAGATACAAACGCCAAAACCGGCAACGCCGAACCCAATCGATCCACGCTAGCGCGCGGCGTGAACCAAGCCGCAACCAGTGCGCACGATGCATTGAACACCGTGGCTGATGCGGCGCGACCAGCCGTGGATCGCATGGCCTCGAGTGCCCACGAAGTCGTCGACCGTGTTGCGGGCGTTGCCACGCAGGCAGCGGAATCGCTCGGCGTGAAGGGCGATCAGCTGATGACAGCGCAAGACAAAATCGCTGCAGGGACCCGCGACTACGTCCGTGAACACCCAGTAGCGTCGCTCGCGATCGCAGTCGCGGCCGGCTATGCGCTGAGTCGCCTGCTGTCCAATCGTTAATTGACCACAGTCGATCATCGTGGAAGAAACGAACGCTGCGGAAACTGACGTGGTAGCCCCGGCTGCCGGCATTCTGGACACGACGGTCGCACTCGTGCACGAGCTACGCGAGACCGTACATGACCAGCTTCAGCTGGTTGTCCTTGAGTCCGAACGCGCCGCGCGTAGCCTCGTGGTCATGCTGGCGGCTGAAGTCGCCATCGGAACGCTCCTGGTCAGCACATGGCTTTGTCTCATCGGCGCCGGTGTATTCGCGTTGATGAGTATGGGGGTCGGCCCCGCACTTGCATTCACGGTGGCCGCTGGGTTGACGCTGGTCGCCGTCGCTGTGCCATATCGCATCATCCGACAACAACGCAGACACCTTCGCTTTCCGGCAACGCTTGCCTCGCTTGCGCCGTCCCGGCCGCGCGGAGGGGCATCGTGATAGCCAATCGAGACGCATCACTCAACGAGCAGATCGCCGCCATGGAAGGTCAACTCCTTCGCCGCCGCACTCAAATCGTCAGCAATGCCAAGGCGCTAAAGAGGGCATTCTGGCAACGCATTGCTTCGCCCGGCATGGTGATCGCCGGGGTCTGCGTAGGTGTAGCTCTCGGCCGCAACAAACCGCGCAGGTACTGGTCAGTACTCACCGTGCTCAATGCAATCAACACCTGCGCGACTCTGCTGGTCGCAGTATCTTCCTCTACAGCACATATGCGCGGTGAACCTAGGGAACCTCTGAACAAGGTCTATTTCCGCCATGGCCGCGTTGGGGCGCACTCCGGAAGCATCGCGAATTTACAGCATATTCGCGATGTCCCTCCGCACGCCCCGCCTTGCCCTGACGAAAATATCCACTTGTTCAGAGCTTCCCTAGATCAGTGAGCTCGAGCTGATTCATTGGACCTACTCAACTGTGAACCGGGGGCATGAAAACGATCGAAGATGATCCTGAATTGCCGCCCCCTCTCACTGCCACTGCGAACTTATTCCCAAAGACGCCGCGACAGATAGCGCTGACTGTCCTTGCGACCATCGCATCCGTGTATGCGTTGTCGTGGGCGCAATCGTTTTTGGTCCCGTTGCTGTTTGGCGTCATCATCTCCTACACGCTCACCCCACTGGTCGCGTGGCTGGAAGTCATCAGGTTGCCACGCGTGATGGCGACGCTGATCGTCATGATCGGCGTCATTGGTGCCTTGGTACTGGGCGGCTACTCACTGCGTAACCAGGTGCAGGCCGTCATCGAGCAACTGCCCGACGCCGCCACTAAATTCGGCGATGCGCTTACGCGCCTTCAAGGCACTGAAGTCGGGAATCTACAGATCATGCAGGACGCGGCCGCTCAGGTTGAAGAGGCCACCACGAAAGCGGCGGAGGGCAGTTCGCCCGTGCGCGAGAAGGCAACGGAGGTCATTGTGGTTCAACCGACCTTCAAGCTTGGTCGCTTCCTGTGGGGCAATTCGATGCGCGCCATGGCCGCGATCGGTCAAACGGTCATGGTGCTGTTTCTGGTCTTCTTCCTGCTGCTGGGCGGTGACTCATTCAAGCGCAAGCTGGTTCGCCTCACGGGACCGTCGCTATCGAACAAAAAAAGCACGATCCACATTCTCGATGGCATCAACGGATCGATTCAGCAGTACATGCTGATGCTCCTGACCACCAACCTGCTGGTGGGACTACTGTGCTGGGTCGCGTTTCGTTGGTTTGGATTGGAAAATGCGGGCGCATGGGCCGCCGCCGCGGGACTGCTCCATCTCATTCCGTACCTCGGTCCCGGTGTGACCGCGATGGCGATCGGTATGGCCGCCTTCATGCAGTTCGATTCGCTGCTGATGGCGCTCGCCCTCGCCGGTGCGTCGCTGACCATTGCAACGTTCGTGGGGACCTTCGTCACCACGTGGATGACCGGCAGGATTGCCAGCGTGAACCCCGCGGCCGTGTTCATATCGTTGCTGTTCTGGGGTTGGTTGTGGGGTGTGTGGGGACTTCTGCTCGGCATACCCATCGTGGTCATCCTGAAAGTCGTTTCGCAGCACCTGGAGCCGATGCACCCGATTGGCGAACTGCTCAGCGACTGACGAGATCGGAATCTGGCCAGCGACCTTCGTGACACGCACGCCCGCTTTGTTCGCTCCCGTACGGAGTGTTCGGACGAACCTGCGCTACCTGCACAATCTGCTTCCGCGAGGTGTGACTTGAACAAAGCCTGTATCCACTACGCTGCGCTGCTTACCGTGCTGACATTGAGCATGGGCTGTCAGACCACAACGACAGCGGGCGCCGTCGGGGTGACGAGGCCACAGCTGATGCTGGTGTCGGCAGAACAACTGGAGCAGGTGTCGGCACAGGCGTACGCAAAGCTCGTGGGCGACGCCACCGGCAAGGGAACCCTCAATCGTGATCCGGCTTTGACCCGACGCGTGCGCGGCATCGTGCAACGGATCAAACCACAGGTGCGCGTGTTTCGGGACGACGCTACGGGCTGGCCCTGGGATGTCAACGTAATCGACAGCGATGAACGCAATGCATTCTGCATGCCGGGCGCCAGGATCATGGTGTACTCGGGCCTGATTACTCAGCTCGAGCTGACGGATGACGAACTGGCTGTCGTGCTTGGCCACGAAATCGGTCATGCCTTGCGCGAGCACTCCAGGGAACAGCTATCTCAGGCTCTCGCTGCGCAGGCGGGCATCGGCGCGGGCGCGGCAGTCTTGGGTGCGAACACTGGCGCCGCTGATATCGCCACTGTGGGATACCAGGCGCTCATCGCAACCCGGTTCAGTCGCACCGATGAAACCGAGGCAGATCAGATCGGCCTCGAACTTTCCGCGCGGGCCGGCTACGACCCACGAGCTGGGCTGACGCTGTGGAAGAAGATGATGGGGGCAGGTCAAGGTGGACGACCACCGGAGTTCCTGAGCACGCATCCCGCCGAAGGCAGCCGCATTCAAACCATCAGCGCATTGCTGCCAACGGTGATGCCGCTGTACGAGGCCAGTCGGACCCGAAGCTGACATATCGGTGCGAGCCATCGGGCGTTCAGACCTTCGCGTTAGTTCCCCTGCACAGCGTCTTCGACGCCTTCGGCCGCATCATCCAGTGCGTCCTTGACATGCTCACCCGCGTCTTTGAGCTTCTCGTTGTCCCGCATATCGAGCGCGTCTTTGGTGCTCTCGACCGCATTGTCGATGGGGCTGTCCTTCTTAGCGCAGCCGGATGCCAACAGCACGGCTGAGCACACTGCAATCGCAAGCATTCCTGGAACTTTCATCTTCAATATCCTTGTTTGAAATACGCTCGGCAACACCGGGAGAGATCCTAGGTCCGAGCGATGAGAGTGAACTGACCGGGCGAGTGTATCCGCCGATACCAACATCGCACTGTGCGGCACCGTACATTGTGGTTGCGGTACTTTTGAGTGCTCCGGCGGGCGTACTGGGTGTCGTCTCGGGCGAATTCGTGGCGATGTCCGGCGGTTCTCGCCGGACGAACCAGGCCTAGGGGGATGTCGTGTCGGCGTTCGCAAGAATCAACTGACCGTCGCGCAGCGGGATTCGGTTGCCGGGGTCGTGGTCCATCCGCACCTGTCCGGTGGTATCGCCGATGCGGTAACTGACGTTGTATCCCACCGTGCGCTCACTGACATCGTTCACTGAATTGCAAACCGTCTCGATGTCGGTGTACGTCGCACCTTTCTGAATACTCTCCTGGACCTTGTTGCCGGCAAGCCCACCGACCGCGGCACCGGCAATCTTGGCGCCGGTGTTGCTGCCGTCTCCACCCAATTCGTTGCCCAGGACGCCACCGGCGATTGCGCCAGTGACGGTGCCGGTCAGACGGTTCGGATCCTTGATCGGCTTCTGTCGCGTTACCGGCGCATCTCGGCACTCCTCGCGCGGCGTATTCACCCTCTCGAGAAGCGGAGTGACCTGCGTGACTTCGGCATAATTTTGCCCGGACATCATTTGGTACCCGGCAAAGCTCGCACCTGCGGCCGCAACGGATACACCCAGTGCAGTTCCGATGATCATCGACCTGTTCATTGTTCGCCCATCATAGTTCCAAAGTTCGATAGCAAAGCTACGCAATGATCAAGCATGTGTCCGTACGCTAACGAACGCTGGCGAAGCCGAGATCGAAATCTTGAGTTGGGCGTTGGTAGAGATGATGCGGCACCCCAACGGTGGCGGCAGCGCGTCCCACCTCGATCGTCAGCGTTTCCAACCGCCTCCCCCGAACAACGGAGTACTGGTGACGCTGACTAGTGATGGAGAGGTGCTCAACCAAGACTCCGTCGACTGACTGAGATGTGTGGTAAGCCCGTGGCCGCGGAGATGGGTCGCTACGCTCACGGCAGTGAGACGACTGTGTCCGGCACTATCCACAAGCCATTCACCCGAGCAACGTCAGGACGCGTTCTTGACGCATTCGTAGACGCACTCCACCAACTTCGGACCGAAGAACGGTTCGAGCGTCAGGTGGTTGCGCACGAAACCCAGCGATACGCCACGCTCTGGATCGGCAAACCCCTGCTGGCCGCCGGCACCGCTGTGCCCGAATGCAGTGGGTGTTGGACCCATGCCCCGTCCGAGCGGGCCTTCCACCCGATTCAGGAAAAAACCAAGGCCGCGGCTCGTGGGCATTCCCAATACCAGATCGACTTCGGTGCGACGTTCCGCGCTGAAGCGCGCGATGGTCTCGGCGGACAGCAGCGTAACGCCATCCAGGCTTCCCCAACCCGCAAGCAGCGCGTGAAACCGCGCCAGACTGCGCGCCGTCGCAGTACCGTTGCCTGCCGGCACCTCGGTTGCGAGAACCCGTGGATTGTTCATCAGCATGGCCAGTCGATCCAGCGCACCGACCCCTTCGCGCGCCAAGAATGCTTTTCCACAGAGGTGCGACGGATCTCGGTTGCTCAGCAGCAGCGGTTCTAACAGCGCCCGCAGCTCCGGCGCCAAGCCGGACAGGTCAAAATCCTGCACACGCGCAACGCGCTGACAGTCGGCAGCCGGTGTCCCGATCGAAAAATCCAGGTTCAGTGGACCTGCGATCTCCTCGCGAAAAAAAGAGCCGAGGCTGCGCCCATCAACGCGACGCATCAGCGCGTCCCAGGCCCAACCACACGTCAGTCCGTGGTAGCCATGGCAGGAACCGGGCTCCCACTCGGGCGCAGCTGACGCAAGTCGCGCTTCGATCTCCTCGATCTCGTCCCACCCACGACCATTCCACTGCAGCAGGTTTTCGTAGCGTGGAATCGTGATGGTGCCGGCGGAATGATCCAGCACCTCGGCAACTGTGATCGCCGCCTTGCCGTTGGCCGCGAACTCGGGCCAATAGGTTGCCACCGGCGCATCCGGGTCCAGTTGCCCACGGTCCACGAGCAGCGCCATGCAGGTTGCCGCCGCGGCCTTGGTGGCCGACATCAACACGGCGCGGGTATCCTGTTGCCATGGCTGACCCGGTGCCGCGAACCCGGCCCAGAGGTCTATTACCGGCTCACCGTTCAATGTGACGGCGAGCGCGCAGCCACCACCGAGAAGCTGATCGTCAGCTGCTTCGAGGCACGACTGCACGGGCTCGAAGCCGGCAGCGACGGTTCCATCAACTCTCATGCTGTCTCCTCATTTCGTCCGAATCGCGCTCGGCCTGAGAGCTGCGAACTGTGCAGAGCTTCCCTGGTTTTCTCAGATCCCCTTGCCGTCGTCCCGGCCGGCGATGCGCGAGGTAGCGAGCTGAGTGGTTGGATCAGGCACGTTGCTGACCCAGACACAGATTTGCGGGTCGGCTTCCCAGATCTCCCCGGAGAGATGCACGCCCGCCGGTGAGAAGATCCCCTGCCGGCCGCGATTGCTGACTCGGATATTCCCGTCTGCCATCAACTCGTAGTGCGAGTCCGGATCGAATGGATGCGTCAGCGACACGATCAGTCCCCCACCCATTCGTTGAGTTTGTGCTGTAGCCAGCGCACCTTGCCTTCCTGGTAGGCGGACAGCGTGACGGTCGGCTTGTAGGTGGCCTCGAGGCCGCGCTGCACGTTCGGCATGTTGAAGAGGTCCTGATCGAACACCCGGCCCAGAAAGCCCAGCACCGATGACCACTTCTCATCGTTGCCCAGCCAATGAATCTTCGCCGCGGGCGGTCGCTCGCCCTGAAACGGCATCAGCTGGTAGCACTCCATGATGGCGCTGCGATGATCGTGGCCGTTCGGTCGGAAGCGGTAGACGATTTTGTTGAACGCACCCCACGGATGGAAGTTCGGGAACAGGGTGTAGTCGATGCTGTCCACGATCTCGGCATCGCAGTACTCATCGACCCGATCACCGCCCGCGGCGCGCAGACCTTCCCGGCTCATGGCCGCCAGATAGGCACGCGCATTCATACCGGCCGGCAGTGGCGGCATCTCAACCTCGGCCGGGATATCCATCATCGCGCGGAGAATGCCCTCATCGGACACCTCGTAGTCGAGCAACGGGCTTTGGGTACCACCGGGGGTGATTACCCGCGCGCAATTTTCCCAGATATCCACCTGGCTATTCGTGTCACCGAGGCTGCGCAGAATCTGCGGATGTGTCGCATTCACATGATAAGCCTCGCAAAAGGCTTCCTGGGCGATCTTCCAGTTGCAGGGCACGATGCGCGCCACATGGGCCTGAATGTAGAGGGATCCCAGATCCCAGCGTTCGAACTGCTCAGCCAGATCGCGGATGAAGGGCGCGAGCGGCGCACAGTTCTGATCCGGGTTGATGAACACGAATCCCGCCCAGGTCGCGGTGGGGATTTCTGGCAAGCCGAAGTTCTTCCGGTCCACCTGCGGAAAGTCCCAGCCCGCGGGAATGTCTTTCAGACCGCCATCGAGCGCCCAGGCGAAACCGTGGAACGGACAGCGCAGTTCTGAGGCGCAACCGTCGTTTTCCTTCAGCATCCGGCCCCGGTGCAGGCAGGCATTCGGGTAGGTCTTAAGACCCCCGTCGTGTTGCCGGACGATGAGAAACGACCGGCCGGCAATGTCATAGCGGATGTGATCGCCAGGCTTGGGAATCTCTTCTTCCCGGCAGGCAAACTGCCAGGCCTTCATCCACAGCCGTTCCACTTCCTTGTCGTGGTACGCCTTGGAGATGTACCGATCGATGGGGAAATCTTCCAGCCCCATGTCCCGCGGTGACTGAAGCCGGAGCACGTCCGGCACCGCATGGGTGTCCTGGTCCAGAAGATCCTGATACGTGAGCCCTGGCGAGCGCGTCATCGTCTCAGGGTTCAGTCTCTTGAAGGTTGCCGCCATGTTTCCCCTACGTGTTGTCCAATACCGTCATGCGTGACGGTTTTACCCATGAACCATACCAATGGTTGGGAGCGGGTTGCTACATCATTTTTTTTCGCGCTCGACGGGTGCTCGCCAAGGCGCCAACGGGCGCACGGAGACGTGTGCCCTGGGGGTCAATCGACGGACGACGTCGCGGCAGGATGCCCGCTGCACAGGCCGTTCGGAGTGAGCGGTCCGGTATCTCCGTAGGTCAGGTACTAGCGCCTGGAAGTAGTTGCGGTGCGAGAGCCTTAGCCGCTAAGCGGCATCGAGGCCTGTACGCTGGACATTGAGGTTCACGTGAGCACTCTTGCGACCAATTCCGCCTGCCTTCGAGTCCCCGACTTACGGAATATGTGCTTCAACGTCGACCGGCAAGTTTCGATGGAGTGCTCGAGGTGCGCCGCGATCGCGGGGATGTCCATCCCGTGAACGAGCTGTTCTAGTACCCGCGTTTCCATGTGTGTGAGCGAATGTTCATCGGCAAACGCGGTCACCTTGCGGCGGGTGTGTGCAAGTTTCAATACGGGCAGAAATACGAGCCAATGCGCTCCCTGTGTAGTGGAACTCGGTAGGTCAAGGTCGTTGACACGCAGCACCGTGGCAAAAAGTAGCTCGGGCCCGAGACTTCGTAGCGGGATGGTCGCGCTCTGCGCGTTGTGAGTCAGCGCCGATTGCAGAATGTGCTGTGCACTGGAGTCTTTGAAGCGTAGCCGCCCAGCCACCGAAACCACTGCGATGCCGCAAGCGAGGTGGTCGTCAGCTCCGCCGTTGGTCTCGATGACCGTGCCATCGCGGTTGATCGCGAAGCAGCCATAGTAGGGGTCCGTGAGATCGATCAATGTGCTTACGCGCACCCCATCGAGCGAGGACGTCGTCCGCATTCGACGGTGTAGCAGGTACGCCCTCCGAAAAGGACCCACAAGCGATTGCAACCGGCTAGTTTGGTCGGTCGTAAAGTCGCCCTGGGCTAAGGTGCGGGCAATGCCGACGGCGATCGTGTCAGCGCCTGCGCGTGAAAAGACACTGCCAAGTTCATAGACGCCGTAGGACCTGTCCGCCCAGCCGAAGTAGGGGAACTTCCGAAACTCCCTCAGTGCCATCATGCTGTTGGTCGTTATCGCGACGCCAACGGGCAATGCGTTGATCGGCTTGGCCAATGGGTAGGAGGGCGCGTAGTCGCGATTGTACGAGTCAAGCTCCTGACCCGTCAGGAACTGCGCTCGCATGAAAACCCCCGGGCGCCCATCGGTGTGGTGGTTGATGAGGATGGCTTTGTCACCACCACAATATCGACGCATCGCGTCCAGCGCATGATCCTCGAAGTCGGGAGTGCCAAGCCACTGCTGGAAACCGCGCAGTATCACCCGCGACTGAGACCTATTCACGGGCGACGCCGCGCAGGACAGTTCGCATGATCGGTCGGCGATCGGGGTGATCGGCCACGCCTCACGACGCGTTCTCCCGAAAATGGTTCTGCTGCTTCCATTACGCTCCGCACCCAGCTGCGTTGTCTATAGGGCCCAGCATGCACGCACGGCTTTCAACCCAGGATCAGAGCCTCGATCTACAGATTAGCGCGCTCAAGTCAGCGGGGTGCGAGCGTGCGTTTCAGGACAAGGGCATCTCCGGTACGCAGAGGTACCGTCCCCAGCTTCAGCGGGCCATGGCGGCGCTCACCCCGGCGGGGGTATCTGATCGAACTAGTTACCGAGTGGAAGGGTCGCGACCTGGGCTTCGCTCGTAGCCTGGAGAGCATCGACACGGCTTCATTTGGCGAGATTGTGATCCCCACATAATCCCCACAGTGGGGGATTGCGTGATGCCGTGCCATGTAGGTAAGGGCTTGTGGGCTACCCGATACAGGGGTAACACTCGATACCGGAGACATAGGTTACACATCAGGCATTTGGGGGGACCCCAAATGCCATGGAAGGAGTGTGACCGTATGGACGAACGCCTCAAATTCGTGGCCCGCCTGCTGGATGGC